>DASXVK010000790.1:0-8691 GCA_036504295.1 Polyangia bacterium
GCCCTCGGACTTGTAGCCGATGTCGACGACTACGAAGTCCTTCCCGACGGAGATCACCGTCCCCTTGACGATGTCGCCTTCCTTGACGTCTTCGTGCTTGAGGCTCTCCTCAAACATTGCGGCGAAGTTCTCCTCGCCTCCGCCGGTCCGGTGGTTCTCAACGACGTCCATGCTCGTTTGAAACTCCCTTCCTTCTCTTCTTTGCGCGTCAAGTCCCGGGCGGTCGACCGCCATTGAGGGAGATTAACTACGCGTAATCACAAAGCTATAGGTGCCCCAAAAAGCAGGAGCGAACCTTAGACGCCTTCCGCCTCTTTGTCAATGGGTTTCGCCTCGCTGCGCGCGCGGACGAGGCGCTCCATCTCGGCGACGACGCCGTCGGGGCCGAGCGCGCTGGAGTCGATGCGCACCGCGTCAGACGCCGCGACGAGCGGCGCGACGGCGCGGGTGCTGTCGCGGCGGTCCCGCTCGACCTGATCCGCGAGCACCTGGGCGAAGTCGACCGGGTGGCCGAGCGCGAGCAGCTCCGCGTGGCGGCGCCGGGCGCGGACCTCGGGGTCGGCGCTCAGAAAGAACTTTGCCTGGGCGTGCGGGAACACCACCGTGCCCACGTCGCGCCCCTCGGCGACCACGCCCCCGGCGGCGGCCAGGCGGCGCTGCAGGTCGAGCAGCGCCCGCCGGACCTCCGGGTGGCGCGACACCCGGGAGGCGCCGTCACCCATCTCCGGGGTCCGGATCGCGCTCGTCACGTCGCGCGCGCCGAGGCGGACGTGGTTGACGCCGTCCACGAAGGCGAAGCCGACGTCCAGCCCGGTGGCGAGCTCGGCGAGCTCCTCCTCGTCGTCCCACGAGGTGCCGGCCTCCCGGGCCACGAGCGCGAGCGTCCGGTAGATGGCGCCCGTGTCGAGCAGGGTGTAATCCAGCCGCTGCGCGAGCAGCTTGGCCGCCGTCGACTTGCCCGACCCGGCAGGGCCGTCGATGGCGACAATCAGGCGCGCAGCGAACGACATTCCGCGGGAAGGTAAAGTGGTCGCGCCGGGGTGTCAAGCCCGTCGCCGCAGGGGCCACGGCGCGCACGCGACCAGGGCGGCTCAGCGCCGCGGCGCGGCGTGCGCGGCGGCGTGAGCGCGCCCGTGCACGGGCCGCGCCGCGACGGGGCGGTGGCCGTGCGCCTGGACGCGCGGCCCGCGGTGCCCCGGCCGGAGCGGGGTCGCGCGCGGGCCAGTCTTGAGCGCCTTGAGCCGCCCGGGCGCGGCGCGGACCCGCGTGCCCGCGGCGTCCGCGGCCGGCGCTCCGGCCCGTGCGGCGGCGGGCCGGGCCGGCTCGTCATCGCGCCACCCGGCCCAGCGGCCGAGCCCGCTCGCGGGATCGCGCAGCCGCAGCACCGCGCCCTCGCTGCGCGTGATCTCGGTCGCGACGAGCGCGGTCTTGCCCTCATACGTGACGCGCGATCCCGTCACCGCGAGCTCGGTGCCGTAGCCGATGCTCGCCTCCTGCTGCGCCACGAACCACGCGGGGCCGAGCAACACCTCGACGGTGCCGCGGTCCGTGCGCAGCATGAGGTGGGCCTCGCGCACCGGGCTGCCCGGCCGCGTGATCTCGCCGACCTGCTCGATCGTGCCCTCGAGCCGCTCGATGGCGCGCGGGTTGAACAGCCGGTCGTAGTCCGCGTGGCCCCAGCCGCTCGCCGGGCTCCAGCCGGCCGGGGCGCTCGCGACGGCCCGCGACGCCGGCAAGGACGCGTGCGCGCGCAGCCCGAAGTACCCGCCCAGCGCCACCACGGCCGCGCCCGAGATCGCGAGCACCCGGCGGCCCGAGCGCAGCCGCGCCCGGCGCGTGATCTCGACGGGGCGGCGCACCGGCACCACGCCCGGCAGCTCCGGCTCGCGCCGCGGCGCGGGCGGCCCCGCCCCCTCCGCCGCGAGCAGCGCGCGGGTCTCCGGCCGCAGCCACGCCGGCAAGCCGTCGCCCTGCAACCGGTCCGCCGCCGCGCCCCTGCGCCGCCGTACCGCCGCGCGCGCTACGAGCGCCGCGCCCGCGCCCACGATCGCCCCCGCCCCCAGCCCCACCCACGCCCACGACCACATCCGACCACCCCTCGGGCGGCGCAGCACCCGTTGACGCCGCCACCCGGCCGCGACCACCAGCCGTGTTCGTATGATGCGTTTTTCCAGCGGCAGGGATGGCGCCGTGATTCACGGCGTGTCACGCCGCACTGCGGCAATCACCGGAGCATGACCGCCCGGGAGAGCGCGGCCTCCGCGAGCCGGATCAGCGGGGTCGGGTAGACGCCGAGGAGGACGAGCACGGCGCCGAGCACCGCGAGCCCGCTCGCGCCCCAGGCGCGCGGGCCCGCGAGCGGCGCCGCCTCGGGCTCACCCGGTGCGACCATGACGACGATCACGCGCAGGTAGTAGTAGGCCGAGAGACCGCTGTTGAGGATCCCGAGGATGACGAGGGTCCAGAGCTGCGCTCGCACGGCGGCGCCGAAGATGTAGAACTTCGCGACGAAGCCGGCGGTGAGCGGGATGCCGGTGAGCGACAGCATGGCCAGCGCGAGCACGGCGGCGAGGAACGGCTGGCGGTAGGCGAGCCCGCGCAGGCGCTCGAGGTCCTCGACCTCGCCGCCGCGTGCCGACAGCACCGCGAGCACCCCGAACGCCGCGATGATGGTCGCGAAGTACGAGACCAGGTAGAAGCCGAACGCCGCGGCGCCCCCGCCCCCGCCCGCGAGCAGCGGGATGAGCAGGTAGCCCATGTGCGCCACCGACGAGTAGGCCAGCATGCGCTTGAGGTTCTTCTGCAGGAGCGCGAGGAGGTTGCCGCCGAACATCGTGATCACGGCCAGCGTGAAGAGGAGGATGTGGAGCGCAGTCGTGTGGCCGACCCCGAGCGAGCTCACCAGCCGGAAGAGGAGCGCGAAGATCGCGCCCTTCGAGCCGCTCGCGATGAGCGCCGTCGCCGGCGCCGGCGCGCCCTGGTACACGTCCGGCGACCACATGTGGAACGGCACCAGCGCGAGCTTGAAGCCGAAGCCGACGAGGATGAAGGCGAAGCCGAGCACCGCGCCCCCGGGCATGGCGGGCGCCGTGCGCATCACGAGCGCGAGCCGGCCGAACTCCATCGTGCCGACCTCGGCGTAGAGCAGCGCGATGCCGAAGAGCAGGAACGCCGACGAGGTGGCGGCCAGCACCAGGTACTTGATGCCGCCCTCGAGCGCGGTCGGCCGCAGGCGCGTGAAGCCGATCAGCCCGTAGAGCGACATGGTGAGCGTCTCGAGGCCGAGGAAGAACGCGGCGAAGTGGTGGCTCGAGACCGCGGCGGCCATGCCGAACACGGCGAAGAGGAGGAGCACGTAGAACCGCCCGACGCGTTCGGGCACGTCACGCAGGTAGTCGCGGCTGAGCACCACCACCGCGAACCCGCCGGCGAAGCACAGGCCCATGAAGAAGAGCGAGAAGCGGTCGATGAGCACGAGCGGGGTGACGAGGCGCGGCGCCGCGTGCAGGGCCGGGATGATGGCGAGGAACGACGCCAGCAGGCTCGCGAGCGTGAGCACCGCGATGCCGGTGCGGTGGCGCCAGAACGCCGTGATCATGAGCACGAGCACCGGCGCGTAGGCCGAGACGAAGAGTGGCAGGGTGGCGACGACGTCCTGGCGATTCATGGCCCGCCTCTTACAGGGGGGCTCTGCCCGCCCCCCCTCGCCGGGCGGAGCCCGTCGAGCCTCCCCCTCACCGCGCGCCTCCCGCGCGAGCCGGCGCTCAGTCCGCGGCGCTCGCTCATTTCTCCACCTCCCACACCGCGGGCGGCGGCCCGGGCGGCGGGGCGGCGCGGACCTGCTCGGGCCGCACGCCGCCGGCGAGCGACCGGCGGACCGTCTCGAGCGGCGCGCGCGAGGCGTCGAGCACCGGAGCGGGGCGCAGGCCGAGGTAGATGAGCAGGGCCGCGAGCACGCCGAGGGTCGCCACCTCGCGAGCGTTGAGGTCCGGCAGCCGCCAACCGTGCCGGTTCGGGCCCAGCACCGAGTCCTGCACGAGTCGGAGCGCGTAGATCACCGACACGACGAGGCCGCCGCTGCCGATGATGGCGAGCACCGGGCTCACCTGGAACGTGCCGACCAGCACCAGGAGCTCGGCGATGAAGTCCGCGAGCCCCGGCAGCCCGAGCGCCGCGAGCGCGAAGAAGAGCGTGAAGCCGCCGAGTCGCGGCGCGGTCGCCCACAGCCCGCCGAGGCGCGCGAAGGCGCGCGTGTGGCAGCGCTCCTGGATGATGCCCGCCATCATGAAGAGCGCTCCTGTCGACAGGCCGTGGGCGATCATGCCCATGACGGCGCCGCCGAGCGCGAGCGGCGTGCCGGCGTAGATGCCGAGGAGCACGAAGCCGAGGTGGCTGATGCTCGTGTAGGCGACCAGCCGCTTGAGGTCGGGCTGGGCGTACGCCATGAAGGCGCCGTAGAGGATGCCGGCCACGCCGAGGATGCGCGCGCCCTCGGCGAGCGCCGCCGAGGCCGCGGGGAAGAGCGGCACGGCGAAGCGCAGGAAGCCGTAGGCGCCGGTCTTGAGCATCACGCCGGCGAGGATGATGCTGCCGGCGGTGGGCGCCTGCGTGTGCGCGTCGGGCAGCCACGAGTGGATCGGCACCGCGGGCAGCTTCACCGCGAACGCGACGAAGAAGCCGAACATGAGCCAGAAGGCGAGGTGCGGCGCGATCGGCGTGCCCACGAGCAGCGGCAGGTCGAAGGTGTAGACGCCCGTCGCCGCGCCATGCGCGAAGTACACGCCGAGGATCGCGAGCAGCATCAGCAGGCCGCCGGCGAAGGTGAAGATGAAGAACTTCAGCGCCGCCGCGATGCGCTCCTCGTGACCCCAGATGGCGATCACGAGGTACATCGGGATGAGCATCAGCTCCCAGAAGAAGTAGAAGAGGAAGAGATCGAAGGCGAGGAAGACGCCGAGCACCCCCGACAGCAGCGCGAGCAGCGCGAAGTGGAAGGCGCCGACCCGCGTGTCGATCTCGCGCCACGAGGCCGCGACGGCGACGACGCCGAGGAGGCCCGTCAGGGCGCACAGCAGCAGCGACAGCCCGTCCATGGCGAGGTGGTAGCGGATGCCGAAGGGGATCACCCAAGCGACGTCGTGCTCGAGGAAGGGCGCGCCGCCGAAGAGGGCGCCCCCGGCCCCGCGCCAGATGCCGAGCGTCATGCCGAGCACGGCGGCGCAGGCGGCCATCGCGACCCAGCGTGCGAGGTCGCGGTTGAAGCCGGCCGCGATCCAGGCGAGAGCGCCCCCGATCGCGGGGAGGAAGACGAGCCACGTGAGGATCATGGGATCACAACGCCAGGAGCAACGCCGCGAGCAGGATCGCGCCGACCAGCACGCCGGCCGCGTAGGTGCGCACCTGGCCGTTCTCCGACGCGGAGAAGAGCCGGCTCACGCCTGCGGCGGCGCGGGCGAGCGACATGACGGTCCGATCGAGCACGTCGCGGCGGTTGAGGGTCGCGAGGAAGACGTAGGGGCGGATCAGCAGGCGCGTGTAGAGCCAGTCGAAGCCCCAGCCGTGGTAGAGGAAATCGCGGAGCGGCAGGCCGACCGCCTGCCAGGCGCGGGTGCGCTCCCAGCGGTAGCGCTGCCGGTAGTAGATCCAGGCGAGCCAGACGCCGGCGAGCGAGACGAGCGCAGAGACGAGGAGCAGCGCGAGCTCGGCGCGGTGGGCGGCGCGGGCGGCGAGGAGCGTGAGCGGCGGCAGCACCGGCGCGAGCATCGTGCCGAAGGGGTCGACGCCGCCGAGGATCTCCGGCAGCGCGACGTGACCGCCGAAGAGGGAGCAGACGGCGAGCACGACCAGCGCCGTGCGCATGAGGGCGCCGGGGCGGCGCGCGACCGGGTGCGCGGGCTCCCCGAAGAAGGCCAGAAACACCATGCGGAAGCTGTAGAGGCCCGTCAGGAGCGCCGTCACGAGCGCCACCAGCCACAGCCACCGCGAGCCGTACGGCGAGGCCCACGCGAACCAGAGGATCATGTCCTTGCTGAAGAAGCCCGCCGTGACGAGCGGCAGGGCCGCGAGCGACGCGGCCCCGATGACGAAGGTCCAGAACGTGAGCGGCAGCGCCCGGCGCAGGCCGCCCATCTTGAAGAGGTCGTGCTCGTGGTGGAGCGCGTCGATGACCACGCCCGCGCCGAGGAAGAGGAGCGCCTTGAAGAAGGCGTGCGTCATCAGGTGAAAGATCGCCGCGCCCCACGCGCCCACGCCGAGCGCGAGGAACATGTAGCCGATCTGGCTGATGGTCGAGTAGGCGAGCACGCGCTTGATGTCGCGCTGGGCGAGCGCGCTCCAGGCGGCGACGAAGGACGTGGCCGACCCCACGACGGCGACGAGGAGGAGCACCGCCGGCGCGAGCTGAAAGAGCGCGTGCAGGCGGGCGATGAGGTAGACGCCCGCGGTCACCATGGTCGCCGCGTGGATGAGGGCCGAGACCGGCGTCGGGCCGGCCATGGCGTCGGGCAGCCACACCTGCAGCGGGAGCTGCGCCGACTTGCCGCACGCGCCCGCCAGGAGGAGCACGGCCGTGGCGGTCGCGAGGAAGCCGCCCGGCGTCCAGGCGCCGCGGGCGCCGGCCAGGATCGCCTGGATGTCGAAGGTCCGGAAGCTCGCGAAGAAGATGAAGAGCGCCACCATCATCGCGGCGTCGCCGATGCGGGTCGTGATGAAGGCCTTCTGCGCGGCGAGGCCGTTGGCGCGGTCGCGGTACCAGAAGCCGATGAGGAGGTAGGAGCAGAGACCGACGCCCTCCCAGCCGAGCACCAGGAAGACCAGGTTGTCCGCGAGGACCAGCGTCAGCATGAAGGCGACGAAGAGGTTCATGTAGGCGAAGAAGCGGGGATAGCCCGACTCGCCGGCCATCGACTGGATGGCGTAGAGGTGGATGAGCGACGCGACGAAGGTCACCACCTCCATCATCACGAGCGAGAGCGGGTCGAGGCGCAGCGCGAAGGAGACCCGCAGCCCGGCGAGGCTCACCCAGTCGCCGAGCACCTGGCGGAAGGCGCCGTCGCCCCGCGCGAGGAAGCTGGCGGCCGCCGCGACGCTCACGCCGAAGGCCGCGACGACCGCCAGCGTGCCGACCACGCCGGCGCTCGTGCCGCGAAACCACCGTCCACCGAGCGCCAGGAGGATGAAGCCGAGGAGCGGGAGCAGCGGGACCAGGAACAGCAACTGCAGCGCCACGTGTCTACCCTCGCATCAGGCGGACCTCGTCGGCGTCGACGGTGTTGAGCTTCCGCTGGATCTGCAAGACGAGCGGCAGGCCGACCGAGACCTCGGCCGCCGCGGTGACGAGGATGAAGAGGATGAAGACCTGGCCGTCGGCCTGGTGCCACCGCGCCCCGGCGGCCGCGAAGGCCAGCACCGTGGCGTTGAGCATGATCTCGAGCGACATGAGCACGAAGAGCAGGTCACGGCGCACCAGCACCCCGAGCAAGCCGACCGCGAAGAGCACGCCCGCGAGGAGGAGGACGCTAGTGACCGTTACCGTCGCCATCGCCCGAACCCCAACGCCCCCGTGAGCCGTGAAGGAAGAGACCGAAGTGGAAGGCCGACACCAGCCCGGCCAGGAGCAGGAGCGAGGCCATCTCCACGCCGAGCATGTAGCGGCTGAAGAGGGCGAACCCCACCTCCTTGGGCGCCACCGTCCCGCCGAAGAGCGTCGGGCCGGGCCGCGCGAGGGCGTAGACGGTGAGGAGGAAGAGCGCCGCCGCGAGGATGACGGGCGCGATCCACGCGTCGCCCTGCATCGACTCGCGCTCGCGCTCCTCCTGCCGCGCATCGAGGTCGAGCAGCATGACCGCGAAGACGAAGAGGACGATGATGGCGCCAGCGTAGATGATCACCTGCAGCGCCGCGACGAACGCGGCGCCGACGGTGTAGAGCATGAGCGCCACGGCCAGGAGCAGCAGCACGAGGTTGACCAGCGCGTGCATCGGCTTGCGCCGCGTGATCACCTGGACCGCCGAGATGACGGCCACCGCGCCCGCGCCCCAGAACAGCGCCGTCACGGCACGAGGCTCCACGGGTCCGCCGGCGGGCTCTCATCGACGGAGCCGCCGCGGGGCTTGTGCTTCGTCGCCGGGCCCGCGTGGCGGTAGAAGTTGTAGTCGTGGTACTTGCCGGGCCCGGCGATCAGGAGATCCTCCTTCTCGTAGACGAGGCTCGGACGGCGGTAGTCGCTCATCTCGAAGTCCGGGGTGAGCTGGATGGCGTACGTCGGGCACGCCTCCTCGCAGTAGCCGCAGAAGATGCAGCGTGAGAAGTTGATGCGGAACCAGGCCGGGTAGCGTCGCCCGACCTCGTCCTGCGTCGCCTGCAGCGCGATGCAGTCGACCGGGCAGGCGACGCTGCACAGGTAGCACGCGACGCAGCGCTCCTCGCCGTCCGGGTCGCGCGACAGGATGATGCGGCCGCGGAAGCGGGGCGGCACGTAGCGCTTCTGCTCGGGGTACTGCACGGTCTCGCGCGGCCGCCACAGGTGCGTGAAGACCTCCCACAGGGTTCGCAACTGGCTCCACAATGGTGGCCTCCTCAGCGACCCGGCTGCCCGAGGGCTACCGGAACCTCGCGGGGTAGCTCGCCCGCGCGTGCGGGGCAGTTGTCGCGCGGCGCGGCGCGCGGTGGGGGGAGGCTCGTCGGGCTTTG
>DASXVK010000791.1:0-30114 GCA_036504295.1 Polyangia bacterium
GAGACCGAGACCGACGTGAAGCGGAACCGGACCCGCTGGCTCGGGCTACTGGTCTCGGTGCGACTCTATGCGCGACAGGCTCCTAGCGGGACCTTCGCACCTTTTCCACCCGTAGTTCGGCGCCCGGCTGTCGTCGGCGGCGCCGGGCGAGGGGGACCGCGACAGGGGGGCGGGCGTGGGCTACACTCGCGGCGCCTGCGCCACCTCCGCTTGGCGCGGCTGAGCCGACCCCGCGGCACGCATGAAAGGAATCTGCCCATGCTGACCCACGAGCTTCTTGAGTCGCGCTGGAACCGGTTGATCAAGGAACTGAGCGAACAGCCCGAAATCACGGTCGAGAGCGAGAAGCAATCAGGGGCGCCGGAAAGCGAGGTCCGGGCGTTCCTCGAGGAGAATGGCATCCCGCAGGACCCCGATCTGGTCACCTTCTACACCTGGGCCAACGGACTCAAGCTGTCGTGGCTCATCGATAGCGACGGCGCCAAGCGCGTCGGGGGCAACATCGAGATGTCGCCGATTGCGGATCTCAACAATCCCGAGGCCTGGTATTGTCCAGATTTCTTCGAAGAGGAATTCGAGGGGTACGGTGAGCAGTTCGATCAGGCCATTGGCCACGTCTTCCCGTTCGACTTCTGGCGCTTCAACTGCGACGAGAGCATCGAGGTCGCCGCGCTGTTCAAGAAGGGCGACACGGTCAACGTGTTCGTCAGCGAAGACTACATGGCGTGCATGACGGATACGGCGCTCGTGAGCTTCGGCGAGTACATCGAGCTCATCTTCCGGACCTACGGGTCACCCGCCGCGCGTAAGGTCCTGCAGCTGGGGTGCTCGAATGACGAGGCCGTGCGGGCGAGCGAGCGATTCCCTGAGCTCCTGACGAAGGAGGTCCGCTTGCCGGAGTTGATGCAGCTCGACATATATCGCCATCAGGGCGAGTTCTTCGGCGCGCCTCGCGCATGAGCCGGAGATGGCGGGTCACCCGGGGGGGCCATGGCCCGGCCCCGGGCGGCGGCAAGTCGACGCGGCCGCCCCGCCCCGCCTACAGCTCGCGGCGCACCACCGTCCCGCTCGCGGCGAGGCAGAAGTCGGTGCCGCCCCCGCCGTCGAGGGTGTCGTCGCCGCCGCCGCCAAGGAGCCGGGCGGAGTGGCACCGGTCGGGGCCACCGCGATGGCGCGGCGTCGGACGAGCTCGTAGAGGTGATGCGGACGGCACCCCCGGCCCTCCGGGCCGGGCGCCCGGTCCCGGCGCTTGCTCCGCCGCGTATATTCGTTTATATTCATAGGGTGACGACGACGGTCCACATCCCCGACGAGTTGCTGCGTCGCCTGGATGCGCATGCCCGCGCGCTGGGCGTGAGCCGGAACCGCGTCGTCCTCCGGGCGCTCGAGAAGGAGCTCGAGGCGCCCGGTGAGTGGGCTCCCGAGGTCGTGCGCCTGCTCACGGAGCGGCCGTCCCGAGCGGTCGTGGGCGCCGCGACCGAGATGGACGCGATCATCCGCGCGGGACGTCGCAGCCGTCGCGCCCCGCCGGAGCTCTGATCCGGTGGTCTACGTCCTCGACACCAACATCTTTTCGGCGCTGATGCGCCACGAGCCCGCGGCGGTCTCTCGGTTGCTGGCGTTGAGCCCGCGGGACGTCGTGGTGCCACAGCCGGTCGTGGCCGAGATCCGTCATGGCCTGGCGCGCCTGCCACGGTCGCGACGTCGTGCGGCGCTCACCGCGAGCTTCAGCGCCCTCCTCGGCTCCCTTCAGCGAGCTCACTGGACCGACGAGGTGAGTGCGCGTTTCGGCGCGATCAAATCGGATCTCGAACGCCGCGGGCAGCGCCTCGACGACTTTGACGTCGCGATCGCGGCCCACGCGCTCGCCGTAGATGGCGTCCTCGTCACGCGCAACGACCGGCACCTCGCCCGCATCCCGGGACTGTCGTGCGAGGTGTGGGCCGACGCGTAGGCCGGGCGGCGTGGCCGCGAGCGCCTACTTGATCCGCTCCAGGACCTCGTCGCGCGTGCACAGGCCCTTCTGGATCAGGAGGCCCATCAGCTTGCGCAGCACGTCCTCGTCGCGCGCGACGAGCGCCTCGAGCTGCTGCACGCGCTGCTGGAGCGCGCCGATCTCGCGGCGCTGCTCCGAGTCGTCGGGGCGCTCCGGCGTGAGCGGGGCGAGATGCACCGGCGCCCCCGGCACCGGCGGCGGCTGCTGCCCCGGCACCGGCGGCATGCCCGGACGAAGCGGGCTGCTGCCCGCGGCCGGCATGAACGAGGGCGCGGCGAGCGCGCCGGGGGGCATGGTCGCGGGCGGCGGTCCGGCCGGCGGCCGCTGGCGCGCGCCGAGCGGCGGCGGCGCCGGCACCGGCGGCACGGGGGTGCGCGGGTAGGCCTGCCCGGCCAGCGACGACGGCGCCGCCACCGCCGGGACCGAGCTCGAGTTGCCGGAGAGCGTCTCGGCGACGGGCCCGATCGAGAGGCCGAACGGATCGCGGCGCGGCGCGGCCGCGCGGCCGCCGGCCCCGGCCTCGAGGTCGACCACCTGCAGCCCCTCGATGTGCGCCTCGGGGTCGCGGCTCGGCAGCGCCTGGCCGCGGTAGTTCATGGCGATGGCGCGCTCGATGCTCTTCGGCCCGGCCAGGTAGGCCCGGACGTTGAGCCGGGTCCGGATGCGCAGCTCGTCGATGATCCCGAGGTTCGTGGGATCCGCCATCGCGACGTCGAGGAACTTGCCCGCGAGGTTGAACGGGATCAGGCCGTGCTGCTCGCAGATCTCCACCGGGACCAGCTCGAGCGCCTGCGGCGGCACGCGCTTCTCGTCGATCTTGATGGCGGGGAAGTTGAGCTGATGGCTGAGCGCCTGGACCAGCGCCTCCTCGGTGATGATGCGCATGTCGACGAGGATGCGGCCGAGGGGACCGCCCCAGCGCGCCTGCTCGGTCAACGCGGCGCGGAGCTGTGTCTCGTCCACGACCCCCGCCTGCATCAGGATCTCACCGAGCTTCTTGCGTGCCATTCAGGTTCTCATTCCCGTCGGCGGGGCGGGACGGCCGGACCCCGTGTCGCTAGTGTACCTCAACGCGGCGCCGCGCGCCCGCGGTTGGTCCCCGGCGGGGGCCGTGGTAGCGTCGAGACCCATGGGCAAGTTGACGCGCTTCGGCGTCGCGGTCGAGAGCGAGCTGCTCGCGCGCTTCGACCGCAGCATCGCCGGCAAGGGGTACGTGAACCGCTCCGAGGCGCTGCGGGACCTCATGCGCGAGCGCCTGGTCGAGGAGGAGTGGCGCTCGGACGCGGAGACGGTGGGGGTCGTCACGCTGGTGTACGACCACGCCGTCCGGGAGCTGCAGGCGCGGCTGACGGACCTGCAGCACGAGCTCGCGGGCAAGGTGATCTCGACGCTGCACGTGCACATCGACGCCCGCCACTGCCTGGAGGTGATCCTCGTGCGTGGCCGCGGGACGGAGCTCGGGCGGTTCGCCGACCGGCTGATCGGGCTCAAGGGCGTCGTCTACGGCAAGCTCGCGCCGGCGACGCTCGGCAGCGGGGTGTGGAGCGAGGCGGCGGAGCACGGGCACGGGCACGGGCACGGGCACGGGCACGGGCACGGGCACGGGCACGGGCACGGGCACGGGCACGGGCACGAAAAGGCGCGGCCACGTCGACGTCGACGTTGACCTTGACGTGGACTTTGACGTGGACTTTGACGTGGACTTTGACGGCGACCTGGACGTGAACGGGGTCGCCACCGTTGACGACGCCGGTGCGGGCGTTCGTCGCGTCAACGTAAGGCGACCACGTTCAGGTCCACGTTCACGTCAAAGTCCACGACAACGACAACGTCAACGTCAACGTCCACGACAACGACAACGACAACGTCAACGTCAGCGGTAGCACGACCCCTTGCACTCGTGGCACCCGTGTGCGAAAACGTTGGGGCATGCACCTGCCGGATGGCTTCCTGCGCCCCGCCGTGTGGGCGCCGCTCTGCGGGGCCGGCGCGCTGCTGGTGGGCTGCGCCGCGCGGGCCGTGCGCCGCGGCCTGGCCGAGGACCGGGTGCCGCTCATGGGCGTGCTGGGCGCCTTCCTCTTCGCCGCCCAGCTCGTGAACGTGCCGGTCGGGCCGGGCGTATCCGGCCACCTGGTCGGCACGGTGCTCCTCACGGTGCTCCTCGGGTGGGCCCCCGCCGTGCTGACGATGACGGCGATCCTGCTGGTGCAGGCGCTCGTGCTGCAGGACGGCGGTCTCACGGCGCTCGGCGCGAACGTGCTCAACCTCGCGGTCGCGCCGGCCCTGCTCGCGGCCCTGCTGCTGCGGCTCGCGCCCGACCCGGGGCCGCGCCGCACCGCCGTCGCCGGCGTCGCGGCGTGGGTGGCCGTGATGGTGTCGGCCACCCTCGTCGCGGTCGAGCTGTCGCTCTCGGGCCAGGTCCGGCTCGGCGCCGCGCTGTGGACCCTCGGCCTCGTGCACGCGCCCATCGGCGTGCTCGAGGCGATCCTGACCGTGCTGCTCCTGCGCTTCGCCGTCGCGCTACGGCCGGATCTCGCCGCGCGCGCGCAGCAGGCGTGAGATGCGCGGCCGCCGCCTCGCCGTCGTGCTCCTCGCGCTCGCCGTCGTGCTCGCCGCGGCCGGCGTGCACCTCGCGTCGCGGGCGCCCGACGGCCTCGAGCGCGCCGCCCACGACCTCGGCATCGCCGCCGTCGCGCCCGCCGAGCGGGGCGACCACGTGCGCCTGAGCCTGAGCGCGCTCCTCGGCGTGGGCGCGACGCTCGCGGCCGGGCTGGGCGCGGGCCGGCTGCTCGCCCGGCGCCGCCCCACCCCGCCGGCGGGCTGACGTGCACCACGAGACGATCGACCGCCTCGCCGCGGGTGCGAGCCCCCTGCACCGGCGCGACCCGCGGGCCAAGCTCGCCGCCGCGCTCGCCGTGGCCGTCGCCGCCGCCGTCGTGCCCGCGCCGGCGGGCGCGCGCCTGGCCGCCCTCGCCGCGCTCACGCTGGGCGCCGCCCTGGCCGCCCGCCTGCCGCTCGGCTTCCTCGGCCGGCGGCTCCTCGTCGTGCTCCCCTTCGTCGTGCCGCCCGCGCTGCTCCTGCCGCTCGTCGGCCCGGCCGGCTGGGGCCGCGCCGCCGCCGCCCTGGGCCAGGCGCTCGTCGCCGCCTCCGCCACCCTCGTGCTCGCGGCGACGACCCGCATGACCGACCTCCTCGAGGCGCTCCGGTGGCTGCGCGTGCCGGGCGCGCTCGTCACGACCACCGGCCTCCTCTACCGCTACCTCTTCGTGCTCGTCGACGAGGCCGAGCGCATGCAGCGCGCCCGCCTCGCCCGCGGCGGCCGGCGCCTCGGCGGGGTGCGCGGCGCCGGCGCGCTCCTCGGCTCGCTGCTCGTGCGCGCCCACGGCCGCGCCGAGGCGGTGCACCGCGCCATGCTCGCCCGCGGCCTCGCCGGCGAGCCGCGCCCCGTGCGGGCGCTGCGCGGCGACGCCCGCGACGTCGCCTTCGCGGCGCTCGCCTGCGCCCTCGCCGCCGCCTGCGTGCTCGCGCCAGCGCCGAGGCTGCCGTGACCGCGCCCGCCGGGGCGCCGCCGGCCGCCGCCCCGCTCGTCGAGGTGCGCGGCCTCACCTACCGCTATCCCCACGGCGCGGCCGCGCTCGACGACGTCCACCTCGCCATCGCCGACGGCGACGTCGTCGCCCTGCTCGGGCCGAACGGGGCGGGCAAGTCGACGCTGCTCACGCACCTCGCCGCGCTCGTGCCGGCGCCCGCGGTCACCGCGTTCGGCCTGCCCGCGACGGCGCCGCACCTCGTCCGCATCCGCGCGCAGGTCGGGATCGTCTTCCAGCGCGCCGACGACCAGCTCTTCATGCCCACCGTCGAGGAGGACGTCGCCTTCGGGCCGGCGCAGCAGGGCCTCGACCCGGCGGCCGTCGAGGCCCGCGTGACCGAGGCGCTCGCGGCCGTGGGCCTGAGCGGCGCCCGCCGGCGCGCGCCGCACCACCTCTCCGCCGGCGAGAAGCGCGCCGTCGCCATCGCCACCGTGCTCGCGATGCGGCCGCGGCTGCTGCTCTTCGACGAGCCGACCGCCGATCTCGACCCGCGCGCGCGGCGCGGCCTCATCCGCCTGCTCGCCACCCTGCCGGGGCCCAAGGTGCTGGCGCTCCACGACCTCGAGCTCGCCCTCGAGCTGTGCCCCCGCGCCGTCGTGCTCGACGGCGGGCGCGTGGCCGCCGACGGCCCGACGCGCGCGATCCTGGAGGACGGGGCGCTGCTCGCGGCGCATGGGCTGGAGCCGCCCCTGTCGCTCGTGCTGGCGCGGGCGGAGGGGCGGATCCGGGAGCTGGAGCGGAGGGAGGGGCGAGGCTAGCGGCGGCGGCGGCGCAGGGCGAGGCCGGACCGTCGCTACAGCCGCCAGCGCGCGCAGGGCGCACGCGCGACGAGGCCGGCGAGGTCGTCGCAGGCGGGCGGCTCGGCGTCGAGGAGGCGGCGCAGCGCCTTGCGGTAGACGCCGCCGGCCTCGGCCGCGAGCCCCTGGTCGATGCGATCGTAGAGCGCCGCCTCGGCGGCGCTGTCGGCGAGCCGCTTGCCGACGTCGGCGGCGGCGTGCACGTAGTCCGCCACCCGCGGCTGGCCGAGGCCCGCGCCCTCGTACCAGGCCACGGCGACGGCGCCGGCGTGCTCGTACTCGGTGAGCGCGCCCTGGGCGTACCAGGCCGCCGTCGCGCGCGCGGCGCCGGGCGCGACGGCGAGCGCGAGCGCGTTCAGGCCGAGCGCCGCCACCTCCTCGGCGAGCACCGGGAGGGTGTCGTCGGGGAAGAGCGGCTCGGCGTCGTGGAACTCGTGCCAGTCGGCGAGCACCTCGGGCCACCGCGGCGCGCGCTGCGCCCGCGCCCCCTGGCTCCAGGCGACGATGATCGGCGTGCCGCCGACCGAGACGAGCGCCTCGCACGCGGTCCCGCGCGCCCACGCCGCGCCGAAGCACCGATAGACCAGCTCGCGCTGGTCGCCCTGGACGAGGAGCCACTGGAACATGGCGTGGATTATAGCCCGACGGCGGCGATCACGGCATGAGCTGCGCGCGGCCGTCGCGCATCGCCGTCGCGAGGAAGCGCGCGTACTGCGCGCGCGCCGCGGGGATGTCGAAGACGACGAAGTGGCCGTCGTCGGTCGTGGCCTGGTACTCGCAGAGCACCCCGGTCGCGCCGCTCGGCATGTTCGCCGTGAGCGGGGCGCTGCCGGTCGCGACGCCCGCGAGGTCCATGCCGTCGACGGGGAGGAGGAGCGGGCCCACGGGCTGCACGCGCATCGCCACCGCGAGCGCCATGATGCTCGGGACCGGGGTGAAGTGATCGACGACGCCGAGCGACTGGAAGATGTCCTTCGGCGCCTGGCCGGCCGGGGGCTCGCGGAAGAAGAGCGCCGCGTAGTTGCCGGGATCGCCGGGCTCGAAGTACATCTGCACCAGGTTGAGCAGCGGATGCAGCTCGTCGACGGGCTCGCCGAGCAGGCCCGCGACGAGCGCCGGGATGTCGACGGGCGCGGTCTTGCCGAGCAGCGACAGGATGAGGTTGGCCCCGGCGCCCGAGAGCACCGCCGCGCGCACGTCCGGCTCGTGGCCGACGAAGAGCGGGCCCGTGAGGCCGCCCTGCGAGTGGCCCATGAACGCGACGCGGCTGCCGTCGAACTTCGCGGTCGAGCCGTCGGGCATCGTCACCTGCAGCCCGCGCGCGAGCCGCAGCAGCTGGAAGTCGTCGAGCGCGCCCTGGCGCACGTTGTCGCGGGCCGCGGGCAGGTTCTGGAAGTTGAAGAAGGTGAGGTCCGGGTCGCTGCCGGTCGGGTCGCGCGGGCCGTGGAGCACCTGGTCGATGCCGAACGTGGCCATGCCGGCGATGAGCGCGCCGCTCGCGTCGGTGACCTGGCCGAGGTTGTTGCCGACGCCCTCGCCGATGAAGGACCGGTAGTTGCCGCCGGTGCCGTGGGCGTAGAGCACGATGGGCCAGCCGGCCGCGGGCATGGGGCCCTTGGGCACGGTGACCGCGAACCGGAGGCTCTCGGTGCGCACCGGCACCGGGTCGCCGGCGCCGTCGACGTTGAGGGTGCCGCCGGTGAGCTTGTAGGGCGGCGTGCCGGTCTGGAAGTTCGGGCCGTCGTAGACGCCCTCGAAGATCTCGACCGTGCTCTGCGAGCCGGTGTGCGTCACCCCGCTCGCCGTCGGGGCCGGGACGCCGGCGACGATGGCGGCGCGGATCCTGGCCATCATCGTGGTCGGATCCTGCGTGCGGAAGACCGTGGCGCCGGCCAGGTCGGCGCGCGCGAGCCCCGCGTCGGCGCCGGCGAGCCAGTCGAGGAGCGGCGCGTAGACCGCCCCCGCCCCGGCGTCGCCGCCGCCGTCGCGCACCGCCGCGAACGCGGGCGCCGGCCCGACCGCGCCGCCGCGGGCGTCGCGCACGCGCGTCGTCACGAGCGCCGCGTACAGGGTGGCGGGCCGCAGCGGGAAACCCGGGTAGGGCAGGACCGCGAGCGAGTTGGCGCCGATGAAGTTGCCGGCGGTCTCCTTGAACCCGACCTTGACCGGCACGCGCCGGCCGCGGTCGGGGCTCGCCGGGTCCACGTCGACGAGCTGCACGCTCGCCGTCGCCTGCGTGGCGCCCGCGGGGTCGGGCAGCGACGCCGCGTCGAGGGGCCCGCTCAGGCGGAAGTAGATCGCGCTCTGGGTGCCGAAGCCGTCGGCGCCCGCGGCGATCGCGTCGAGGTAGCCAGCGGCGAGGTCGGTGGGCCGCGGGACGCCGTCGAGGTCGAGGGTGCCGTCGGGGCGGCGCCGCAGCTCGTTCGGGAACGGCAGGTCGAAGTAGTCCGCCGCCGCAGCGCCCGGGAGGACGAAGTTGACGGTCGTCCCGGCGGCCGCCTCGGAGCTGCAGCCGCCGAGCGCGGCGGCGCCGAGCGCGGCGAGCGCGAGCGCGGCCAGGAGTCGCGGTGAGCGCGGAGCGGGCGTCTTGGGCAACGTCATGGCACGCACCTCGTGACCGTCATCGTCACCCCCTCGAACGCGAGCGTCGCCGGCGCGCAGGTCGCCCGGCTCGCGCCGCAGTCGTCCGCCTTCACGCACAGCTGCAGGCAGCGCCCCGCGTCGCACAGGCCGCTGCGGCAGGCGAGGGCGGGCGCCTCGGCCGCGCAGCTCTCGGCGGGCCCGCCGGCGCCGACCAGCCCGCCGCAGGCGAGCCGGGCCGCGCCGCTCACGCCGCGGTACGCGCCGCACGCGCCCTCGGCGCCGCAGTCCCTGTCGACCTGGCAGGACTGCTCGTGCGCCGGCGTGCACCAGCCGTGGCGGCAGAGGGCGTCCGCGGCGCAGGCGCGGTCGGCGATAATCACCCCGCCGGCGCAGACGCCGCTGGCGGCGCGGTCGCCGGTGCAGGCGCGCAGGCCGTCCTCGCGGTCGGCGCAGCCGGTGGTGTCGGCGAGGCAGCGGTTGGCGAGGAGATCGCAGACCGCGCCCGCCGGGCAGTCGGCCGCCGCCCCGCAGTAGCCCGGCGTCGCGACGGTGCAGCCGCCGGCGAGCGCGAGGAGGGCCGCGATCAGAAGCTGCCGCACAGCGCGAGCCCTCGCGGCCCCACCCCGAGCGACAGCCGCGGCCGCTCGGGGGCGCGGATGAGCAGCATCGCGACCCCGGCCCCGGCGGCGAGCGCCCCGGCGCCGATGAGCGAGGCGCCGAGCGCGGTCGTGCTGTACTGGCGCGGGCAGTTGCGCCCCTCGGCGCAGCTCCCGTCCAGCCACAGCAGGGTGCCGCCGACCGCCATGGCCGCGACGCCGATCGAGAGCGCGCCGATGCGCCACAGCGGCTGCTGGTGCCAGGGGGTGGCCGGCTCGCGCCACACCATCGAGCGCGCCGGAGCCTGCAGCTTCGTGCCGGAGGCGCGGCCGGTGAGGCTCTCGACCACGCGGGCGAACGAGCGCAGCCCCTCGTCGACGGTGCACACCTCGCAGTGCTCGAGCGCCTGGGCCACGGCGTGGCCGCGGTTGGTCTCGAGCATCGTCAGGGTCGTGTCGTAGTTCGAGCCCTGGGCCACGATGGCGCCGGTGAGGACGCGGTGCGCGCCGAGGATGCCGCCGACCTGGCGCAGGCACGGGCCGACGGTGCAGTTCGGCGGCGCGCCCAGCTTGTCGAGGAGGCTGCGGGCCTCCTTGCGCTCGACCACGTCGTAGCCGGCTTTCTTGAGCTCGACCCGCAGCGCGTCCTCGTAGCGCGCGGCGAGCTCCGGCGGGATGCCATGGAAGGTCAGGTCGAGGATGACCACCCGCGCCGGCTCGCGCGCGGCCGCGGGCACGTTCGGCGCGGCCGCGCCGCCGGGCGGCTGCGCCCCGGCGCGGAGCGGGGCCGCGGCGGCGAGCGCCACGACCGCGATCAGCAGTCCCCTCGAAATCCCCCCATGACGCCGGCCCCTGCGGGTCATGCTGGCTCCTGGAGCGCGGCTCGCCTAGGCCTCGTCGAGATCGGTCAGGAAGCGCTTCAGCAACCCGTCGATCATCAGGTTGCGATCCTGCACCGGGTAGCGATTGGCGGTGTAGCCGCCCTGGATCTCGTCGTAGCGCACGTGGCACTGCTGGATGAGCTCGCGGAAGACGCCGATCTTCTGCCGCACCTGGCGCTGGTTGGTCGCGAGCACCGCCAGCAGCGACGCGGCGGTCCCGGCGGTGATGAGGATGCCGAGCGGCCCGGAGAGGGCGTACTTGAGGCCGATGCGCAGGGCCACGGCGAGCCCGGCGCCGATGGCGAGCTTCTTGAGCCCCTTCTCGCCGCGCAGCGAGTCCTTGGCCAGCTCGAGCGCCTGGCCCGAGGCGATGACGAGGGCGACGAAGTTGACCGGTCGCGTCTTCCAGCCCCGCTCGTAGTACTCCTTCATGGCGACCCGGATGAAGTCGTCGAAGGTGTCGTAGATCGGGGGCGCGGTGGTCGCGCCCGTGCGGTCCGTCTCGTCCATGGGTAGAGCCTCCCGCGAGCGGGGCCGAGCGTAGCACGGATGCGATGCCGCGGGGAGTGCCGGGGAGGCGGCTTGGTCTGCTAGTGGGCGAGGAGGCGGTAGACGATGGTGTAGCCGGGCTGGCTGCCGCAGTCGCGGGCGACGGTCTTGGTGACGAGCACGCCGCCGAAATCGGCGTCGGTCGGGTCCATGCGGTCCAGGACCCCGAGCGTGTCGTCGGTGCCGTAGTCGTCGTCGTAGAGCGAGAACTCGAGGTAGCTCTTGAGGTCGGCCGCGGTCATGCCGGTGAGCAGCGTCTCGTTCCAGACCGGGCTCAGGGTGTCGCTCTTGTAGCTCGAGTCGGCCTGGTACACGCCGCCGGCGCCGATCACCCGCACGTGGACGTACGGATCCGGCAGCCCGCTCGGCCAGTCCCACTCGCTGCCGCCGCAGTTGGTCGCGGCGACCTGCGCGCTGACGACCTGGACGTCCCACAGCGAGGTGCCGGCGACGACGCAGCTCCCGTTCGAGCAGGTGCGGTTCGCGCCGCAGGAGTCGCAGGCGGCGCCGTAGATGCCGCAGCGGGTGGTCTCGTTGCCGGGGTGGCAGCCGGTGCCGTCGCAGCAGCCGGTGCAGGTGTCGGCGCACGAGAGGTCGACGCAGTGGCCGAAGCTGCACTGGCGGCCGCTGCCGCAGTTCGCGCAGGCGCCGCCACCGGTGCCGCACTCGATGTCGTTGATGCCCGAGGCGCACACGCCGTTCGAGCAGCAGCCGGCGCAGCTCTGCGGCCCGCAGCCCGCGACGCAGTAGCCGTTCTGGCAGGTGGCGTCGCCCTGGCAGAGCTCGCACACGCGGCCGCCGTGGCCGCACGCGGCGTCGCCGTTGCCGCCGACGCACGTGTCGCCGTCGCAGCAGCCATTGCAGCTCCCGGGGCCGCAGGCGCCGGGCGTGACGCACTGGCCCTCGACACAGGTCTGCGCGCCGGTGCACGCCTGGCACGCGGCGCCGCCGCGGCCGCAGGCCGCCTTCCCGGTGCCGAGCTGGCACGCGCCGCCGTTGTCGAGGCAGCCGTCGCAGCCGCCGCCGCCGTCGCCGCCGCCGCCCCCGCCGTCGTGGGCCACGCCGCCGTCGCCGCCGCCGCCGCCGGCGCACGGCGGCGGGTCGGCCGTCGTCTCGGCGCCGGTCGCGAGCGTGCGCATGCCGAGGTCCATCGCCGCCTCGAGGGCGGGGACGTCGACGGTGATCGGGAACGGCCCGAAGGACTTCGTCCCCATGAGCGGGATCTCGATGTTGACGGTCGCGTTGAACGTCAGCGTACCGCCGGTCGTGGTCGTGCCGGTGTACTGGCCGACGCCGTCGCGGGCCGCCGCGCACACGCCCTTGAACTCCGCGTTGAGGGTGCCCGAGACGCTGAGCACGAGCGTGCCGCCCGCGCCGGGGACGCCGGCGAGCGGGATCTCCCCGAGGTCGGTGTCGGGGATGTCGGCGGTCAGCGTGGTGCTGCTGTCGAGCAGGAAGGGGTCGAAGCTCGCCTCGGCCCGCGGGATGCCGTACTCGATGTCCTTGAGCACGCCCTCGTAGTTGATGCCCGAGGTGTCGATCTTGAGGCTCACCTGCACCTTGAGGCTCGCCTCGAGCGCGAGGAGGCCCGTGCCCGCCTTGGGCGTGAGCTCGTTGCCGGACGCGGTCGCCTCGGCGTCGGCCGTGAGGCCGCCGCCGGAGGTCACGACGAGCTTCACCTGCACGGGCGAGATCGCCGGCTGGTACCCGGTGTCCTTCGAGAAGCCCGGCAGGGCCTCCTGCTCGCCGTGGAACTTGATGCCGCCACCGCCACCGCCCCCGCCGCCCCCGCCACAGCCGCACAGCAGTAGAGCACCGCAGCAGAGGATCACGCGCACGCTCGTCATGGGACCTCCTTCGCGGGCGCACTCTACCCCCGGACGGGTAGCCGCGTAAATACGGGCGTCACCGAACCCTCGACGCGGCCGGGAGCTTCGCGGCCGCCGCCGGGACGGGTAGCCGCGTAAATACGGGCGTCACCGAACCCGCGCCCCCGCACCGCCCCCGGGTGTATGCTCATGGCGTGGAAGGGGGTGATTCCAACAATCTGGTTTGACGTGGCGCTCTGGTTCCTGGTTGGTTCCCTCGTGCGCGGCTCCGAGTGGGTCGGGCGGAAGGTCGCGCCCGATCGTCTCGGCGGGCGGCACCTCCTCATCGCCGCCGCGGGGATGATGATCTTCGCCGTGCCGGCGTCGGTGTACAGCTACCTCGTCGCGCCGGACTGGGCGTGGATGTACTGGCTCGACCCGCGCCCGCTGCCGGCCGCGGTGGTCATCCCCGCGAGCGTCGCCGTGGACGTCCTCGCGCTCGTCGCCGGCGCGCGCCTCAACCGCTGGGCCGCGGGCCGCTTCGGCCTGCCCGGCGGCGCGGCCGTGCACCTCGCCGGCGTCGCGGCCATCGGCGTGCTCACCGCCGTCGGCTGGTCGCAGCTCATGCACGTCGGCGACGCGCAGGCGTTCGCCGCCGGCACCGCGACGCCGCTGTGGCGGGTGCAGCCGCTCTTCACCCTCTTCCTCGTCAGCGGCGCCGGCTTCGGCCTCACCCTCGCCGGGATGAGCTTCCTCGCCGGCCGCAAGCCGCGGGCGGCGGCGTAGCGCCCGATCAGCCGCCCGCGCGCAGCCGGTCGAGGTTCGCCTTGGCCGGCGGCACCATCCCGTGGAGCTTCGCGAGCGGCGGGCACGGATAGTCGGCGCAGGGCGCGCAGGTCGCGAGGCCGCGCTTCTGGGCGCAGGTGCGGAGCTCGCACTCGGCGCAGTGGGCGCACTTCTTCCCCGGCGCGGTGCAGCCGTCGCACCAGACGTCGGCGACGGCCACGGTGACGCCGTAGTCGCGCGCCCAGATCCGCGCGGTCTCCTCGGCCTTGGCGTGGTCGTTGGCCTTGGTCGCGAGATACGCGGGACACTCGCTGCAGGTCAGCCCGCAGCAGCCGATCAGCTCCTGGCTCATGGTCGCTCGTCCGCCGCGCGGCGGTGCGGCGAGCATACGCCGCCCGGGGCCCGGGAGGAACAGCGCGGTGCGGGGGGATGTCGCCGGTCGCGTCGCTGCGGCCGCAGGTAGGCGTTAAGGTATGATCATACCGAGGTCGCACGCATGCCCACCAACGAGCGCGTCACCGTGACGCTGCCGGCCGAGATCGTGCGGGACATCGACCGCCTGGAGAACAACCGGAGCAAGTTCGTGCTCGAGGCCGTTCGCCACGAGCTGCAGCGGCGCCGGCGCGAGGAGCTGAAGCGATCGCTGCGCCGCCCGCACCCCGAGAGCGAGCACCTCTCCGAGGCCGGGTTCAACGAGTGGGCCGGCTCTCTGCCGGCCGAGGACGCCGCCGCGATCGTGGACCTGGAGGCCGGGACTCCGGTGCGGTGGGTCCCCGGCGAGGGGTGGATCGAGGCGCACAAGTGAGGCTCGATCGCGGCGCCGTGGTCCTGCTGGATCTGGACCCGACAGTCGGGCACGAGCAGCGCGGGGTCGGGCCCTGCATTGTCGTCAGCGACCCGGACGTCATCTCCGACCAGCGGTTCCCGCTGCTCTGCGTCGTCCCGGTGACGGGAGCGCTCGGCGAAGGCGCGCTCTATCCCGAGCTGTCGCCGGGTGGCAGCGGCCTCGCCAAGCGGTCGTTCGCCCTCATCGACCAGCTCCGCTCCGTCGACAAGCGGCGGGTGCGGCGCGTCTTCGGGCAGGTCGCCGCCGACGAGATGGGCGCGGTGGACGACGGGCTCGCGCTGTTCCTCGGGCTCGCCGACCGGCTGGGGCCCGCGCCGGCGCTCCGCGTTCCGTAGCGCCCGCGGCGCCGCAGCGGTGCTACGCTTACCGGTGATGCGCCCCGCGCCCCTGGCCCTCGCGCTCGCCCTCCTCGCCACCGTCGCCCCGGCGGCGGCCCGCGCCGACACTCGCGCGGCCGACGACGCGCTGCTGCACGGCCGGTACGCCGAGGCGTTGCGCGCCTACGCCGCCGCCGCGAAGGCCGGCGACCGCGGCGCCCTCCTCGGCCTCGGCCGGACGCAGCTCCGGGTAGGCGACCACGCCGCCGCGGCCGCGACGGCGCGCGCCGCCGCGCGCCTGCCCGGGGCTCCGGGCGACGCGGGCGCGGCGCTCCTCGGCGAGGTCCTGCGCGCGGGCGGCCGGCTCGCCGACGCGCGCCGCGAGCTCGAGCCGGTGGTGAAGCGGCGCCCGCGCGCGCTGCGGGCGCGGCTCGCCCTGGCCCGCGTGCTCCACGACCTCGGCGCGGGCCCGGCGGCGCAGCAGGCGTGCGAGAGCTTCATCGACGACTACAACGGGGGGACGATCGACAAGAACAGCGCGGCCGACCTCGAGGTCGTCGCGGCCGCCTCGCACCTGTGCGAGAACTTCGCCGACGCCAAGGACACCTACCTGCAGGCCCTCGCGCTCGACCCGCGGCGCCTCGACGCGAACGTCGAGCTCGGCCTGCTCTTCCTCGAGAAGTACAACACCGCCGACGCCGCCCGCAGCTTCGGCGAGGTGCTCGCGATCGACCCGCACCACCCCGACGCGCACGTCGGCATGGCGCGCGTGGCGCTCGTCGAGAGCTTCGACGCCGCGGCGGCGGAGACGCAGGTCGCCGCGGTGCTCGCCGTCGACCCGCGCCACGCCGGCGCCCTCGCGGTCCGGGGCGAGATCCAGGTCACGGAGGAGGACTTCGCCGGCGCCGCCGCCACCGCGCGCCAGGCGCTCGCCCGGAACCCGGCCGCCACCGGGGCGCTCGTCGTGCTGGGCGCCGCCGCGTTCCTCACCGGCGACCGGCCCGCCTACGACGCCGCCCGCGCCCAGGCGCTCGCCCGGGGGCCCCGGGCCGCCGCCTTCTTCCACGGCGTGGCGGAGCTCGCCGGCCGCCACCACCGCTACGCCGAGGCCATCGCCCTCGACGAGGAGGCGCTGCGCGCGGATCCCGGCGACGCCGCCGCGCTCGCCGAGCTCGGCCAGAACTACCTGCGCGAGGGCGACGACGCCCGCGGCCTGGCGGCGCTCCAGCGCGCCTGGAAGCGCGACCCGTACAACGCGCGCACCTACAACATCCTCAACCTCTTCGAGGACGTGATCCCGAAGGAGTACCGCTTCATCGAGCGCGGCCGGCTGCGGCTGCGCGTCCCGGCGCAGGACCGCGCCCTGCTCGAGCGCTACGCCCTGCCGCTGCTCGAGCGCGCCTACGCCGACTTCGAGCGGCGCTACGGCGCCCTGCCCTTCCCCAAGGTGCAGGTCGAGCTCTTCGCCGATCACCAGCACTACGCGGTGCGCACCGTCGGCCTGCCCGGTCTCGGCGCCCTCGGCGTGTGCTTCGGCCGCGTCGTGACCGCGCTCGGGCCGCGCGCCGGGCAGTTCAACTGGGCCATGGTGCTGTGGCACGAGCTGGCCCACGTCTTCGCGATCCAGCTGTCGCAGTCCCGCGTCCCGCGCTGGTTCACCGAGGGGCTCAGCGAGTGGGAGTCGCAGCGCGCGCGCCCCGAGTGGCGCCGCAAGAGCACGAGCGAGATCGTGGCGGCGCTCGAGGCCGGCACCCTGCCGCGCCTCGCCCACCTCAACGCCGCCTTCACCCGCGCCCGCTCGCTCGACCACATGGTGCTCGCGTACCAGCAGTCGGCGCTCGTGGTCGACTTCCTCGTGCGCCGCTTCGGCTTCCCGAAGATCGTCGAGATGCTGCGCCTCTTCGGCCAGGGCCTGCCCACGGACGCGGTGCTGCGGCGCGCGACCGGCCACGGCCCGGACGCGCTCGACGCCGAGTTCCGCGCCGACCTGCGCGCGCGCCTGCCCCGCTACTTCGGCGCCTTCGCGCCGCGCTACGAGCGCTTCCGCGACCTCGGGCCCTGGGAGCAGGCCGCCCGCGCGCGCCCCGCCGACGCCGCCGCCCAGGCGCGGCTCGGCTTCGCCTACTTCGCCCGCCGCGACCTCGCCCGCGCGAGCGCCCAGGCCAACCGCGCGCTCGCCCTCAAGCCGGACCTCGGCGAGGCGCACTTCCTGCGCGGCGAGCTCGGCATGGCCGCGATGAACGCCGCCGCCGCGCGCGCGGGCTACCGCGCCGCCCTCGCCGCCGGCCTCGACGGCTACGAGCTGCGCGCGCGCCTCGGCATCGTCGCGCTCAAGGCCGGCGATCTCGCCGACGGCGAGCGGCAGCTCCGGGCGGCCGCCGCGTTCGACCCGGAGCAGGACGAGCCCTTCGCCCAGCTCGCGCAGGCCCTGGACCGGGCCGGCCGGCCGGCCGAGGCGCTCGCGCTCTTCGAGGAGGTCGCCCGCCGCAACCCCCAGGCCGGCCCCGCGCTCACGCGCCTCGTCACGGCGCACGCCGCCGCGCGCCGCTGGGACAAGGTCCGCGAGCTGGCGCCGATGGCCCTCAACGTGAACCCGCTCGAGGCCGCGGTGCACGTCGCCTACGGCCGCGCCCTCGCCGCCCGCGGCGAGCGCCGCGCCGCGGCCTTCGAGCTCGAGAGCGCGCTCCTCTGCGACCCGCCCGACCGCGCGGCGATCCAGCAGGAGCTGGACCGGCTGCGGCGGTAGGGGCCTGTCGCGCATAGAATCGCACCGGGGCCGGTAGCCGAGCCGGGGTCGGTCGGGCCCGCGGCCACGGTTGCGCCTTCGGCGTCGGCGTCGGTCTCGGTCTCGGTCTCGGCGTCGGCGCCGGCATCGGGTTTCGGCCTGCGCTCGGGCTTCGGCCGCGGCTTCGGCCCGTCCTGGTACGCCCTGCCGGGCTCGGCCTGCGGGGCGAGCGGGGCAGCGGCTGGTCCGGGTGGCGCAGATGCTGACCCGGCTCGCGCGTCTCGCCTAAGGGCCGCACAGCGGCGGCTGTAGGTCGCAGTGTGTGCGGTGGCGAGCTCGTGCACTTGATTCCGCTAATAACAATGCGCCTGCCGGGGCGAAAGGACGTGATCGCCGCCCCGCGATGCGATCTACTGGCGCCATGGTGAACACGGGGCAGAACAACCCGCTCAGCGATGGACCACCTCCTCGAATAAGCGGACATCGTCGCGCGTCCCCTCACGCCGATCCGGCCCCTTTGAGTACAGGATGAACCCGCGACCTTTTTCCCCCGGACAGCGAAGCACCAGCGGTTCACCCCACCGGTCAGCCGGCCAGGCCCTGATGTGTCCTTCTCTCACGAGCTCGTCCGTGGACGAGGGGCACTGCGCCCCGGGGTGACGAGCACGCCATGCCTTCAGGGCGGCCGAGCAGTCGAGAATAGGTCTGAGCATTGCCGGCTCGCCCGCCTTCCTGCCGGCGGGCTCTTACCGGACGAAATGCCTTCTCGTCCTTCGGGCCAATCCGGCACTGCTCGATGTCGGACCGGGGGGTGATGGCTGCTGCGAGGTGATCGAAGAGGTGATCGAAACAGACGGTGAGGCTGCCAGCGAGAAGACCGCCGAACCAGCAGGTGGTCATCACCAGCGGCATCACGATCACGAAGAGTGCGGCACCGGCCAGGTCCCCCATCTGGAGATGCCCCTGGCGCGCGTGCCACCAAGCGCCGATGGCGAGCATGCCGGCCATGCCTCCAACCCAGCCCAACCGCGCCCACCTGAAGAAGCACTCCCATCCATTCGGCCGCGGGCGAAGGCCACGCAGCACTCGCCGATCCACGATGAGCAGTCCCGCGAAGACCGCGAGCGCGAAGGTGATCCGGTACACGAAGAACTGGCCTGGCCATCGGGGGCCCCAGAAGAACGCGTCCACATCGCTCTCGACATCACCGTCGACCCCGGCGTCGGGGCGAGCCCGAGCTTGGATGCACGCGCAGCCGCCAGGCACGGAAGGCCAGCAAGCACCACCAGGATGGCGAGGCCGATCATCCCCAACGGATGCTCCCCGACGGCGCGAGGCGCCGCACGGCTCATCAGACACCCGAGGCGACCAGCGCGAACAAGGCCTCCAGGTCGTTGCCGGTGATCTCGAAGTACGACCCCTTGCCCGGAAACACCGCCGCCTTGAAGCCGGGCTTGTCGACGATGATCTCCAGGGCCTCGGCGGCCATCCGGTAGGCGTCAGCCTTCGAGCTACAGCCCGAGCAGCGACCGCATCGCGACGATGAGGTCGGCGAGGCGCAGCGGCTTCTCGATGAAGAGGTCGCAGCCGGCGGCGAGGGCGGCGGCCTTCGCGCTCGGGCCGCCGGCGCTCATGGCGAGGATGTGGATCGCCGGGCCGTGCTCGCGGATCTCGCGCACGAGCTGCGTGCCGTCCATGTTCGGCAGGTAGATGTCGGTGATGAGGGCGTCGAACGGCTGCGCGCGCAGCCGCGTGAGCGCCTCGAGGCCGTCGCCGGCGACCTCGAACTCGAAGATGACCCGCCCGCCGAAATCGCGCCGCGCGGCCTCCCGCAGCCCCTCGGCGATGAGCTTGCTCACGTGCGGGTTGTCCTCGACCACGAGCAGGCGCACCGGGCGCCCGCACAGCTCCGGGTCGCCCTGCGCCGCGCGCTCGAGCATCGCCGCGATCGCGTCGCTCTCGGCGGGGCTCGCGAAGGCGATGCGCACGTGCATACCGCGCACGCCCCCCTCGCGGCGCTCGTAGGCCGCCGTGCCGGCGAGCACGATCGGCGCGCGCAGGCCGGGGAAGCTCAGCCTGAGCCGCAGGGCGGTGCCGGCGGGCAGCGGCGCGTCCATGCGGACGAACAGCGCGCCGGCGGCGAGGTGGCGCCGCCACTCGTCCAGCAGGTGGCTCGCGCTGCGGTACTCGAGCTTCAGGGCGACGACGTCGGCTTCGGGCTCATCGCTCATGTGGGAGCCCCCTGCTCCCCTTGTACCCCGCCGCGCGGCCGCGCGGCAAGCGCGTTACGCGCGCGCGGGCAGGCGGATGCGGAAGGTCGTGCCCTGCCCCTCCGCGCTGTCCACGTCGATCGTGCCGCCGTGCGCCGTCACGACGTGCTGCGTGAGCGCCAGGCCGAGGCCGGTGCCGTGCTCCTTGGTCGAGAAGAACGGCTCGAAGATGCGCGCCCGCATCTCGGCCGGGATGCCCGGTCCGGTGTCGCTCACCGCGACCTCGATCATCCCCGCCTGCGCCGCGGCCGTCACCGTGAGCGTGCCGCCGGCGCCCATCGCCTCGACGGCGTTGCGGCACAGGTTGAGGAACGCCTGGCGGAGCTGCCCCTCGTCGGCGTCGGCCGCCGGCAAGGTCGGCGGGACGGCGGTGCGCAGCGTGACGCCGCGCGCCCGCGCGTCGCCCTCGATGAACTCGAGGAGCGACGTCAGGATGGGCGCGATCTCCTGCCGCTCCAGCCGCGGCTGCGGCAGGCGCGCGAAGCGCAGGTACTCCTCGGTGAGCGCGGTGAGCCGGTCGACCTCGCTCTGGATCGCGCGGCAGAGCTTGGCGCCCTCGGGGCTCGCGGTGAGCTCGTCCTCGAGCAGCTCGGCGTTGAGCCCGATCGACGAGAGCGGGTTGCGCACCTCGTGGGCGATGTGCGCGGCCATGCGGCCGATCGCCGCCAGGCGCTCGGAGCGGATCAGCCGCTGCTCGCGTTCCTCCAGCGCGGCGGCCATCGCGTTGAAGTCCCGCGAGAGGTCCGCGATCTCGTCCTTGCCCGCGACGTCCACGCGCTGGCCCCAGTCGCCGTGCGCCAGCTGCCGCGCGCCCTCGCTCAGGCGCCGCAGCGGCCGCAGCGTCGCGTGGGCGGCGAGCGTCACGGCGATGCCGCACAGGGCCGCGGCGAGCGTGAGGCCGATGGCGGCGAGCGTCGCCTCCGACTCGTCGCGCTCGACGCGCTCGGCCACCGCCGTCACCTGCCGCTTCGCCGGGGAGGCGAGCGTCTGCAGCCGGAACGAGACCTTCGCCACCCGCTCGCGCCGCGCCTGCGTCGGCCCGGGCGCGCTCACCTCGCGCGCGTCCTCCTGGAACTGCGCCTCGATCCAGTCGAGGTCGGCGCGGGCGCTGACGAGGAACCGGCGGTCCTCGCCGCCCGGCTCGAGCGCGGCGAGCGCCGCCAGCGCCTGGCGCGCCGAGCGCAGCGTCCGCGAGCGGAAGTCCAGGTTGAGCGCGATGTTGTCCTTCACCTTCGCGTCCCAGCGCTCGGCGTCCAGCTCGAAGACGGTGCGCAGGTACCCCTGGTACAGCTGCAGCTCCTTCACCGCGATGAAGAAGCGCAGGTACCCCTGATTGATGGCGCGCAGCTGCTCCCGCGCCCCGTGCATCTGCACGATGCTGTGCAGCGACACGCCGCCGAAGAGCACCAGCAGCAGGATGAAGGCGGCGAAGATCTTCGCCGAGACCGAGAACCGCACTGCGCGCGACTGTAGCCCAGGTGCCGAGGGGCGGCAAACCGGCGCGGGTGCGGGGGGCCGGGCCGGGAGCTCCCCCTCAGCGCCGCGGCAGCCAGGCCGGAGGATCGGCCTCCATCACCGCGGTCCCCGACTCGAACTGCGCGACCTGCCGGAAGGGATGGGCGAGATCGCTGTTGTCGAACACCAGCACGTGGGGCAGCTCGTCGATGGCCCGCGCCAGGTTCTGCAGCGTCCTGGGATAGCGGGCGGCCAGCTTCTCGTGCGGCACGTCGTGCCCGCCCTGCAGCACCCGCATGGCGACCCGCTCCTCGCTCAGCTCCGGGCCGTTGACGCCGATGAAGCACAAGACGACCGTGTAGCCCCGGGCGGCGGCCCGGCGCAGGAGCGCGAGCTTGTCGCCCACGGGGTCGGAGAAGACGTTCTCGAACACGAAGCTCTCGCGCTGCTCGATGAGCGCCCGCCGCACGCGGCCGGCGAGCGCGGCGCCCTCGCGCGCGCCGACGCCGAGCTCGCGCGCCAGGTCATCGGCGTTCACGAAGCGAAGGCCCGCCGGGGCGAGGTGCGCGTGGAAGAAAGTGGTCTTGCCCGCGCCGTTCGGACCGGCGACCGCCACGATGATGGGGCGGGCGTCGAACGGAGAGGTCACGGGCGCCGGCTGGGGCGAAACTGCCGGTTCACGAAGCGGCCCACGGTGCGCGTCCCGTCCTCGTCGATCTTGACGATGAGACCGGGCTGATTGACCGCCGGCTCGAAGTGCGGGTACGGCCGGGAGGCGAGGTGCGCCGCGAGCCGCGCGCGACCAGCCGGCGTGTCGACCGATTGCAGGCACTCCGACAGCGGAGTCGCCGCGCCGCGCTGCTTCAGCCTGAGCACGGATTCAATGCGGAGCACCGACTCCACCGCACGTCCGAGCTGGGCCCAGAACTCGATCTGGCTCGCGATCGACCGCTCGGAGGCCTCGCCTACGAGCCGCGCGTCCAGCACCAGACGATCCGAGAGCTTCACTGGTTGGCCCACGATCCAAGAGTAGCCTTTTGCTACCTCGGCGCAAGCCCGGTTGCAAATCGGGCGGGGCGGCCGCGGCTGAAGCCGTGCCGGGCCAGTCCCCTACCGGCGCCGCCGAGCCGGGCCCACCCGGGGGCTCCGGCGGGCGCCCTGCTCCCTCCCGCGCCACCCATGATATACTTCCACCCCACATCAGGAGCCCCATGCGTCGACGGAGCCACATCGAGCGCGCCCTGGCTGCGGCCCTGGCGCTCACCCTGGCCCTGCCCCTCGGGCAGGTGGCGGCGGGAGCGGGGGCGCCCCAGGTCGCCAAGATCTTCATGGTCCGGATCCAGGCCGCGGCGGACGTGTCGCCGCTCATCCAGCGGCGCCTGAACGAGCAGCTGCGCAACGAGCTCGGGACCGCCGAGACCATCGATCTGCTGGCCGACGAGGAGGCGGTGACGGCCGGCGGCGTGGGCCTGCAGGCCGTCGACCTGCGCGACGAGGCCAAGAAGCACCTCGAGCAGGGCCGCGAGGCGCTCGGCCGCAGCGAGTACGCGAAGGCCGCCGAGCTCTTCCGCCAGGCGATCAAGGCCTTCGAGGACTCCGTCGCCGTCCTCGACGACGTCAAGCCGATCGCCTACGCGAGCGTCCTGCTCGCCATCGCCGAGGGCCGCCGCAACCGCGACGACGCCAGCGCCGCCGCGTTCACCGCCGCGCTCGTGCTGCACCCCGCGAGCAAGCCGGATCTCGCGGCGCAGCCGGCGCGGATCCGCAAGGCCTACGACAAGGCGAAGAAGTCGCTGAAGAAGGCGACCGGCGGGGCCACCGTCACCAGCCAGCCCGAGGGCGCGACCGTCAGCGTCGACGGGCAGGAGCACGGCGCCGCGCCCGCCCTCGTCGACCTGGCGCCCGGCGTTCACTACGTCCGGGCGGCCCGCCCGGGCTTCGCGCCGGCCGGCGCCCGCATCGCGGTGAAGGCGGGCGAGACGATCAAGGTGCCGCTGCGCCTCACGCCCGAGAGCGGCGCCGCGGCCGGCGGCGGCGACGCGCTCAAGGCCGCGTTCCACGGCGAGATCCTCAAGCGGGTGCAGAGCGGGGTCATCGACTCGCGCCTCAGGGACGTCGCGCAGCGCTTCTGCGACCGCGCGAAGTCCGCCTACCTCCTCGTCGGCCACGTGAGCCGCGGCCCCGAGGGCTACCTGCTGCGCTCGTATCTCTACCGCAAGGACGGCAACCGCCTCATCGAGCTCGACGCCGTCAAGCTCGACGCCGAGCTCGTGAACCTCTCCGCCGGCCTGTACAAGCTCGCCGAGGGGGTCACCGGCGCGACCAAGCACTTCCCCGAGGGGCGCGACATCACGACCGCCCAGCTCGACCTCGGCGTGAGGGGCGGCGGCGCCGGCGGCACGGCGGCGGTCGACAACGGCCCCGTCGCGGTCAGCGGCGAGACCGGCCCGCGCATCGACATCAAGCCGCCGATCTGGCGGACGTGGTGGTTCTGGACCGTCGTCGGCGTCGTGGTCGCCGGCGGGGCCGCGGCCACCGGCGTCGTCCTCCTGCAGCCCCACCATGACGGCCTCTACGGCGGCCCGGTGACGGTCAAATGAGCACCCGCCTGCGTCCCCTGCTCCCGCTCCTCCTCGTCGTCGCGACCACCGCGCTCGGCTGCGGCTCCGAGGACGAGATCCGGGTCACCATCGTCAAGGCCGGCGACGGCGATCCGCTCGCGGCCGCCACCAGCGTCGAGGTCACGATCCAGCCCGAGGACCCGACGGCGGCGGCGCTCGCCCGCGCCACCTTCCCGGTCGGCGGCGGCGGCACGCTGTCGGGGAAGATCCCGTACGGCACGGCGGTGCACGTCATCGCCCGCGGCCTCGCGGCCAACGGCGACGTGGTCGCCCGCGGCGGCTCGCGCGAGCTCCTCGCGCCGGCGGCCAGCGGCACCCCGCTCGAGCTGCAGGTCTACCTGGCGGCGAGCGGCACGTTCTACACCACGTTCGAGGCGCAGGGCCGCGGCAAGACCGGCCCGGACTCGGGCCTGCCCGGCCTCAGCGCCACCCGCCTCTCCGACGGCCAGGTGCTCGTGGCCGGCGGCACCGAGGTCGATACGACCGGCAACATCACCGGCATCTCCAAGACCGCGTACCTCTACGATCCCGACACGGGCGTGTACCGCAAGCTCTTGGCGCAGCTCCAGAACCCGCGCGCGTACCACTCCGCCACGCCGCTGCGCGGCCGGCCGTCGAGCGTGCTGCTGTGCGGCGGCCTCACCCTCGTCAACAACCAGATCGTGTCGGCGGCGACGTGCGAGGTCTTCGACCCGGTCGCCGAGAGCTTCGCCATCGTCGCGACGCCCATGGCGAAGCCGCGCGTCGGCCACGGGGCGGTGCTGCTCCCGGACACGCGCGTGCTGCTGACGGGCGGCGCGGACGTGGCGAAGGTCAGCATGCCGTGCAGCGGCGCCTGCAGCCGCGACGATCTCGTGCTGCAGACCGTCCACAACACCGCCGAGGTCTACAACCCCGACACGCACAGCCTCGCGGCGCTGACGAAGCCGATGGCGGCGAAGCGCGCGTTCCACAGCGCCCTGCGCGCGAACCGCAACGGCCGCGTGCTCCTCGCCGGCGGCGAGGACGAGACCGGCACGACGCTCGGCACGAGCGAGATCTTCACCCCGGACTCCGACACGTTCGCCACGGGCCTGCCGCTCGACACCCCGCGCACGCGCCTCGCCGCGGTCCGCCTGCCCAACGACGACGTCTGCCTCTTCGGCGGCCTCAGCGACGGACAGACCCCGAGCTCGGTCGTCGGCACCTACGAGTGCTTCAGCATCGGCGACCTCGGCAACGGCACCAAGACCCCGTCGCAGCCGACGTTCGCCTCGCGGCGCGACCAGTGCGCCGTGGCGCTCTCGTCGGGCACGGTGCTGCTCGTCGGCGGCTTCGACGCGAGCTCGAGCGCCCTCGCCACCGCGGAGCTCATCAGCCCCGGCGGCGCGCCCGTCTCCGCCGGCGTCCCCGCCGCGGCGCGCGCGCTCCACGCCTGCGCCGGCCTCGGCACCGGCGGCAGCACCGGCTGGGAGGGCGTCATCGTCGTCGGCGGCGTCGACGCCCGCGGCGGCCTCTGGACCGGCCAGCCCAGCGGCGAGATCTACACCCCGTAGCTCGTGCTCGTGCTCGCTCCGAGCCTCCCCTGTGGCAGTTCCGCCCCCGCCGTGCGATCATGAGCCCCGTGCCCGAGCCCGTCGCGCCGATCCGCCTGCTGATCGTCGAGGATCAGCCGCAGATCCTGCGCCACCAGCTCAAGCTCCTGCAGGCCTTCCCCGATCTCGTCCTGTGCGGCAGCGCCCGCGACGGCGACGAGGCGCTGCGGGTGCTCGCCGGCGCGGCGCCCGACGTCGTGCTCCTCGACCTCGGCCTCCCGGGCCTGAGCGGCATCGAGATCACCCGCGAGATCCGCGCCCGCCGGCCGCGCACCGAGATCCTCATCTTCACCGTCTTCGACGACGAGGCCAAGGTGCTCGAGGCGATCCGCGCCGGCGCCTCGGGCTACCTGCTCAAGGGCACGCCCGCCGACCGCATCGTCGAGGCGATCCGCGAGGTGTGGGCGGGCGGCAGCGTCATCCAGCCGCAGCTCGCGCGGCGGCTGCTGCGCCGCTTCCAGCCGCCGTCCCCGCCCGGCGCCGCCGCCGCCGACCCGGCCGCGCGCACCCTCTCCCCGCGCGAGCGGGAGATCCTCAAGCTCATCGCCCGCGGCCTCTCGAACTCCGACGTCGCCACCGCGCTGTCGGTGAGCCGCGCCACCGTGCGCACCCACCTCGAGCACATCTACGCGAAGCTCGAGGTCTCCAACCGCACCGAGGCCGTGACCGAGGGCATCCGCCAGGGCCTGATCGACGTGTGAGGGGCCGGGGGTCCGCGGCGCGGCCCGCCGCCGCCCGCCGCCGGAAGGCGCTTTCGGAAACTTCCCGCAGCGGGTACAATCGCACCGATTCTCAAGCTGAGGTCTGGGGATGCGCCAATTCGTTCCACGTCGTGAGCGGCCCGCGACCACCCGCGGGGCGCTCATCGCGCTGTCCATCGCGCTCTGCCTGCCGGCCGCCGCCCAGGCGCAGACCACCCTGGCGGTGCTGGGCTTCGAGCCGATCGAGGTGCCCGACGACGTCGCCAACCAGGTCACCCAGGCGCTCCGGCAGCGCGCGTCGCAAGCGCGGCAGCTCAAGCTCGTGCCCGGCAAGTCGCTCGTCGAGCTGAAGCTCACGTTCGGCTGCCTCGACGAGGCGCCCGCCTGCATGGCGCCCATCGGCAGCAGCATGGGCGTCGAGAAGCTGCTCTACGGCGCCGTGCGCAAGGGTCGCGGCGGGTACGCCGTCACCGTCAAGTACTTCGACGTGGGCCGCCAGCGCATCGAGAACGAGCAGACCTTCCAGGTGCTGCGCGCCGACGCCACCGCGAGCGGGCTGAGGGCCGCCGCGGATCACTGGTTCAGCGCGGTCACGGGGCTGAGGAACGTCGCCAGCGTGCGCATCTCCGCGAGCGTCGCCGGGTCCAAGGTGTACGTCGACGACCGGCCCGCCGGCACCGCGAGCGGCTTCGAGCCCGTGACCGTCGCGGACCTCGATCCCGGCCGCCACGCGATCCGCGTCGAGCACAAGGGCTACAAGCCGTTCAAGAGCACGGTCCGCGTGGCCGCGGGCGACGCGCTCGAGGTGAACGCGCAGCTCGAGAAGATCGAGGAGGAGCTCGCGCCCGTCGGCCCCACCGGCCCCACCGGCCCCACCGGCCCCGTCGCGCCCACCGGCCCCACCACGCCGAGCCCCGAGTCGCCCGGCCGCGCGTCACGCATCGCCTTCTGGAGCACCGCCGGCGCCGCGGTCGTCACCGTCGCGGTCGCCGGCATCGCCGCGTGGAAGGTGTCCGACATCGGCGACCAGAAGACCGCGGCCATGCGCGCCGCCTGCAACGCGAACCCGAACGACCCGTCGTGCCTCAGCTTCCAGCCGAACACGTTCTGCGACGCGCACCCCAGCGACCCCAGCTGCTACTACTACATCGTCGGCAACGACGCCTGCGCCGCGGCGAACAAGGTCAACAAGGAGACCAGCCGCCCGCGCAACCAGGCCGTCGCCGACCTGTGCTCCGACGGCAAGTCGTGGGCGACGACGACGTGGGTGCTCTTCCCCATCGCGGGCGCCTTCGCCGTGGCCTCGGGCTACTTCTTCTGGAACGGCTACCTGCGGGGCGGCAACGCCGAGAAGCCCGGCACCACCGCGTTCATCAAGCGCATCCAGCTCGCCCCCATCCTCGGGCCCGGCACGGCGGCGATGAGCGCGGAGGTGCGCTTCTAGCGTGCGGGGAAAGGCAACACGGAGGCACGGTGACACGGAGTAAGGTCTTGAGTATTCGGAATCATCCTCCGTGCCTCCGCGTCTCCGTGTTGCATTTTCCCGCAGCCTGCTAGGCTACCGGGCCGCGGCGGGCGCGGGGGCGCTCGCGGGCGCGGCCGCGCTCGCCGGGGCGGACGTGGGCTCGGGCGCCGGCTCGGGCAGCTCGAGCTTCCACAGCTCGCCCTCGCGGGTGAGCTCGACGACCTCGCGCTCGCCGCCCGTGCCACGGACCTCGACCCGCGCGGTCGTGGGTCCCTGCTCGAGGACGCGCGCGTCGGCGAGTTCGTAGCGCGGACGGGCGAGGCCGACCAGCAGCATCTCCTTCCAGTCGAGCGCCTTGCGGGCGCCCGCCTGCTGGCTCGCGAGCCGCGCCGCCTCGGTGAGCCGCTGGCGGGTGCGCGGGCCGACGAGGGCGTAGACGCGGTCGCGGTCGCGGGCGCCGGGGCGTGGGTCGGCCCCGCGCGCGAAGACCCGCACCGCCCCGGCCGGCGTGCGCGCCTCGTCTCCCTCGCGACACCCGGCGCCGAGCGCGACGGCGGCGAGCAGCCACCACGCCCCGGCGCGACCGGCGGTCACGAGTCGATCCCGATGGTCCGGCGCACGACGGCCATGGTGGCCGCGGCCAGCGACCGCGCCTGCCCGGCGCCGTCCTGGAGCACGTCGCGCACGTAGTCCGGCCGGTCGGCGAGGTCGAGCGCGCGCTCGCGGATGGGCGCGAGCGTCTCGGCCATGTTGTCGGCGAGGCTGCGCTTGCACTCGACGCAGCCGATGGTCGCGGTGGTGCAGCCCTCGCGCACCCACGATCCTACCTGCGGCGGGCTGAAGCGGCCGTGCAGCGCGAAGACGTTGCAGACGTCGGGGTTGCCGGGGTCGGCGCGGCGCTGCCGGTTCGGGTCGGTGACGGCGCTCGCGAGCTTCTTGCGGATGACGTCGGGCGGGTCGCGCAGGCTGATGGTGTTGCCGAGGCTCTTCGACATCTTCGCCTGGCCGTCGAGGCCCCGGACGCGCGGCGTGGACGACAGGATCGCCTTCGGCTCCGGGAAGGTCTCGCCGTAGCGGGCGTTGAACCGCCGGGCGATCTCGCGCGCCAGCTCGAGGTGCTGGATCTGATCGTCGCCGACCGGCACGTGGGTCGCGCGGTAGACGAGGATGTCGGCGGCCATCAGCACCGGGTAGGTGAAGAGGCCGACGTTGATGTTGTCCTCCTGGCGCGCCGACTTGTCCTTGAACTGGGTCATCCGTCCCAGCTCGCCGAACTGCGCCGAGCAGCTCAGGATCCACGCCAGCTCGGTGTGCTCCTGCACCGCCGACTGCCGGAAGAGGACGGCCCGGGTGGGGTCGATGCCGCAGGCGAGCAGGTCCACGGCCATCTCGCGCACGCGGACCGGCAAGTCGGCCGGCTCGTAGCTCTGCGTGATGGCGTGATAGTCGACGATGGAGTAGAGGCAGCGATGCGTCTCGATGAGGCCGACCCAGTTGCGGATCGCGCCGAGATAGTTGCCGATGTGGAGCTCGCCCGAGGGCTGGATCCCCGAGAAGATGGAGGGCCGTTCGTCCGCTGCCATGGCGCTAGCGGTGTAGCCGGACCCCCGGGGCCTGTCAAGGAACGGCGGATGAGGCTTGCCCCCCGCGCGGGGCGTATGTTTGAATACGGGGGCTGAATAGCCGGGGGCGGCGCCGCGTCGAACCTGCGCTTTCTCCACCGTTTCGCCGCGAAGGAGGGACCTCATGCCCCAACGTCCATGGTTCGTAGCCGCTGGCGTCGCCTTGATGCTCAGCGGGTGCTACTCCTACGTCGATCAGGGCCCTCCGCCGGCGCCGCCGATGGAGCAACCCCAGATGGAGGCTCCGGTTTCCGGGCAGCCGGTCGCCGCCCCGGCGCCCTACGCCGCCCCGGCGCCCTACGCCGCCCCGGCCGAGGAGCCCGCGCCGGTCGAGGCGCCGGCCCCGGCCCCGGAGGCCGCGGCCGAGGTCCCGGTCGGTGAGCCCGAGGAGACCTACGCGGAGAGCGAGCCGCCCGAGCCGGTCTACGAGGAGCCGCCGGCCCCGCCCGCGGCCAATTACGTCTGGACCCCCGGCTTCTGGGACTGGGCCGGCGCGCAGTGGGTCTGGAGCCCGGGCCTCTACCGCGCCCCGATGGTCGGCTACAGCTACGTCAACCCGTACTACGAGGTCGTCGGCGGCCGCGTCGTCTACGTCCGCGGCTACTGGCACTCGGGCCCGGCCATCGTCCGGTCGTATGGCGGCATCCGCATCAACTTCGGCGCGCCCGCCCGCCCGATGGGCTGGCGCCCCGGCGTCCGCGTGACGATCCAGCCGAGCCACGGCGTGCGCGTCGGCTCGCGCCCTGCGACGGTCTATCGCCCGGCCCCGCCCGCGACCCGCCACCCCAGCGCCCGCCCGGGCGGCTATGCGCGGCCCGGCGTCGCCCCCGGCGCCCGTCCCGGCGTCGCCCCCGGCGCGCGGCCCGGCGCGCACCCCGGCGTCGCCCCCGGCGCCCGTCCCGGCGTCGCCCCCGGCGCGCGGCCCGGCGCG
>DASXVK010000792.1:0-6965 GCA_036504295.1 Polyangia bacterium
CGCGGGGGGGGCGGGCAGAGCCCCCCTGAAGAAAGATGCGCCGCCCTGGCGCGCGGGGTCGCCGCGCCGATCGCGTGAAGCTCATGGCGCGCTATCCTGGTTCGGGTCGGGGCCGCGCGCAAGTTCGCGCGCGCGCCGATCGACCCGTGGCCGGCCACACCGCTCCCGGCGAGTTCACGCCCGGGTCAAGCACTGATGTCGTGGATGGATCGAGGCGGCGCGATCGGTCCGGTTAGTAGTCTCCTCCGGGATCGTACCGCCACTTGCCGCCGCGCTCCTTCGGCGCTTCGCGACCGGTGGTGGGCTTCTTCTTCGCGGCCTGACTGCGGACGCCGCCGCCCGCGGGGCGGACGGGCCCACGCTTGCGGCCCTCGCCCTCGTCACGATCGATGGGGGCGACGAACTGCCCCGGATCGGGCCGCATCGCGCCGTCGAGGTCCGGCGGTGGGGGCGGCGCGTAGCGCGACGGCCCGCCACCCATCGGCGGGCGCGGTCCGCCCATCGGCGGGCGCGAGCCCATCGGTGGCCGGGAGCCCATCGGCGGGCGCGGTCCACCCGGGCCGCTGCTGCTGGGCGGTCCGCCCGGGCGACGGTCGTGCGCCCGGTCGATGGCGATCGCGCGACCGCCCACGAGGCGGCCGGACCACTCGGTCATGGCCCGATCAGCCTCTTCCGGCGAGCCAACTTCAACGAAGCCGAACCCCCGCCCGCGGCCCGTCTCCCGGTCGATCGCGAGCCGAACGCTCTTGATCGAGATGTCCGGGGATGCGAGCGACGTACGCACGTCATCCTCGCTCGCCGTGTAGGGCAAGTTGCCCACGAACAACCTTGTGCTCATGATCTCCTTCTCAATGGCCAATGGTCAGATACTCGGTCAGATGCGCTGCCTTGAATAACGTACCTTACACGATCTTGACAAGCGCCGAGTGACACGCCTGTGCCCAGCCCTGATGCCGCGCGTCTCCCAAGGCCCATTATGGAGGATCCTCGTTGCGGGAAAAAGGGGGTATTTGCGGCGACCGGGAAGGGCAAGGACTTCGACGTCTTGGTTGCAAACTCTCGGTAAGCCATGCTACCCTGATTACACGAACATGGCAAGCCTTCGATTCAACAAGAAGATCTACACCGCCGGGGCCATCCGGCAGGCGACCCAGGCGTACGCCGACGTCGTGCAGGTGAGCCAGCGCACTCGCGGTGCCTACCACGAGGTGGATCTCGCAGTGCTGCCCGAGGGGGCCGGCAACGAGACGTTGCCGCAGGAGTTCGCCAACTACGTCCTCTACGCGACGCTGCTCGAGCGGCGGAGCTAGGCGGCGTGGGCGCGGGGCGCGGTTCGTCGGGGCACCGGGGGTAGGGCGGTGGCTGATCGCATCGATCTGAAGGTCGGTTTCGCGTGCAACAACCACTGTCACTTCTGCGTCCAGGGCGAGAAGCGGCAGAAGTGGGGCGCCAAGGACCCGGAGGAGCTGCGCCGCGTGCTGCGCGAGGGCCGGCCGGCCGCCGAGGCGGTGGTCTTCACCGGCGGCGAGCCGACCATGCGCAAGGATCTGCCCGACCTGGTGGCCTACGCCCGTGAGGTCGGCTACCGCGTCATCCAGATCCAGAGCAACGGGCGGATGTTCGCCCACAAGGCCTACGCCAAGCTGCTCGTCGACCGCGGCGCGAACGAGTTCTCGCCGGCGCTGCACGGCCCGACCGCCGCGCTGCACGACTACCTGACCGAGGCGCCCGGCGCCTTCTCGCAGACGGTCGCCGGCATCCGCAACCTCAAGGCGCTCGGTCAGTACGTGCTCACGAACAGCGTCGTGACGAAGCCGGGCTACCGCCACCTCCCCGAGCTCGCGAAGCTGCTCGTCTCCCTCGGCGTCGACCAGTTCCAGTTCGCGTTCGTGCACCCCGTCGGTACCGCCGGCGCGGAGTTCGGGGCCATCGTGCCGCGGATGGAGCTCGCCGCGCCCTTCATCATGCAGGGGCTCCAGATCGGGCTCGCCGCCGGCCGGCGCGTGACGACCGAGGCGGTCCCGTACTGCATCCTGCCCGGGTACGAGGACTGCGTCGTCGAGAAGTACATCCCGCGCACCGCGGTCTTCGACGCCGAGTGCACGATCCCGGACTACACCAGGTACCGGCTCGACGAGGGCAAGGCCAAGGGGCCCGACTGCGCCACCTGCGTCCACGACGCCGAGTGCGAGGGTCCCTGGCGCGAGTACCCGGAGCGCTTCGGGTGGGAGGAGTTCCGCCCCGTGCGCCGTCCGGCCGAGGGGGGGGCCGCTCGCGGCGCGCGGTAGCCGCGCCGCGCGGCCCAGCGACGATGCCGCCGGCCGGCCGCCCCGGGCCCGAGGGCGCACCGGAGCCCGGCGCCGGTCCTGACGGCCGCCCGCTGGAGCTGGCCGGGATCCACGATCCCACCGCCTACCCCGGCACGGCGGTCCTGGTGCTCCTGGTCGCGGGCTGCGACCTGCGCTGCGTCTTCTGTCGCGCGCCGCAGCCCTGGGCCCCCCGCCCGCCGACCACCGCCGAGGCGCTCGCGCTGCTCGACGGCACCCGGCGCCGCGCGCGGCTCGTCATCACCGGCGGCGAGCCCACCGCGCGCCCCGACCTGCTCGAGCTGTGCGCGGCCGCCCGCCGCCGCGGCTTCCGCGCGGTGCAGCTCCAGACCCACGGCGGCCGCCTCGCCGAGCCGGGCCTCGCGGCGGCGCTGGCCGCCGCCGGCGTGAGCGCGCTCGACGTGCCGCTCTACGCCGCGCGCCCCGCCGCGCACGACGGCATCACCGGCGTGCCGGGGAGCCACGCGCGGACCCTCGCCGGCATCGCGCGCGCCCGCGCGGCGGGGCTGGACGTGGCGGTGCACACGACGCTCTTCGCCGGCACCGTCGCGGAGCTCCCGGCGCTGCTGCGCCTCGTCGCCGCGCACGGCGTGCGCCGCGCCGCCGTCGAGCCGGTGGGGCTCATCGACGACCTGGACGCCTACGCGCGCGAGACGCCGCGGCTCGCGGCGGTGGGCGCCGCGCTCGCGGCGGGGGTGCCGCCGCGGCTCACGGTGCGGCTCGCGAACGTGCCGCCCTGCGCGGTCCCCGCCGCGCTGCGCCGGCGCCGGCCCACGCTCCTCCGCACGCCGGCCGCGTGGCGCGCGGGCGCGGTGCCGGCCGGCTACGCCGAGGTGCTCGCGGCCATCACCCGCGGCCGCTCGCGCGCGTACGCGGCGGCGTGCGCGCGCTGCCGCCTGCGTCCGGGCTGCGCCGGCGTCGCCGCCGAGTACCTGCGCGCGTTCGGGGACGCCGCGCTCCCGGCGGGGGCCGCGTGAGCGCGCAGCTGCGGGTGAGCTCCGTCGCCGAGGCGCCCGCGGGCACGCCACCGGCGGCGTTGCTGTGGTCCTACGCGGGCCTCTTCGGCGCCCCGGCGGCCTACCGCGTGCTCGACGGTGAGCGGCCGGTGGCCTGGCTGTGCGGCGTCGGCGGCGGCGCGCGGCGCCGGTTTGACGCCCTGCCGGAGCGGCTGTACGGCCTGGTGCCCGACGGCGAGGCGACCGTCGATCTCGACGCGCTGGGGGCGGCGCTCGCCCGCACCGGCGTCGCCGCCGAGGTCACCTGCGCGCCGCTCGGTCGCTACGTCGCCGCCGACCTCGCGGCGTACCACCGCCTCGACACCTTCCTCGTGCACGGGGCGGCCCCCGGCGAGGCGGAGCCGAAGCTCGCCCGCGTCGGCCGGCAGGGCGTGCGCAAGGCGCAGCAGGCCGGCGTCACGGTGCGCCGCGCGCCCCTCGCCGACGCGCTCGACGAGTACCACGCGATCTACGCCGACAAGTGCGCGCGCCACGACGCGCCGGCCAAGCCGCGGGAGTTCTTCGCGCGCCTCGCGGCCGCCTTCGCCGGCGCGGGCGGCGGGGCCGAGCTCTTCTTCGGCGACCACGCCGGCCGGGCGGTCGCGGCCGCCCTCGTCGTGCGCGCCGGGCGCTACGCCATCTTCGCCGACGGCTCCTCGCGCCAAGGCGCGTGGGCGCTCTGCCCCAACAACCTCGTCGTGTGGACCGCCGCGCGGGCCCTGCTCGAGGAGGGCGCCGCCGTGCTCGACTACGGCCTCTCCGCGGCGGGCGACGGCGGCGACGCGCGCTTCAAGGCGCACCTCGGCGGGGCGCGCACCCCCGTGTACGTGGTGACCGCGTGAGCGCGCCTCGCCGCCTGCTGCTGCGCCTCGGCACCACGTGCAACAACCGGTGCGAGCACTGCACCATCCGGGATCTCGCCGCGCAGCCCGAGCGCACCACCGTCGAGGCCATCGAGGAGCTGCGCCGCGGGCGCGCCGGCGGCTGCGACGAGCTGGTGCTGATGCGCGGCGAGCCGCTCACGCGGCCGGACCTCCTCGCCATCCTCGGCGAGGCGCGCGCGCTCGGCTACGGCCACGTCCAGATCCAGACCAACGGCCGCGGCCTCGGCGCGGGGACCCTCCTCGACGACCTCGTCCGCGCGGGCGTCGGCTTCTTCGAGATCTCGCTCTACGGCCCCGACGCCGCCGTCCACGACGCCGTCGCCGGCGTGCCCGGCGCGTTCGGCGAGACCGTCGCCGGGATCGCCGCCTGCCGCGCCCGCGATCTCGCGCTGCTCGTGACGGTGCCCGTGGTCGCCGCGAACGCGGTCCACCTGCCCGCGACCGTCGCGCTCGCCGCGCGTCTCGGCGTCGGCCGCGCGCAGCTCAACTTCACCCGTCCGCTCGAGGGCACCGAGCGCGTCGTCTCCAACCTCGAGGAGGGGCCGCGCGAGGTGCGCGCCGCGGTCCTCCTCGGCCGCGAGCTGGGCCTCGAGATGACCGTCGAGGCGCTGCCGCCCTGCATCCTCGGCGGCATCGACGACGCGCTGCTGCGCTACGCGCCGGCGCCGGTCACCATCGTCGACCTGCACCGCACCATCACCGACCTCGGCATCCTGCGGCAGATCTACCGCGCCCCGGTCGCGGCGTGCCGCGGCTGCGGTGAGACCGCCGACTGCCCGGTGACCTGGGCGCCGTACCTGCAGGAGCTGCGGCAGGACCGCCACCTGCAGCCGCTGCCCGGGCCCGACGCGCCCGAGGTGGACCTGTGCCTCGTGCACCCGCCGTGGGTGGTCGCCGAGGAGCGGGTGCCGCGGCAGTGGGACCTGCTCGCGCTCATGCCCGACGCCGCGCCCGGCTCGTGCGAGGCCGAGGCCGGCGGCGAGTTCAGCGCCGTCCCGCTCGGGCTCGAGTCGATCCGCCGCTACCTGGAGGCGCGCTCGGCGTTCACCGTCCGCCTCGCGAACCTCGCCGGCCTCTACCTCGGCGCCGAGGACCCGCACGCCCGCCTCGTCCAGCACCTCGGGCGGCTCAAGGCGCGCGTCTTCGCCGTCGATCTGCACTGGCTGACGCACGCGCAGGGCGCGCTCGAGCTGGTGCGCCTCTGCCGCGAGCTCCACCCCGGCGCCCGCACCGTCGTCGGCGGCCTCAGCGCGAGCCACTTCGCCCGCGAGATCCTCGAGGGCCACGCCGCCGTCGACTACGTCCTGACCGGCGACGGCGAGCGGCCGATGCTGCGCCTGCTCGAGGCGCTCCTGCGCGGCGGCGACCTCACGACGGTGCCGAACCTGTGGTACCGGCGCCACGGCCGCATCACGCGGACCCGCGCCGCCTACTTCGCCGAGGAGGAGAGCGACTACCGGGGCCAGCCGTACGTGCCGGTGCGGCGCGGCTGCGCCTACGACTGCGCCCACTGCGGCGTCGGCCAGACCGCCACCGCCGCCCTCTTCGGCCCGCGCGCGCGCTCGCGCTACGCGCCGGAGAAGGTGGCGAACGAGATCCTGCCGCCGCCGGGCGCGACGGGCCGGGCGCGGCTCACCGGCGACCCGCTCCTCACCTTCGGCGCCGGCGGCATGCGGCGCTTCTACGGCGCGATCGGCACCCGCGGCGCCGACCTCGACCTCGGCGTCGAGCTGCAGATGATGCACGGCGAGGCCGAGATCGCCCGCCTCGCCCGCACGTTCCGCTCGGTCCGCCTCTCGCTGCGGCCCGACTCCGGCGACGAGGGCGTGCGCCGCCGCCAGGGCAAGCCCTACAGCAACGACGACCTGCTGCGCTGCGTCCGGACGGCCGCGGAGCACGACAACGTCGCCGTCGCGGTCACGTTCCTCTTCGGCCTCGCCGGCGACGACGCGGGCAGCCTCGACCGCAGCCTGGCGCTCATGCGCCACATCAGCAAGATCCCGTCCAAGCGGCCGATCGAGCTGCGCTTCCTCGAGCTGTGGTACCTGCAGCCCGGCTCCCGTGCCCTCGTGGACCCCGAGGCGCACGGCTACCACGCCGAGTGGACGGACCTGGCGAGCTTCCGCCGGCAGATGGCGGCGCCGCTCTTCCCGGGCGTGGTGCACTTCGCGCCCAGCGCGCTGACCCGGCGGGGCTACGTCGATCTGGTCCTGCGCAAGCACCTCGAGCTCGACCGCCTGCTCGTCGCCACCGGCCGGCGCGGCGCCCGCGCGTCGCAGCACGTCCGCGCGTACGTCGACGCGATCACCGCCATGACCGACGAGTACGAGCGCTTCGGCCCGGGCGGGGCGCTGGCGCCGCCCGCCGAGGCCCGGCGGCTCGGCCTCGAGCTGAAGGGGCGCTTCCTCGACCGCGCCCTCGGCGCTGACGCCGCGCCGCGGGCGAGCGCGCCGCGCGTGGTGTCGGGGCCGCTGCCGCCCGCGGCCTTCGCGCCGGTGCCGCTCGCCGCCGAGCGCGCCCGCGCCGTCCTCGACGCGCTCGGGCTGGCGGGCCCGCCGGCGCGTCGCGTCCTCGGCGGCCGCGGCGAGCTGCGGGTCGAGAGCGACGGCGGCGCGCTCACGCTGCTTCCGGCCGGCACCCGCAGCCGGGCCGCCGTGCGCACCGACTGCTTCGACCTCGTCGCCGAGGGCCCGCTGCCCCCGGCGGTGCCGGCGGCGCTGCAGCACCTCGAGCGCGAGCAGCCCGAGCGGCTGCCGCTC
>DASXVK010000793.1:0-14989 GCA_036504295.1 Polyangia bacterium
CCGCACGCTCGAGGCGCTGCGGCCGTTCCTGCGCGGCGTCCGCCAGCTCGGCACCCGCGCCGACGAGCGCGTGCTCGAGATGCCCGCCGCCGGCGTCGCGCCGTAGACGGGCGCTACCACCGCGGCGCACGCCGCATCGAATCTCGACGTAAGGGGTCGGCAGATCCTCGCCGTCGAGGTCCCCATGAACAACACGGTGTTCCGGTTCGACGTGCCGCAGAACGAGCGGCTCGAGACGTACGCGCCCGGCAGCCCCGCGCGCGCCAGTCTCAAGGAGGAGCTCGCCCGGCAGGCGGCGAGCCCCATCGAGATCCCGCTCATCATCGGTGGCCAGGAGGTGACGACCGGGCGGCTCGCCAAGGTCGTGATGCCCTGCGATCACCGGCACGTGCTCGCCACCTACCACCAGGCCGGCGAGGCGGAGGTGCAGCGCGCCATCGACGCGGCGCTCGCGGCCAAGCCCGCCTGGGAGACGCTGTCCTGGCTCGAGCGCGCCTCGATCACGCTCAAGGCCGCCGAGATCCTCGCGACCAAGCGGCGCCAGCTCATCACCGCCGCGACCATGCTCGGCCAGGGCAAGAGCGCCTACCAAGCGGAGATCGACGCCGCCTGCGAGGTCATCGATTACCTGCGCTACAACGCGTACTTCGCCTCGGAGATCTACGCCCACCAGCCCCGGTCCGGCTTCGCCGAGCTCAACCGGATGGAGTACCGGCCGCTGGAGGGGTTCGTCTTCACCGTGAGCCCCTTCAACTTCACGGCCATCGCGTCGAACCTCAACATGGCGCCGGTGTTGATGGGCAACACCACGGTGTGGAAGCCCGCGACGACCTCGCTGCTGTCGAGCTACTACCTCATGCGCGCCTACCAGGAGGCCGGCCTGCCCGACGGTGTGATCAACTTCGTGCCCGGTCCGGCGGCGCTCGTGGGCCGGGTGGCGGTCTCCCACCGCGACCTCGCCGGCGTCCACTTCACCGGCTCGAACGCGACCTTCAACACGCTGTGGCGCGGCGTCACCGAGGGGCTCGACCGCCGGCGCGCCTACCCGCGCCTCATCGGTGAGACCGGCGGCAAGGACTTCATCGTCGCGCACGCGTCCGCCGACGTGGCCGAGGTGGCGACCGCCATCGTGCGCGGCGCGTTCGAGTACCAGGGCCAGAAGTGCTCGGCCGCCTCCCGCGCCTACGTGCCGCGCTCGCTGTGGCCGCAGATCCGCGAGCAGCTCTTCGCCATGGTGGCCGAGATCAAGGTCGGCGACGTGCGCGACTTCCGCAACTTCATGAACGCCGTCATCGACGCGGCCGCCTATGACCGCATCATGGGCTACATCCACCGGGCCCGCCGCGCGCCGAACGCGGAGATCATCACCGGCGGCAGCGGCGACAACTCGGTCGGCTACTACGTTCAGCCGACGATCATCCAGACCACCGATCCCCACTTCGTCACGATGGAGGAGGAGATCTTCGGCCCGGTGATCACCATCTACGTCTACGACGACCAGGCCTACGAGCCGACCCTGAAGCTCGTCGACGAGACCTCGCCGTACGGCCTCACGGGCGCGGTCTTCGCGCGCGACCGGCACGCGTTGGTGAAGGCGTGCCAGGCGCTGCGCTACTCCGCCGGCAACTTCTACCTCAACGACAAGCCGACGGGCGCGATGGTCGGGCTGCAGCCCTTCGGCGGCGCGCGCGGTTCGGGCACCAACGACAAGGCCGGCGGGCCGCTCAACCTCTGGCGCTGGGTCAGCCCGCGGACGATCAAGGAGACCTTCGTGCCCGCGACGAGCTTCGGCTACCCGTTCATGGGCGCCGAGTAGGCGTGGCGCGCAGGCCGCGACCTGTCCGGCGCGGCGGGCCGACCGTCCAATACTTTGGACGCTCTCATCGCGCGCATCGTCCTCGAGCCCGTGTAAGTTCAACGGCTTCCAGGGTTGGCCCGGAGTTTGCTTTGGGTCGCGCTGCCCTGGTCGGGGTGGGTTGGGAAGGGGTTCGGGATGCCACGGGTGAAGGTCGACGCAAATCTGAAGAAGGTCCAGTTCACGGCGCGCGAGCGGGAGTTCGTGTATGGGGTGGCGCTCAAGTACCTGAAAGACGAGGAAGACGCCCACGACGTCACGCAGGAGGCGATGCTGCTCGCCTACCGCCACCGGGAGAAGTTCCGTGGTGACTCGCGCTTCACGACGTGGCTCTACCGCATCGCCGCGACCACCGCGCTGATGCACCTGCGCAAGCAGCGCCGCCGCCCCCCGGCCGTGCAGACGCCCTTCGACGGCGACGATCAGACCTACGAGCCCGCGGCCGGCACCCCGTCACCGGAGGAGCAGTCGGCCTCGGTGCAGACCTTCGCGAGCTGCGAGCGGAGCCTGGGCAAGATGGGCGAGAAGTACGGCAGCATCTTCCGCATGCGCTTCGTCGAGGGCTACACGGAGGAGGAGATCGCGGAGCGGCTGGGGCTCAACGTCGCGACCGTGAAGACCCGCGCCTACCGGGCCCGCACCTACGTCCGGCGCCAGCTCGAGCACGAGCGCGCCGCCTGACCGCAGGTTCGGTGCGAAATCGCGGTCGCATCTGCTGACCGACCGTTCATGTCTTGCTTGACACGTGATCTGTCCAAGACTTTGGACAGATCGGTCGCGTGCGTTCGCGCAACTTCGCGCATAGATTCGATCATTATTGTGGCGTGTTTATTGCTGCACCCCACGCGCCTCCGAGGCCTCCGAGGGGAGAGATCAATGGACGCGCACACGCCGCAGACCCTGCCCACGCCGTCGGCCCAGCCCAAGCACCAGTTCACGACCCGTGAGTACAACTTCGTCCACGGGGTCGTGATGCGCTATCTCCGCGACGAGCAGGAGGCCGCCGACGTCACCCAGGAGGCGCTGCTGCGCGCGTTCTCCCATCAGGAGGGCTTCCGCGGCGACTCCCGCTTCACCACCTGGCTCTACCGCATCGCCGCGACCACGTCGCTCATGCACCTGCGCCAGAAGCGCCGCGCGCGCGTCACCGTGCCCGCCGAGCCGGTCGAGTCCGAGCTGCGTGAGGACCCGGATCGCCCGCAGGCGAGCCCCGAGGATCTCTCGGTGTGCGCCGAGACGGCCCGCCACTGCGCCCGGACCCTGGAGCAGATGGACGCCCGCTACCACGAGGTCTTCCGCCTCCGGTTTCTCGAGGGCCACACCGACCAGGAGGTGGCGATCCGGCTGGGGATCCGCCTCGCGACCGCCAAGACCCGCGCCTACCGCGCCCGCGAGCAGCTCCGCAACGAGCTGGCCCGCGTGGGCGCCATCGCGTAAACCCCCGCCGTCTCAGCGCTGATTCGCGACCGCCCGCCCCAGGAGCGTGAGGCCCGAGCGCCGCTCGGCCCGCTCCGGCGGCCGCGCCAGCTCGGTCGTCGTCGTCGCCCACACGGCGATGGCGACGAGCAGGGCCGCGACGACCCAGTGCGCGACGATCGGCCACACCGGCGCCGCGCCCGCGAAGGGCGCCAGGGCGGTGACGAGGTCAGCCGGGATGAGCCCGACCGCGACCGTGGCGGCCACGACCAGCCGCTGCAGGTGCACGGCGCGCCACAGGAAGCGCCCGGCCAGCGCCGACAGCGCGAGCGCGCTGAGCGCGCGGGCGAGCAGCAGCACCTGCGCCGTCGCGAGCGCGGGCGCCGCCTCGGCGTGCACCGCGAGGTGACGGGTCGCGCCGCCGAGCGCCTCCACGGCGCCGCTGTGGCGCAGCAGCGCGTCGAGCACCGCGGTGACCCCGGCGGCCACCAGCAGAGGCCACGCGGCCGGCCCGAGCCGCCCCCGGGCCATGTCCCACACCACCCGTGTCTGCACCCCGTGACGCTCGTGCCAGTCGACGGCGCACAGGGCGGTCAGGGCGCCGAGGAGCCCGAGGCCGTTGATGGCGGCCACGCTCGTCACCAGGCTCCGCAGCCGCAGAGCGACCATCAGGCCGCCCACGACCATCTGCGCCACCAGCAGGGCCAGCGCCCCGAGGCAGAGCTCCAGCCGCAGGCGGTCGCCGCGGCCGCGCCGCAGCACCCCCACCACCACGGCGATGACGAGCGCGTCGACGACGATGGCGCCCAGGCGGTGCAGGACCTGGAGCGCGGCGGCCGCGTCGTGCAGCACCGCGCCGCTCGCCAGGCACTGTCCGAGACTGCCACAGTGGTGGGCTGCATTGAGCGCGACCACGAGGCCGCCGCCCACCATCTGCAGCGCCGTCGCGACCGCGGCGGCGACGGTCAATCGGTAGCGCAGCATCGCATCCCCCCACCCTTCCCCCGGGTCGCGTTGGTTCGATGCTCCGCGCGCGCGCGTCCGGTCAGCGGCGTGTGTGCCCGTCGACGGTGCACAAATCCGACGGCCGGCGCGCGGCGCTGGCCCGTCGACGACGTCGTCGTTACGTCTGCCCGGAGACACGTTGGAGGCAACGTCAATGGCACGAGTCCAAACCAGTCACATCGCGTCCTCTGCCCTGGAGCGGCCGGTCGGGGCGATCCCGACGACGCAGCTCCTGGGCGAGGTCGTTCGCGAGACCACCAACCTGGTGCGCGCCGAGGTCGAGCTGGCCAAGGCCGAGGTCGAGCAGAATGTCCACGACGAGGTCGCGGCGGCCAAGGGGCTGGGAGTCGCGGGGGTCGCGCTCCTGCTCACGGTGAACATGCTGCTCGTCGCGATCGCCCTGCTGATCGGCATGGCCCTGCCGCCGCCGATCGGCGCGCTGATCGTGGCCGGCTTCACGCTGATCGTGGCGAGCGTCGCCGGCGTGCTCGGGTGGGGGAGACGCGTCAAGCGGCCCGTCGAGCGGACCCGCCGCACGGTGGACCAGAACCTGACCTGGGCGAAGGAGCGGTTTGCGTCATGAAGCACGAGGAATCGACGCGCGAGCACCCGGCGCGCAAGGAGAACGACATCAATCACATCCGCGCGCGACTCGACGAGCTCGTCGACGAGCTCGACCGGCGGCGCCACGAGGTGACGAACGTGAAGCTGCAGGTTTCCCGGCACAAGACGCCGATCGCCATCGCCGGCGGCAGCGTCTTCGCCCTCGCCGGCGGCATCACCGCGTTCTCGCTCTGGCGCCGCCGGCGGCGCCACACGCTCAGGGGACGGGCCGACCGGGCGCGCGGGGCCCTCGAGCAGATTGCCAAGCACCCCGACCGGGTCGTCGCGAAGGTCCGGGAGCGCCTCGGCCCGCAGGTCTTCGGCACCATCGTGACCACCCTGATCGGGTTCCTGGTCGCGCGCGGCGCCGAGGCCGCCATCGGCGCCGGCTACGCCCGCTGGGGAAGAAGGCTCGAGGCTCAGCCTCAAGCCTATTAGAACTGGGCCTGCTCGGTCGAGCCTTCGAGGGCGAGCGTCGAGGCGGTGCCGCCGGAGATGACCTCGGCGACCGCGTCGAAGTAGCCGGTGCCGACCTCGCGCTGGTGGCGGGTCGCGCTGTAGCCGTGCGGCTCGGCCGCGAGCTCGGCCTGCTGCACCGTCGAGTAGGCGGCCATGCCGTGCTTGAGATAGTTCCGGCTGAGCTCGAACATCGAGTAGTTGAGGGTGTGGAACCCGGCCAGGGTCACGAACTGGAACTTGTAGCCCATCGCGCCGAGCTCGCGCTGGAAGCGCTCGATGGTGGTCTCGTCGAGGTTCTTGCGCCAGTTGAACGACGGCGAGCAGTTGTAGGCCAGCGGCTTGCCGGGGAACCGGGTGTGGATGCCCTCGGCAAACTGGCGCGCCTCCTCGAGGTCCGGCTTCGACGTCTCGCACCAGACGAGGTCGGCGTAGGGCGCGTAGGCGAGGCCGCGCGCGACGGCGGTCTCGACGCCGGCCGTGATGCGATGGAAGCCTTCGGGGGTGCGCTCGCCGGTCAGGAACTGGTGGTCGCGCGGGTCGATGTCGGAGGTGATGAGCTTGGCGCCGTCGGCATCGGTGCGGGCGATGAGGACGGTGGGCACGCCCATGACATCGGCCGCGAGGCGCGCGGCGACCAGGGTGCGGACGAACTGCCCGGTGGGCACCAGCACCTTGCCGCCCATGTGGCCGCACTTCTTCTCCGAGGCGAGCTGGTCCTCGAAGTGCACGCCCGCGGCGCCGGCCTCGATCATGGACTTCATCAGCTCGAAGGCGTTGAGCGGACCGCCGAAGCCCGCCTCGGCGTCGGCGACGATGGGCGCGAACCAGTCGCGCTTCGCGCCGCCCTCGGCGTGCTCGATCTGGTCGGCGCGCTGGAGCGCCTGGTTGATGCGGCGCACGAGCGCGGGCACGCTGTTCGCCGGATAGAGGCTCTGGTCGGGGTACATCTGGCCGGCTTCGTTCGCGTCGGCCGCGGTCTGCCAGCCGCTCACGTAGATCGCCTTCAGGCCGGCCCGCACCTGCTGCATCGCCTGATTCCCCGAGAGGGCGCCCAGCGAGTGCACGAACGGCTCGGACTTGAGGAGATCCCAGAGCTTGCGCGCGCCGCGCGTGGCGAGGGTGTACTCGATCTTCAGTGAGCCGCGGAGCCGTTCGACATCGGCGGCGCTGTAAGGCCGCACGATGCCTTGCCACCGCTGCTCCCTGTACTTGGCCTCCTGGCCGGCCGGGTCGAACGTGCTGAGCTTCCCCATGAAACCTTACTCCTTCTGGCTCGGGTCCGGGGCTGCCGCCTGCACCAGGAGGTCGTAGGCCGGCAGCGTCAAGAAATCCTCCAGCTCCTGGGACGTCGAGAGTCGGTCGAAGAGGTCGCGCGCCGCCTTGAAGCGCCCGCTGGCGAAGCGCTCGGGGCCGACGGCCTTCTCGATGCGCGCCATCTCCTCGGTCGTGACGGCGCGCAGCAGCTCGGGCGTGACGGTGCGGCCGTCTTCGAGCTTGGCGCGGTGATGGATCCACTGCCACACCTGGGTGCGGGAGATCTCGGAGGTGGCCGCGTCCTCCATGAGGTTGTAGAGCGGGACGCAGCCGTTGCCGCTGAGCCACGCCTCGAGGTAGAGGATGCCGACGTTGACGTTGTGGCGCAGGCCCTTCTCGGTGCGGGTGCCCGTCGGCACCGCGATGAGATCGGCGGCCTTGACGTGCACGTCCTCGCGCTTCTTCGCGATCTGGTGCGGCGCCGGCATGTGCTGGTCGAAGAGCTCGCGGGCGATGGGCACCAGCCCCGGGTGGGCGACCCAGGTGCCGTCGTGGCCGTCGCGCACCTCGCGCAGCTTGTCGGCGCGGACCTTGTCGAGCGCGAGGCGGTTCTCCTCGGCGTCGGTCTTCACCGGGATGTAGGCCGACATCCCGCCCATGGCGTGGATGTTGCGCCGGTGGCAGGTCTTGATGAGGAGCTGCGTGTAGGCGCGGTAGAAGGGCTGCTCCATCGTCACCTGCGCGCGGTCGGGCGTGACGAAGTCGGGCAAGTTCCGGAAGGTCTTGATGTAGCTGAACAGGTAGTCCCAGCGGCCGCAGTTCAGGCCGGCCGAGTGCTCGCGCAGCTCGAAGAGGATCTCGTCCATCTCGAACGCCGCGGGCAGCGTCTCGATGAGCACGGTCGCGCGGATGGTGCCGCGCGGGAGACCGAGCTCCTCCTGGGCGGCGAGGAAGACGTCGTTCCACAGGCGCGCCTCGAGGTGGCTCTGCATCTTCGGCAGATAGAAGTAGGGGCCGGTGCCGCGGGCGCGGAGGCGCGCGGCGTTGTGGAAGAAGAAGAGGCCGAAGTCGAAGAGGCCCGCGGGCACGGGGCGGTCGTCGCACAGGACGTGCTTCTCCCACAGGTGCCAGCCGCGCGGCCGCACCATGAGCGTCGCGAGCTTCTGCCCCAGCTTGTACTGCTTGCCGGACTCCGGGTCCTGGTAGCTGATGACGCCATCCGCGGCGTCGCGCAGGTTGACCTGGCCGGCGAGGTTGTTGTCCCAGGTCGGCGAGTTCGAGTCCTCGAAGTCCGCCATGAAGACGCTCGCGCCGGAGTTGAGCGCGTTGATGATCATCTTGCGGTCGACCGGGCCGGTGATCTCGACCCGGCGGTCGGTGAGGTCGGCGGGGTACGGCGCCACGGTCCACTCCGACGCGCGGATGGACGCGGTCTCGGGCAGGAAGTCTGGCTTCTGGCCGGCGTCGTAGGCGGCCTGCACCTTCTGGCGGCGCGCCAGCAGCGCATCGACCCGCTCGGTGAAACGCCGGGCGAGCTCGGCGACGAAATGGCGCGCCTCCGGCGTGAGGATCTCGCTGTAGGCGGGCCGCAGCGGCGCGAGAACTCGCAGCTCGGACATGGACTTGGACGAACCCCGGACGGTGCTCATCGGGTTGACTCCTTCACCGGTTTGCTCGGACGGAAAGGGCCTTGGGGCGCATGTCGCTCCCGCCACTGAGGCGAGCCGCAGGCGAGCCTCGTTGTTGCTGACGAGGCGCAGCATCGACTGCAGCATTTTGATGGCGCAGCGCGGCCGGATGTCGCACGAACCCTGGCCGGTGCAGCCCTCGACCGTATACTGAGTTGCAGGTCCATCGGGCCAGAGGCCACTGATACACCACGTTGGAGGGAGTCCATGACGCAGAACGGTTCACCCGAGCAGGCCGCGCTCGATAAAGCGCGCCACGATCTCGACGACGAGCACCAGCAGCTCCGGCGGATCGTCGGCCGTATGCGTGAGGCGCGGGACACCGCGACGCTCGCGGCGGCGCTCGACGAGCTGCACCCCCGGTTGAAGGAGCACTTCGCGCACGAGGAGTTCCCCAACGGCCTGTATCACTCGATGGGCGCCCTCGCCCGCGACCACGCCGCCGAGGTCCGCGAGCTGGTCGACGAGCACTTCCAGCTCCTGTCCGCGGTCCGCGGGCTCGCCGACGAGGCGCGCCGCCACCAGGGCGGCGGCCCGGAGGGCCTCCTGCGCAACGCTGGCGCCATCGCCGACCGGCTGCGCGCCCATGAGGAGAAGGAGCTGAAGCTCGCGGACACGCTGCACCACCGCTGATCCCGCCGCGCTGATCTCACCCCGCGCCTTGTCGCCGCGCCCCTCCGGGGGTAACACTCCCGGTCATGCGCCGCTCGCTCGCCGCCCTCGCGCTCGCCGTGGCGAGCGGCCTGCTCCTCTTCGCCTCGGACACGACGGTCGGGGCGTGGCCGCTGCTCGTGGTCGCGCTCCTGCCGGTGCTGGCCGCGCTGCGGTGGCTCCGGCCCGGCCGCGGCGGCGCGGCGCTGATGGGCCTCGCCCTCGGGCTCGGCTACACGGTGCCGGTCTCGCTGGCGCTCGAGTTCCCGCTGCTCATGGCGGCCGGGCTCGCCGCCTTCATCACCGCCATCTGGGTGCTCTTCTGTCTCGGCGCGCGGGTCGTGAGCCGCTGGCCCGCCCCGTGGGGCGGGCTCGGGGTGGGCGCCGTCGCCGTCGTCGCCCAGTACCTCGGCACCACGGTGCTGCCGGCCTTCGGCACGGCGCAGTCGTTCGCGCGGCCGTGGTCCGCCGCGCCCCCGGCGGCGCAGCTGGCCGCCGTGACCGGCATGCTCGGGCTCGTCTTTGCGCTCGCCGCGGCGCCGGCGCTCGCGCTCGCGCTCGGGCGCGGCCCGGGGCGGCGCGCGGCGGCCGTGGCGCTGGCGCTCGTCCTCGCCGTCCCCGCGGCCGCGAGCGCGCTGCTCTGGGGGCGGGCGCCGGCGGGCCGGGTGCGGGTCGCCGCCATGGGCTGGGTGGACGAGCACCTCACGGGCGCGCGGAACCCGCGCACCCAGCTCGCGCGCGTGTACGAGCCGCTCCTCGCCGAGGCAGTCGCGGGCGGCGCCACCCTCGTCGTCTCGCCCGAGGTCGGCTTCTGGCTCGAGCCCGAGGCGAAGGCCGGCGTCCTCGCGCGCCTGCAGGAGCTCGCGCGCCGGCACCGCGTCAGCCTCGCGGCCGGCTACTTCGACGTCGCCCGGAACGACAACCGCATCGCCTTCATCGGCCCCGACGGCGCGCTCGCTGCGGAGTACCAGAAGACCCACCTCATCCCGTTCCTCGAGCGCTACCACCCGGGCCCGGGCGCCCTGCCGGCGACGGCGCTCGGGCCGTGGCGCCTGGGCGGCATGATCTGCCAGGACGACAACTTCACCGACCTCAGCCGCGCCTACGGCCGAAGGCGCGCCCAGCTCGTCGCCGTGCCCACCAACGACTGGCGGCAGGTGCGCCGGTTCCACTTCTCGAACACCCGCTGGCGCGCCGTCGAGAGCCGCTACGCCGTCGTGCGCGCCGCCTCGAACGGCCTGAGCGCCATCGTCTCGCCGCGCGGCGAGGTGCTCGCGGTCAAGGACCACTTCGTGACCGGACCCGCGGTCGTCGTCGCCGACGTGGCGCTCGAGGCGGGCGGCAGCGCGTACGCTCACACGGGCGATTGGGTCATGCTGGGACTGGCGGGGGTGCTGCTCGCGGGCGGGGCGGTGGTGAACCGGCGGCGGCGTCTTTCACCTGCACGATGACGTGGACTTTGACGTGGTCGTGGACTTTGACGTGAACCTGGACGTGAACGGGGTCGCCCACCGTTGACGCTGCGCACCGTCAACGAGCCGCGACCACGTTCAGGTCCACGTCGCCGTCAAGGTCCACGTCAAGGTCAACGAGTACGTCAACGTTGGAGGTGAGGGTGCAAGTCAGCGGCTAGAACATGTCGGGGCTGACGCCCTCGATGAAGCAGTAGTCGCTGCCGCGGAAGGCGAGGCCGTAGACGAAGCCGTGGGGGGTGTACTCGGCGGGCAGGGGCGCGCCGTTGAGGTTGAGGTCGCCGCCCTCGGCGTCCCAGTTCTGGTACACGCTGTCGTTCCAGGCGGCCGCGTCCCGGAGCTGCTGGATCCAGGTGGTCGAGGCGTCGCTCGCCGCGGTGCCGGGGGGGAGGATGGCGGCGAGCAGGCGGCGGCGCTGCGCGGTCACGAAGTCGCGATCGGCGACCGCGACGGTGAGCTCGGCCTCGTAGATGAGACCGCGGTTGTTCTTGTTGGCCGACCCGACGCTGAGGAAGGTGTCGTCGACGACGAGGATCTTCGCGTGGGTGTCCAGGTCGGCGAAGCGCGCCTCGGTCTCGTCGACGCCCCAGGTGACGACGCTGTCGAAGGCGCGGAGCTGCAGCAGGGTGAAGCGGTCGCCGACCTCGGCCGTGAGGTTCGCGACGCTCTTGTAGGTCCACTCGCAGCCCGGGTCGGTCCACTCGTTGATCGGCTTGGTGATGACCACGAGCTTGAGGGTCGGCACCGCCTGCATGCGGGCGATGATGGCGTCGGACAGCATGGGGATGCGGAAGTACTGGTCCTCGATGTAGATGTAGTCGGTCGCCTGGGCGACGGCGTTGAACCAGGTCTCGGCGATGGCGTGCTCCCAGAACGGCTGCGGCAGCGTCGCGGTCACCTGCACCTGCAGCCCGCCCGCGACCGCGCCGATGTCACGCCGGACCGCGAAGTCGGTGCTCATGTCGGCGTAGGTGACGCCCGTGTCGAGCGCGTAGCGCCAGCGCTCGTGGAAGACGTCGGCGGCGTCCTGCGCGGCCGGGCCGGCGACGCGCATGATGTAGTCCTTGCGCGGGCCCGTGTCGGGATCGCGGGTCTTGTCCGCGACCGCCTGGCGGTCGGCGGCCGTGGCGTCGAAGAGCATGCGGCGCGGCTCGAAGTAGCGGTGCGCCGACGTGTCCCAGTCGACGCGGCGGAAGTTCATGCCGCCGATGTAGGCGACGGCGTGGTCGACGACCATGAACTTCTGGTGGTACGAGGCCATCCCCAGCTCGAAGGTGATGCCGACCGGCCAGTTGTCGAGGTCGACGGCGTGCGGCGGGACCGTGGACTTGATCGGCTCCTCCGGGACGAAGGTGCGGCCGGCTGTCTCGGGGTAGGTGGCCTTGACCCGGTCCGCGAAGGTGAACGGGGTCGGCTCGAACCAGAACTGGCCCGAGGTCTCGTTGGCCTGCCCCATGAACTCGAAGCCGTCGCCCGGCGTCTCGGCGTAGGCGCGCAGCCGGGCGTCGTTCGTCATCCAGGAGAGCATGCTGTCCTGGCCCCAGAACTGGCCGACGAGGATGCGCTTCTGGGCCGGGAGCGTCTCGAGCGTGCCGAGGATGGTGTTCGGCCAGCGCTCCGCGGTGGTCGCGGTCAGGTTCGTCGCGCTGCGCACGAGCTCGAAGTCCGACTCCCACCACCAGGTCGAGGCGAGGACCGAGTCGGTGGCGCGCGTGAGGTCGCCGTGGACGCGCTGCCAGGCCTCCTCGCCGTCCATGAGCAGCTCGATGGCGTTGCCGCGGCGGGCCGGGCGGCCCGCGGCCGAGAACCACTTGTGGCGCAGGCCGAGGTACGCGGTGTGGACGGTCTTCTGCGCGCTGCCGACGGTACGCACCTCGTGGGTGAGCGAGACGCCGTGGCGGATGTCGCCCGCGGGCCGGCCGAGGGTCGCGGCGGTGAGGCTGGCGCTGCCGTTGTAGGCGACGGCGATGGCGAGGTCGTCGTGCAGGGGCGCCCGCAGCTGGATGTAGTAGGTGCCGCTCGTGGTCAGGGCGGCCTTCGTCACCGGGAAGCCCGCGAGCGGCAGCCAGGCGCCGTCCTTGGCCACGCCGAGCGAGGTGCCGGCCACGGGGAGCGGCTGGCCCCAGATGTCGAGCGCGTAGATCTCGAGGTAGGCGGTGGCTTCGGGCAGCGGCGTCTCGGGCCCGCCGTCGGTGAGGTCGGGCGGCGGAGTCTCGGGCCCGCCGTCGGGGAGGTCGGGCGGCGGCGGGGTCGGCGGGCCGGCCTCGGGGGTCTGCTGGCCGCAGCCGGGCCCGAGCAGGGCCGCGAGCACGAGGAAGAGGAGCAGCGAGCGCGGCAGGCGGGCGCGGGTCATGCCGGTTCCTCCACGCCGTACGGTACCAGAACCCGGGCCGGGCGGGAAACGGGCGCCGGTTCCAGACGGGTCGACCTCAGGCAACAACGAGGCTCGCCTGCGGCTCACCTCAGGCAACAACGAGGCTCGCCTGCGGCTCACCTCAGGGCTGCGAGATGTACTGCTGTGGGATCCACATCTGCCGGCCGTCCGGGAACGCGATCAGCATCTGGCCGGGGCCGGCCTGAACGACCTGGCCGGGGTAGCGGTTACCGTCGGACCACTGCACGAGGACCGGGGCGCCGGGGCCGAGCGGCGCGGCCGGCGGCGCGGGCGGCTGCGGCTGGGCCGCGGGCTGCGGCTGCGGCGGGCGCTGCTGCTGGTGCTGCTGCTGTACTGGTTGCTGCTGGTGCTGCTGGTGCTGTTGTTGCTGTTGTTGCTGTTGTTGCTGCTGCTGCTGCTGCTGCTGCTGCTGCTGCTGCTGCGCGTACACGGCGGCCGCCTGCGCCGCCTGGGCCTGCTGCCCGGGCGCGTTCACGATCTGCTGCGCGACGCCGCCGTGGTACGCGGCGACGTTCTGCTGCGCGGCCGCGGCGAAGGGCGCCGCGAACGGGTTCTGCCCGGCGCGGCCGTACGCCGCCTGGGCCTGGGCCTGCGACGCCGCGAGCGCGGCCTGCACCCGCGCCTGCGCCTCGGCCGCCGCGGCCTGGTTTTGCTGCGCCTGGGCCGCGGCCGCCGGGCTCGGCGCCGCCGGGGCCGCTTGCGGGTGAGCCGCCGCCTGCTGCTGCGCGGCCTGGAGGCTCGGCGCGGGCCGGGGCGCGCCGCCGGCGCGCAGCCGCTGCGCCTCCTGCTCGACGAGCGAGCTGTAGCTCATGTAGCGCACCGGCTCGCGGCCCATGGTCGTGGTCCAGTACGACCCGATCTGGCTCCACTGGGTGTCGGTGATGCCGTACGCCTGGCACATCCCCGCCATGCCCATGACCTTGATCGCCCCGCTCAGGGTGGCGAAGTCCTCGAACGAGGCCTGCGCGACCGGGCCCTTGCGGGCGAGCGCCGCCTGGTACAGCGGCATGTACGCCATGGCGACGCGCCCCATGAGCGACATGTCCTGCATGCGCGCGGTCCAGCCCGCCACCGCGGCGTCCCAGTCCTCGCGGCGCACGCCCTGCGCCGCGACGATGGCGGCGCACTTTTCGCGGTCTTGCGTGCAGTCGGCGACGAGGGCGCCGAGCTCGGCATAGCGCTCGAGGGAGATGCCATTGATGGGCGCAAACGGGTCCATGGAACGAGGCTAGACCCCGGCCGTACGGCGGTCAAGCAGCTTGCGCCGGCCCGTTTTCAGACGTCGAGCGCGACGTTCATCGGGTTCATCAGATCGATGCGGACGGGCACCATCGCGCCGGGCTGGATCAGCGGGATGGAGATCGCGTTCACGAACTGCACGACGGTCGCGCGGAAGGGCGGGGCGCCGCCCAGGGGCAGCACCTCGAGGTCGGCGCGGATCTGCGGCTGGTAGTTCATCACCGCCCCGGTCTGCGCCAGGCCGAGGACGCGGGCCTGGGCCGGCAGCCCGCCGATGCGGAGGTTGGCCGCGGCGGCCTGCGCCTGCATGAGGCGGCCAGCGCCGGCCATCATCCGGTTCGCGTTGCGCATGGTCGGCCGCATCACGAGGACCATGACGACGATGGGGATGGCGATGGACGCCAGCACGACCCCGATGATGATGAGCTCCCCGAGCCCGATGCCGACCATCGCTGCCTCCTCGTGCCCCTCGGCCGCCGCGGGGCGACTCAGACCTGCCGGACGCGCACCCGGACCCCTTGATCCTTACGCTCGGCGACGACCACGAACGGCGGGTTCACGTCGAGCTCCAGTGATTCGACCGCGGCGACCACGTCGAGCACGAACCGGGCGCCGATGTGACCGGGCCGCAGGTAGAGGATGCTCGTTTCCCGCGGCCTCATGCCGGGACTCGAACGTCCCACACCACCTCGTTGCGCAGAGATCGCGCCGCGTAGTCCAGCGCCGCGGAGAGCCCCTCGGCCGTGATCTGGGGGTAGGCGGCCAGGATCTCGTCGCGTGAGGCGCCGCTGGCGAGGAGCTCCAGGATGAACGCGACGCTCAAGCGAGTGCCGCGGACACACGGCTTGCCGCCCAGGATGCCAGGGCTCGACACGATCCACAGCCACGCTGTCGCCTCCGCTCCCCCCTATCTTGGCGGGTCGGGGCTCGGGCCGCAACCGACCCCGGAGTT
>DASXVK010000794.1:0-6591 GCA_036504295.1 Polyangia bacterium
GAGCCGTCCGGCGCCGCGATCCATACTGCGGCGGACGTGCACGCGACGCAGCCGATCAAGAGTCGGCCTACGCCGTCCACCGCCGCGGTGGTAATGAACCCTTCGGGCAGGGACACCAGGAAGTGCGGCTGCCACGCGTCGTCGAACTGCACGAGGCTCACGCAGTCCGAGGCAATGGCCAGGAGCCGGTGGCTGGCGTCGTCATAGAACGGGCGCGGGCCGTAGCTGGTGAGAACGGGGTCGCGCCAGACGAGGGCGCTGGTCGCCGCGCTCGTCGTCACGCGTACCCCGTCGAGACCGAAGTACATCGCGCTCGCATCGCGGGGCATCGCGAGCGCCAGGTAGGGCTGGAGGCGGGGGAGCTCGGTTGCTTCGTAGTGCACGGTCGTCAGCATCTGTGCCGCGATGTCCCACCGATCGACGGCCAGGTCGACGGCGCCCGGCGAGCCCTGCGCCCAGCGCGCCAGGTACACCGCCCCCCCGGCCCCCACGAACCCGGCGTCCTGGTAGCCGGGCTCGAGGGCCGTCGCAAACCCGGGCGTAGTCACCAGTCCGTGCGGGTCGACCTCCGCGAGGAGCGGATCGATGCCTCCGGTCATCTGCTTGACCACGACCACGCCCGTGTCGGTGACCGCGAGCTCGCTCATGGGTTCGCCCAGGACGGCGAAGACCTGCAGTGGCTGCACCCGGGCGAACGTGGGCAGGCGCTCCCCCTCGAGCACGCAGTCGGCGCTGCAGCCGTCGAAATCGTCTCTGTTGCCGTCGTCGCAGGCTTCGAGGCCGCCGACCACGCCGTCGCCGCACGTGGTGGCGGGTGGCCCGCCACCGAGGGGCGGCGGGCCTTCCTGGGCCGGTTGCGCGAGTGACGCCCGGTAGACGCCGCCGTCAAATGAGAGATAGACCAGCGCGTCGGCGGCGCGGTCGTACGCGACGGCGAGCACGTCGCGAAACGGGTTCACGAACGGCCGCCACTCCGACCCATCCGCGGCGGCCGCCCAGACCGAGGCCGACGGGCAAGAATCCAGTACGGGGTCCCCAGCTTCGCCGCAGACGACGAAGACGCGACCGCTGCCATCGACGGCGACGTCCCGCGCCCGGCCCTCCGGGAGCGTGCCAACCACCGAGGCGCGTCCGTTCCCATCGAACGTGAGGATGTCCCGCAAGTTGTCTGCGAGCGCGAGCAGGCGCCGCCCGGCGTCGTCGTAGACCGGCCGCCCATCGAACACCATCGCGGGTTCACTCCACGCGACCGTGCTCGCGCTCGCGCCATCGAGCGCGCGAACGTGGCCCCCGACCGAGTAATACGTCGCGCTCCCGTCCTGCGCGGCGGCGAGCCCGAGACCCAGCCCCGTACCGTACCACCAGGCAGGCGTCGCGATGGGTTCGACGAAGGTATCCTCGCGCAGGGTCTCGACCAGTCCGGTCGAGGGGTCCCAGGCATCGATGGCCACCGCGACCGGGAATGCCCATGCCGAGAGCACATCCCGCCGGCCGATGAGGAGCCGGTCCCCGCGGGCGAGAAATGGATTGGCATAGGCCGCATCTGGCCCAGGCGCCTGATAGGCAGCGGAGGTCACGGTGCCGTCGGGATCGACCCGGGCGAAGGACCTGCCGTTCCCGACGAAGATGACGCCGCCTTCGGTCACGGTCATCTTCACCGGGAGGCTCTGTTGCACGCCGAGTCGTGCGACGGCCGGTCGCGCGCCGCCTTCCAGGACGCATGTGCTGCTGCAGCCGTCGAAGTTGTCACGGTTGCCGTCATCACACGCCTCGAGCCCCTCGACGACGCCATTACCGCATGTGCCCGGGCCAGGGTTGCGGGCGAGGCCTGGTCCGTCGCCGGGTGTCCCGGCGGACCCACCGTCCATGGGCGCTTCGACCACCTGCTGCGTCAGCGTGCCGCCATGGACGCGGCAGCCGCCGAGCGCCCCCATGAGCAGGAGCACCAGGAACGCGCGCATGAACGGCACCCCCGCGGGCCAGCCGCGGCCCGCAGAGTAGGATGCCCCGTCGCGTTGCTCCGCCCCGCGTTCTTGCCGTCGCCTCGCGTTGCCCCGCCTCGCCTCCTCGCGCCATCTTCCGGGCGTGCACCGTCACGCGGCTCGGCCGCTTCGTCTCGAGCGGCTACCGCGGCGATCCCCTGACCGTCGAGGGCACCGTGCGCGTCGTCGGCGGCGGCTCGGCCTCGGGCCGCACGGTCGAGGTGCACGTCCGCCCCGCGGGCGGCGGCGCCGGGCTGCGCCTCGGCGCGCTGACGACCGACGTCGCGGGCCGCTTCACGGGCACGCTGAACCTGCCCGCCGACCTCGACCTCGTCGACTACCGCGTCGTGGCGGTCACGCTCGGTGACGAGCGGCGCGCGGGCTCGGCGAGCGAGTGAGGGCGGCGGCGCCGCGGCCGAACGCCCTCGCGCACGAGCTCGCCAATGGCCTCGAGGCTGGCCGCGCCGCGCCACCTCGATCCAGCGGAGGGCGTCAAGGCCCTGCTGATCGGCCGGCAGGCCTGCGTGCTGTACGGACTGCCGGTGATTGACCCCGGGGTCACCGCTCGAGCAGGCTCACGAGGCAGGCCGTCACGCGGCGCATGGTCTCGGGGCGTAGCGTGCCGGCGACCCGCACGACGATGCTCTGGTCCGCCGTGAAGAGCCGCGCGGGCCGAACGAAGCTCGCGCGGTTGAGGCCACCCTGCGCGAAGTCCAGGTCGTGTACCGACAGCGCATCCGGATCGCCGCGGTCCTGGCTGGTGATCTGACAGAGGACGAGGTCGTCGCCGGGCACGTTCGCGACGACGAGCGCAGGACGCCGCTTCGTCAGGCTCAGGTCGGAGAACGGAAACGGGACGACGACGACCTGCCCCTTCAGAGGCTTGCCCACGCTTCATCCTCGTCCGGCGTCTCCCAGTCCTTGGCGAGTGTGGCCTCGCTCGCGCGGGCGGTCCCCATGCGCTCGGCGGTCGCCTGCGCGAGCAAGCGGCGCAAGAAGTCGAGCGCCTCACGGACGAATTCCTCGGGCGCTCGCTGGATCTCGTTGATGGCCTGCTCACGTACGGTCATTCCGCTCCCCCTCCTTCCACCTCCAATGTACCACCGGCGCGCACGGTGGCAATGCTGTAGACCCTCGGCCAGCGCATCGTGGTCGCTCGGTGACGAGCGACGCGCCGTCGACACCAGTCTCGTCGCCGATCTACAACCCGGCCCGGGCTGGTCGCACCCGACGGGGTTCACCGTGCTCGCTGACCGGCTCTACTTCATCGCGTGGGCGCCGGCCGCATCCCGCAGTCTCTGGGCCATCGACCGCTGACCAGCTCGATCCACTGAAGTATCGCAGGTTACGCGCCTCGCCCCGCGTTGAACGCCCCGTCCCCCCGCGGTATGGTCGGGCCGTGAAATTCGCGCTCGCCCAGATCAACACGACCCCCGGCGACCTCGCCGGCAACCGCGCGAAGTGCGGCCGCTTCGTCGATGAGGCGCTGCGCCGCGGCGCCCAGATGGTCGTGCTCCCGGAGCTCAGCCTGTCGGGCTACCCGCCGCGGGAGCTGCTCACGCGGGACGGGTTCATCGCCCAGAACCGGCTCGCGCTGATGACCTTCGCCGCCAGCGTCTACAAGATCGGCGTCGTCGTCGGCTTCATCGATCACGACCCGACGGCCCGCGAGGAGCGCCGGATCTACAACGCCGTCGCGACCCTCAAGCACGGGCAGATCGTCTCGGTGCACCACAAGTCGCTGCTCGCCGCGCGCCCGGGCTTCGACGAGGCCCACTACTTCACCCCGGCGGACCGCGTGCGCACCGTCATCTTCGACGGCCGCACGCTCGGCATCGCCATCGGCACCGACCTGTGCCCGCCGGCGCCCGTGCCGGAGGAGCAGGATCCGGTCGCCAGTCTCGCTGACGGCGGCGCCGACGTCATCATCAACCCCGCCGCGAGCCCCTTCACCCTGGCGCGCCGCGGGGCGCGCGCGCAGGCGCTCGCGGCCGTCGCGCGGGCGTGGGAGCGGCCGGTCTGCGCCGTGAACCAGGTCGGCGGCAACGACGAGCTGCTCTTCGACGGCTGCTCCGTCGCGCTCGACGAGAAGGGCGAGGTCCTGGCCCGCGCCCGCGAGTTCGCCGAGGACCTCGTGGTCGTGGACATCGAGGACGACACCGGCGAGATCCACGACCTCGCGGCCGACGACGACGTGGCGGCCCTCGACGGACTCGCCCTCGGGCTGCGCGACTACGTCGAGAAGTGCGGCTTCGGCACCGTGGTGCTCGGCCTGTCGGGCGGGGTCGACTCGGCCGTCGTCGCCGCGCTCGCCGTCCGGGCGCTCGGGCCGGAGCGGGTCTACGCCGTGAACATGCCCTCGCGCTTCTCGCCGGCCGAGTCCGAGGGGCACGCCCGCGCCGTCGCCGAGGCGCTCGGGATCCGCTACGACGTCATCTCGATCGAGCCCATCTTCGCGTCGAGCCTCGGCCTGCTCGCGCCGCTCTTCCGCGGCGCCTCGCCCGACGTCACCGAGGAGAACCTGCAGGTCCGGCTCCGCACGCTCATCCTGATGGCGCTGTCCAACAAGCTCGGCCACCTCGTGCTGTCGAGCGCGAACAAGACCGACCTCGCCCTCGGCTTCGGCACCGTCCTCGGCGACCTCGCCGGCGGGTTCGCGCCGCTCGGCGACGTGCCGAAGACGCTCGTCTACCGGCTGGCCGCCGCGCTGAACCGCGAGCGCACCATCATCGCGCAGGCCGTGATCGGCAAGCCGCCGGCGGGCGAGCTGCGCCCCGACCACGTCGACAGCGACATGCTGCCGCCCCACGAGGTGCTCGACGAGCTGCTCGAGGCCCACCTCGGCCGCGGGCTCGACGAGGCGGCGCTCGGGCGCGCTGGCTTCGACGCGGCGGTCGTGCGCAAGGTGCTCGACATGGTCGCGCGCTCGGAGCACAAGCGGCGCCAGGCGCCGGTGGCCCCGCGGCTCACGTCCAGCGTCGAGGGCGTCCGCGGCCAGATGCCGCTGGCCTGCCGCTGGCGCGGCTGACCCCCGCGCTACGACAGGGCCCGCAGGCCCTCGCGGTCGGCGATGATGACCTTGCGGCCATCGGTGCGGATGAGGCCGCGGCGCTTGAACTGCGAGAGCGTCAGGCTGACGGTCTCGCGGGTCGAGCCGATGAGGTTCGCCATCTCCTGGTGCGTGATCTTGAGCGCCACCAGGGTGCCGCGGGCGTCGTCGACGCCGTAGTCGCTGCCGAGGCGCAGCAGCAGCTCGGCGAGCTTGGCGTTCACGTCCTTGAAGACGAGGTTCTCGATCTTGTTTTCGATCTCACGCCGCCGGACGGTCAGCAGCTTCGCGAGGCGGAAGCCGAGGAGCGGTTGGGCCTGGACCAGGCGCTCGAAGTCGCCGCGCTCGAGCTCCGTGAGCAGCGCGTTGTCCATGGCCTCGGCCATCTCCTCGCGCGGGCCGCCATCGACCATCGCGAGCTCCCCGAAGAGGTCGCCCGGGCCGCGGTAGGCGAGCGTGAGCTCCTTGCCGTCGCGGGTCACCTTCGAGATCTTGACCCGGCCACCGTTGACGAAGTAGACGCTGCGGCCCGGGTCGCCCGGGAGGTAGACGACCTGACGGCGCCGGACCTCGTTGATCTCGACGCTCTCGGCCAGCCGGGCCATCGCCTCCGCAGGGAGATCCTGGAGCAGCGGGATCTTCTTCAGGTACCACAGGGCTCGCTGGTCGTCCTGCACGATTGGCTCCCCGGTCTGGTCTACAACGAGGCTCGTCTCCGACTCGCCTCAGGCCGTGCATCGGCACGCTAGACGTGGCTAAACGTGAGGCAGCGTACCAGAACATACAGCGGGAGGCAATAACGTTAGACCGCCAACGGATCAGGCCCGAGAGGTTAGACGGGATCCACATCTTTCTGGCGATTTCGCCCCCCGAGAAGCAGCAGGCCGGCCGCAAATGTGACGGCCGCTACGATCACGAGCCGAAAGTCCGCGACCATCCGCTCCGCGCGCCCGTAGTGCGCGAGCACGACGAGGGCGGTGTTGTTCACGGCGTGGAACAGGATCGCCGGCCAGAGGGAGCCGCAGCGGAGCGCGACCACGCCCAGGGCGACCCCGAGGAGGGTGGCGGGGACGAGGCGGTAGACGGACAGGTGGAAGAGGCCGAAGAGCACGGCCGTCAGCACCACCGTCGTCACGCGGCCGAGGCGCGCCTCGAAGCCGCGCAGGAGCGCGCCGCGAAAGAGCGCCTCCTCGCAGATGGCCGGCGTCACCGCCATCACCAGCACCTCCACGGCGAGCGGGCGGTGGCCGACGAGACGCGCGAGCTGCTCGACGACCTCCTTCGGCACCGGCAGCACCCGCTGCATGAGCGGCTCGACCAGCGCCGCGACGAGGTACCACGCGGAGGCGCCGGCGAGGAGCGCGCCGAGCAGGGCGCGCGGGTGCGGCGTGGTCAGGCCGAGCCCTGACCCGAGATCGACCCGGGCGGCGCGCAGCCACAGCACGACGGGCGCGAGGACCAGCAGCCACTCGGTCGCGAGCAGGCCGGGGATGAGGCGGGCGGCCTGCAGGCGCCCGCCGACGAGCACGAGGAGGATGAAGGCGGCGCCGTAGAGCAGGG
>DASXVK010000795.1:0-44992 GCA_036504295.1 Polyangia bacterium
CCTGCGCGTCGGCCGGGTTGCCGACGCGCTGCTCGAAGAGGGCCATCATCGGCTTCCAGTAGGGCGGCACGGACTTGAGCAGGGTGAAGATGCTCGACGGTCCCACGATGTCGACGGCGCAGCGGAAGACCTCGGGGGTGAAGGCGGCGCCGGCGAGGGCGCTGTACCCGCCGTAGGAGCCGCCGCTGATGGCGACGCGCTTCGGGTCGGCGATCTTCTGCGCCACGGCCCCCGTTGGGAAATCGCCCGAGGTGGCGACGACGATCGCGGTCGAGGTGGCGACGACGCTCGAGCCCGCTGGGCCTTCTCCGTCGACAGCGAGCCCGCAGAGCCGTCGGCGCCACCGGCTCCCGGGCCGTTGGGAAATGGTTGGGTTATTCGACCGGGACTTGCCCGTTTTTGTCCGAAACTGCCGGGAAGCGAGGGAGGCGGCTCGACGGGGAAGCGACGGAATCTTTGAGGGTTTCTGGAGCCAGCGTCCGGAATCGAACCGGAGACCTGCGGTTTACGAAACCGCTGCTCTACCGACTGAGCTACGCTGGCAGCCACCCGCGTCTGCACGGGCGGAAAAATGATGCCGCACTCTAGGAGCAGCGGCAAGCCGCGTCAAGCCTTTTTGCGCGGCGGCGCCGTCCCGGCAGAGCGGCGCCCGGGCTGGAATTTGCAGCGGTCCTCAATGGTTGGTAGCATCGAAGGAGCACGATGTCTGGTCGCTCGTCACTCGTGGTGCTCGCCTTGGTGCTCGCGGCCGGTCCCGCGGGCGCGGCCGAGCGGCTGCCGGTCGTGCCGCTCGAGGCGGCGGGCCTGCGGCGGCTGTGCGAGGTGGTGCGGCCGGACTCCCAGGTCCACTTCACCGGCGACGAGGTGCAGCGCGGGAAGGCCCGCGAGGAGCACCGGCGGCGCCGCGCGGCGGCGCTGGAGAAGTTCTACGCCGTGACGGTCCCGGCCGGCGGCTTCACGTTCCGCGAGTACGACGTCGCGGACCAGCGGCTGCCGATCGAGGCGCGCCGCGGCTTCGTCGTCAGCGACGCCGCCGAGTTGGTCATACCGCCCGGCGAGGACGACCCGCCCGAGCTCGTCGTCACCGCCGCGCCCCCCCTGGCGGAGCAGCTCGTGCGGCTGCGCGTGAAGAACAAGCTCGCGCTGCGGCTCACCTTCAAGCTCGATCCCGGCGCCAGCGGCGATCCGTGCGGCCGCGGCGCGGCCCGGCGCGCCCGCGTGGGCATCGACCCGCTCGCCTTCGAGCTGCTCGAGACCGGCAGGGCGGCCGCGCTGTTCCGCGGCGAGCTTCCCGGCTACCAGGAGGCGGTCTACGCGACGGTGCCCGTCAAGGGCCCCCGGGTGCGCCTCGCCAAGCCGAGCATCACCGGCAACCTCCCGCCGGCCGACGTCAGCGCCGGGCTGCACGGGCTCGAGGCCGGCCTGCTGCCGTGCTACCAGCGCGGCCTCGAGAGCAACGCCCGCCTGCGCGGGGCGCTGGTCGTGGGCGTCAAGCTGGAGGGCGGCCGGGTGGTGCAGGCCCACAGCGAGATCAACTCGCTGGGCGACGACGCGGTCGTCGGCTGCGTCGTCGAGCGCGTGAAGACCCAGCGCTTCCCCAAGCTCAAGGGCGGCGGCCGGATCAGCGTGCCGATCTACTTCTCGGCCGAGGACGACTAGGGGCTACGGGATGCGGCTCGGCCGGACGCCGAGCTCCTTCACCGGGGTCGCGCTCATCAGGTAGCGCACCACGCCCTTCACGTTCTTCGCCGGGACGAGCCCGTACTCGCGGCTGTCGCGGCCGTGGTTGCGGCTGTCGGCGAGGACGAAGAAGCCCTCCTTCACCTCGACCGGGCCGAAGTCCGGCGAGCGGCGCCGCGGGTCGAGGAGGATGTCCCAGCCGCGGCCGGGGCCCTCCTCGCGCCAGCGCTCGAAGGTGTTGCTGGTCCGCTGGTCCTTGTCGCCGACGGTCAGCGGGCCGAGCTTGGTGCGCGGGAGCTCGGCGCCGTTGAGGATGACCTTCTGCCCCTTGAGCGCGACGGTGTCCCCGGGGACGCCGACGATGCGGCGCGCGGCGGTGACGCCCTTCTTCTGCGGATGCTCGAACGCGATGATGTCGCCGCGGACCGGGGTCGCGGTGCGGACCACGATGGCGGTGTCGCCCTGGAACAGCGCCGGCGCCATCTCGCCCGCCTGCACCGGCAGCGGCATCAGCACGAAGCCGCGGGTGATCGCCCCGGCGAGCAGGACGACGAAGAAGACGATGGCCAGCAGGCGGCCGAGTCGGCCACGGTCGACGCTCATGGGGTGGGCTCCTCTGTGAAGGCCTGGAGCAGCCGCGCGGCGGCGGCTCCGGGGTCGGGGGCGGCGAGCACGGCGCGGACGGCGGCGACGCCCGCGGCCCCGGCGGCCCGGCAGGCGGCGGCGTTGGCCGGCTCGACGCCGCCGAGCGCGAACACCGGCAGCCGCGCCGCGGCCGCCGCGGCGCGCAGCGCGCCGAGGCCGAGCGGCGCGCCGTAGCGGGCCTTCGACGGCGTCGCGTACACCGGGCCGAAGACGACGAAGTCCGCCCCCGCCGCGGCCGCGGCCGCCGCCTCGGCGGGCGCGTGGGTCGAGAGCCCGACGAGGCGATCCGGGCCGAGCAGGCGCCGCGCCTCGGCGATCGGCAGCCCGTTCGCCGGCAGGTGCACGCCGTCGGCGTCCACGAGCAGCGCGACGTCGACGCGGTCGTTGACGAGCAGGCGCGCGCCGGCGCGGCGGGTGACCTCGCGCAGCGCCCGCGCCGCCTCGAGGAGCGCCCGGCCCCCGCGGTCCCGGGCCCGGAGCTGCACCGCCACGCGGTCTCGCGGCGCGCCCGCGAGCGCCCGGGCGACGGTGGCGGCGAGGTCGCCGCCGGGGACGGCCTCGTCGTCGGTGATGAGGTAGAGCCGGAAGGGCGGGGCGGCGGGCACGGCGCTACTCGATCATGCCCGCGACCGGAGAGCTGGCCTGCGCGTACAGCTTGCGCGGGATGCGGCCGGCGAGGAAGGCCTTGCGGCCGGCCTCCACGCCGAGGCGCATGGCGTCCGCCATCATGAGCGGGTCCTGCGCGCCGGCGATGCCGGTGTTCATGAGCACGCCGTGGCAGCCGAGCTCCATGGCGACCGCCGCGTCCGAGGCCGTGCCGACGCCGGCGTCGACGATGACCGGCACCTTCACGGTCTCGAGGATGATGCGGATGTTGTGCGGGTTGCGGATGCCGAGGCCCGAGCCGATGGGCGCCGCCAGCGGCATCACCGCCGCGCAGCCGACGTCCTCGAGCTTCTTCGCCATGATCGGGTCGTCGTTCATGTAGGGCAGGACGACGAAGCCCTCCCTGACGAGGACCTTCGCGGCCGCGAGCGTCTGCTCGTTGTCCGGGAAGAGCGTCTTCGCGTCGCCGATGACCTCGAGCTTGACGAGCTCGGCCATCCCCAGCTCGCGCGCGAGCCGGAGCGTGCGGATGGCGTCGTCGGCGGTGTAGCAGCCGGCCGTGTTCGGCAGCAGCACGTACTTCGAGCGGTCGATGGCGTCGAGCAGCGACGGCTTGCCCGGCGTGAGCTCGACGCGGCGGAGCGCGACGGTGACGATCTCGGCGCCCGAGCGGGCGAGCGCCTCGCGCGTCTCGTCGGCGTCCTTGTACTTGCCCGTGCCGACGATCAGGCGCGAGCGGAACGCCCGCCCGGCGATGGTGAGCGGGGTATCGGTCTGGGTGGTCATCAGCCGCCTCCGACGAACGTGACGATCTCGAGCCGGTCGCCGCCCGCGAGCGGCGCCTCGGCGAAGGTGCGGCGCGGCACGATCTCGCGGTTGCGCTCCACCGCGACCTGCTCGGGCTTCAGGCCGAGCTGCCCCAGCAGGTCGAGGACGGTGCTGCCGTCGGGGATGTCGCGCTCCGTGCCGTTGACGACGAGCTTCATGGACGCGTGGCTCCGCCTCGCGGTCGAGACCGAGCGGATTATGCGGCTCGCGGTTCCACATGTCCATCGCCGCGCGGGCCCCGTAGTTGACAGCCCCACGCCGCCGCGGGATAAGAGGACTTTGGTTTCAGTGGCTTATGGTTGACGACACCGCGCCCCAGGAGAAGACGCCCCCGCGCTGGGTGACGTTCGTCGACGCGCTCTACCGGCCGCTGATCAACGCCGTCGGCGGCCTCGGGGCCTACTTCTACTTCATCGGGCAGTTCTTCGGCTGGCTGGTCCGCCCCCCGTACCGGGTGCAGCTCATCGTCGATCAGATGGAGTTCGTCGGCGTCGGCTCGCTGCCGATCGTGCTCCTCGTCGGCTTCTTCACCGGCGCCGTCTTCTCGCTCCAGACCGTCGACGCGGCGCGCATGTACCACGCCGAGATCTACGTCGGCATGACCGTCGCGATCACCCTGGCCCGCGAGATCGCGCCGGTGCTCGCCGCCGTGATGGTCACGGCCCGCGCCGGCGCCGGCATCGCGACCGAGATCGGCTCGATGCGCATCACCGAGCAGATCGACGCGCTCTCCACTCTCGCGGTCAACCCCATCCAGTACCTGGTCGTGCCGCGCGTGGTGGCCGCGACCCTCATGGTGCCCGCCCTGACCATGGCCTACAACGTGGTCGGCCTGGTCGGCTGCTACACCGTCGCCGTCCTCATGAAGGACGTCGACCGCGGCCTCTTCATGGAGAACCTCACCCGCTTCGTCGACCTGAACAACTACTGGCACGGCCTGGTGAAGGCGGTCTTCTTCGGCTTCGATCTCTCCATCGTGGCCTGCTTCCAGGGCTACAACGCGGGCGGCGGCGCGAAGGGGGTGGGGCTGGCGACCACGAAGGCCGTCGTGATAGGGTGCGTCTCGATCCTGATCGTAGACTACTTCCTGACCGACATCATGATGACGCTGAACATCTTTCCGGCAGCGGAGTGAGCGGCGGCCGAATGCGTGCGGCGCAGCCAGGGCTGGACGGGGGAGCCGAGGCGCGTGAGGATCCGGTGCAGATCCGCGTGCGCGGGATCGAGAAGACGTTCGGGGACAAGCACCACGTGCTGCGGGGCGTCGATCTCGACGTCCTGCGCGGCAAGATCAACGTCATCATCGGCGGCTCCGGCGAGGGCAAGTCGGTGCTCATGAAGCACCTCATGGGGCTGCTCAAGCCGGACAAGGGCGTGATCGTCGTCGACGGCGTCGATCTGGTGCCGCTGGACGACTACCAGCTCAACGAGCTGCGCCGCAAGTTCGGCATGCTGTTCCAGTACGCGGCGCTCTTCGACTCGATGACGGTGTTCGACAACGTCGCCTTTCCGCTGCGCGAGCACCGCAAGCACATGCCCAAGGCCGAGGTGAAGGACCGGGTCATGGAGCGCCTCGAGAGCCTCGCCGTCGCCCACCTCGTCGGCAAGTTTCCCGCCGAGCTCTCGGGCGGCCAGCGCAAGCGCGTCGGCCTCGCCCGCGCCCTCGTGCTCGAGCCCGAGATCCTGCTCTATGACGAGCCCACCACGGGCCTCGACCCGATCCAGACCAAGAACGTGGACGACATGATCCAGGAGATCGCGGCGATGCACCGCGTCACCTCGGTCGTCATCAGCCACGACATGGCCTCCACGTTCCGCATCGCGGACCGGATCTCGATGCTGTCGCTGGGGACGATCATCGAGTCCGCGCCGCCGGAGGACTTCAAGCGTTCGCAGAACCCGTTGGTGCGGCGGTTCGTCGAGACCTCAGGGGCGGTGACGATGCAGGCGGAGCCCGGCGCGTGAGCGGCAAGTACATCAAGGTCGGGATCGCGGTCCTCGTGATCCTGGCGGCGAGCTATGCCCTCTTGAGCCTGTTCAGGAAGGGCATCGGCGGCGGCGAGACCCAGTTCGAGAGCCACTGGGCGCTCTTCCGGGACGCCACCGGCCTCGTCGACAAGTCGAACGTGCAGATCGCCGGCCTCAACGCCGGCGAGATCACGAAGCGCGGCGTCCAGATGCGCACCTGGACGGACGCGGCCGGCGTCATCCACCAGCAGGCGATGGCGCGGATCGACTTCCGGATGCTGCGGAAGTACGGGCCGATCTGGGACAACGCCGTCGTCTTCAAGAAGCAGTCCTCGCTGCTCGGCGGCTTCTACCTCGAGATCGACCCGGGCTCCCCCCAGAGCCCGGGCCCGGGCGGCGTCCCCAAGCCGAACCCCGTCATCCCCGACGGCGGCGAGATCAAGAACGTCCAGGAGGTCACGTCGATCGGGGACATCATGTCCCAGATCAACGACCTCGTGCCGATCCTCAAGGGCATCATGGAGGACGTGCGCGGGATGACCGCCGGGCCGATCAAGCAGTCGGCCGAGCGGGTGCAGCAGATCCTCGACCAGAACGCCGAGGTCCTGCACCACCTCATCGCGAACATCGACAAGATCTCCGGCGACGTGCAGGCGATGACCGGCCGCAGCCGCGAGGACGTGGTCGCGACCATCCACAACCTGCGCACCATCACCGAGTCGGTGAAGGCGTTCGTCGGCGGCGGCGCCGGCGGCGCCGACGGCGGCGTGCTCGCGACGACGGCGAGCCAGGTCAACACCACCCTCGCGAAGCTGAGCTCGGCCATCGACAAGCTCGACCGCACCCTCGGCAACACCGCGGCCATGACCGACACCGCGCGGCAGGGCCAGCTCGCCGAGAACATCACGAAGGCGGCCGAGAACATCGAGGAGATCACGAGCGACGCGGGCGGCTTCATCCGCGACCTCACGAAGCTCAAGACGATCGTCTCGCTGCGCGAGGAGTTCAACTTCAACGCGCAGACCCTGAAGACCTACCTCGGCATCGAGATCCGCCCGCGGCCCGACAAGTACTACCTGCTCGAGGTCATCGACGACCCGCGCGGCTACGTGCGCCGCACCCGCACCATCACCGACTCCACCGATCCGAACAAGCCGCCCCGCACCGTCGAGGACAAGACCGAGATCAGCGAGTCGTTCCGGTTCTCGTTCCAGTTCGGCAAGCGCCTCGACTGGCTGGGCCTGCGCTTCGGCATCATCGAGTCGACCGGCGGCGTGGGCAGCGACGTCTACCTCAACAAGGACCGCTTCATCATCTCGGCCAACCTCTTCGACTTCAAGTCGAACGTGCTGCCGCGCTTCAAGGTGGCCGCCGCGTGGGAGTTCTTCCGCTACCTCTACGTCGTCGGCGGCGTCGACGACATGCTCAACGAGGACTCGCGCAAGGGCACCGGCGGCGGCCGCGACTACTTCGTGGGCGCGCAGCTCCGCTTCAACGACGAGGACCTGAAGTCGCTCCTGCTCGTCGGCGGCAGCGCCATCTCCGGCGTGTCGAAGTAGCCCCCGCGGGCCGCCACTCTGCCTCGCCGACGCCGTCGGCATCCAAAGGGCATGACGGAGCAGCGGCACGTGGTGATCGGACGCTCCGCGCCCGGGGACCGGGACCCGGAGGACGCGCGCGAGCGGCCGGACCCGGACCTCGAGGACGAGGAGCGGGATCGGGGGCTCGACAAGACGCTGGCCGACTCGTTCCCGGCGAGTGACCCGCCGTCCACCATCCCGGACTCCGACGAGGAGGACGATCCCTTCGCCGGGGACTGAGGGGGACCACGACGAACCGGGCACGGGCAGGGGCACGGGCACGGGCACGGGGTTCGTGGCCGTGCCCGTGCCCGTGCCCCTGCCCGGCATCTTCCGACGCCGTGAACCCGCGGCAGCGATCCTGCCTCGGGGCTTGACATCGAGTGCACGGCACCTATAGTACGCCCTCTAACTTCAGTGTTCGCGCGCGTTTGCGCTGCGTTGCGTCAGATGTTTAACTTTCGTATCAAGGACATACCTCCCGAGGGCCTGGACCGGGAGATCACGCTTCCGGCCACCTGGTTCGAGACGACCATGGCCGGCGTCGAGGGCGCCTGGGACCAGGCGACCGGGACGGTCGAGCTGAACCTGTCGCGCCACGGCGCCGAGGACGTGCTCGCGCGCGGCGTCGTGCACACCCGCGTCACGGTGCCATGCGCCCGCTGCGTCGAGCCGGCGGCCGTCGCCATCGACGCCGACTTCGCGGCCACGTTCGTCCCCCGGGGCGAGGCGCGCGCCGAGGGCGCCGAGGACGAGCCGGACGTTCAGACCTACACGGGCGAGGAGATCGACGTCGCCGACCTGCTGCGCGAGCAGATCCTCCTCGGCATCCCGATCTCGACCCTGTGCCAGCCGGACTGCAAGGGCCTGTGCCCCCAGTGCGGCAAGGACCTCAACCAGGGTCCCTGCGGCTGCAGCGCGCCCGCCGATCCCCGGTGGGCCGCGCTGGCGAAGCTGCGGACGCAGTGAGCGGCAGTTAGGCGCCGGCTCAACGGCGCCGCCACATAGAAGGAAGAGTACGATGGCCGTCCAGAAGAGGAGACAGTCCAAGTCCCGCACCGCGCAGCGCCGGTCGCAGTACCTGGCCAGCCAGAAGGCGCCCCAGACCGTGCTGTGCCCGCGGTGCCAGGAGCCCAAGCTCCCGCACCGGGTGTGCGGCCACTGCGGCTACTACCACGACCGCCAGGTCCTCGTGATCAAGGAAGAGGAAGCCTAGCCTCGGGGGCCACGGCCTTGGGCACGCCACGCCCGGCGATGGGGGCAAGGCCGTGACGGCCCCCCGCTCGCCTGTCGCCGTCGATGCAATGGGCACCGACCGGGCCCCCTCCGCCGAGATCGAGGGGGTCGTCACCGCCGTGCGCGAGCGCGGCGCACCGGTGATCCTCGTCGGCGACGAGACCAACCTGCGGGCCGAACTCCGCCGGCTGGGCGCCCTCGCCCTGCCGATCGAGGTCCGCCACGCCTCGCAGGTCGTGACGATGCACGACGCGCCGGCGACGGTGGTGCGCAAGAAGACCGACGCCTCGATGCGGGTGTGCTTCGACCTGGTCAAGCGGGGCGAGGCCGCCGCGGTCGTGTCGGCGGGGAACTCGGGCGCGATGCTCGCGTGCGGGCTCTTCGTGCTCAAGCGCCTCAAGGGGATCGAGCGGCCGGCGATCGTGACGACGTTCCCGACGCCCGCCGGGCCGTGCGCGCTGCTCGACATGGGCGCCAACGTCGACTGCAAGCCGTCCACGCTGGCGCAGTTCGCGGTGCTCGGGACCGTGTACAGCCGGCTGCTCCACGGCAAGGCGCGGCCCCGGGTGGGCCTCCTCTCGAACGGCGAGGAGGAGCACAAGGGCACCGACCTCACCCGCGGGGCGCACCACCTGCTCGAGCGGGCCGCGGGCCTCGGCGCGGACTTCGAGTACGTCGGCTACGTCGAGGGCCGCGACATCTTCGGCGGCGCCGACGTCGTCGTGACCGACGGGTTCACCGGCAACGTCGTGCTCAAGACGGTCGAGGGCGCCGCGGCCGCCATCTTCGCGCTGCTCAAGCAGGAGGTCGGCCGCTCGCGCCTGGCGCAGGCCGGCGCGCTGCTGATGCAGCCGGCGTTCCGCGGGCTCAAGCGGCTGATGGACTACACCGAGTACGGCGGCGCGCCGCTGCTCGGCGTCGACGGCATCGCCATGGTGTGCCACGGCAGCTCGAACGCGAAGGCGATCAAGAACGCCGTGTTCGCGGCCGGGCGGTTCGTCGACCTGGGGCTCCGGCCCCGCCTCAGCGAGGCGATCACGAGACACCGGGCGCTGTGGGAGCCGGCGGCGGCCGGCGCGGCGCCCGCGGACGCTGGCGCGGCGCCCGGGGCCGGCCGCACACTCTGACGGGGGATGGGGAGGCGACCGAGATGGGCAGGACACTGATCGCGGGCACCGGACGGGGGTTGCCGGAGCGCGTCCTCAGCAACGCCGACCTCGAGCAGATGGTCGACACCTCCGACTCGTGGATCGTCGAGCGCACCGGGATCCGCGAGCGGCGCATCATCGCCAAGGGGCAGACCAGCTCCGACCTGGCCGCCACGGCGGGGCTCCATGCGTGCCGCAAGGCGGGCATCGACCCGGCCACGCTCGACTGCATCATCGTCTCGACGGTGACCCCGGACTCGCCGCTGCCGGCGACCGCGGTGCACGTGCAGCGCAAGCTCGGGGCCGGCGGCTGCGCCGCCTTCGACATGGCCGCCGCGTGCGCCGGCTTCATCTACGGCCTCTCGGTCGGCGACGCCTTCATCGCGCGCGGTCAGTTCAAGCGCGTGCTGGTCGTCGGGGTCGAGGTGCTCTCGCCGGTGATCGACTGGGAGGACCGCAACACCTGCGTCCTCTTCGGCGACGGCGCGGGCGCGGCGGTGCTGGTGCCGGGCGGCGACGCCGCCGGCGACCGCGGCCTCTGGTCGACGCACCTGTACGCCGACGGCACCATGGCCGACGCGCTGGGCATCCCGGCGGGCGGCACGGCGCTGCCGGCGTCGCAGGAGACCGTCGCGCAGCGGCTGCACTACGTGAAGATGAACGGCCGCGAGGTCTTCAAACACGCGGTGCGCAACATGTCGCGCGCGGCGCTCACGGCGCTCGAGCACAACGGCCTCACGATCACCGACGTCGACACGGTGCTCGCCCACCAGGCGAACATGCGCATCGTCGAGGGGGTCGCGAAGCAGCTCGCGCTGCCGCTCGACAAGTTCTTCATCAACCTCCCGAAGTACGGGAACACCTCGTCGGCATCCATCCCCATCGCGCTCGACGAGGCGCTCGAGGCCGGCCGCGTGAAGCAGGGCGACCTGCTGCTCATGACCGCGCTCGGCGCCGGCTTCTCGTGGGGCTCGGCCGTCGTTCGTCTCTGACAGGGAGGGTCGGATGCGCGCGTTCCTGTTCCCGGGACAGGGGTCACAAGCGGTCGGCATGGGTAAGGCGCTGTGCGTCGAGTTCCCACGTGCGCGCGAGGTCTTCGCGGCCGCGGACGACGCCCTCGGCTTCGGCCTGAGCGTCCTCTGCTTCGCGGGGCCCGAGGCCGACCTCAAGCTGACCGCCAACACGCAGCCCGCGATCCTGACGACGTCGGTCGCGGTCCTGCGCGTGCTCGAGGCCGAGACGGGCCTCACGCCCGACGTGGTCGCTGGCCACAGCCTCGGCGAGTACAGCGCGCTGGTCGGCGCGGGTGCGCTGCGCTTCGCCGACGCGGTGCGCCTGACGCGGCTGCGCGGCGAGGCCATGCAGCAGGCGGTGCCGGCCGGGCAGGGCGCGATGGCCGCGGTCATGGGCGCCGCGCCGGAGGTCCTGGAGGAGGCCTGCCGCGAGGCGGCCCAGGGCCAGGTGGTGTCGCCCGCCAACTTCAACGGCGGCGGCCAGATCGTCATCGCCGGCGACCAGGCGGCGGTCGACCGCGCGCTCGCGATCCTGAAGGCGAAGGGCGTGCGGCGCGCGATCCCGCTGCCCGTGAGCGCGCCCTTCCACTGCGCGCTGATGCAGCCGGCCGCGCGGCGGGTCGACGAGGCCCTGGCGGCGGTCGAGGTCGGACCGCTCGCGGTGCCGGTGGTGAGCAACGTCGAGGCGGAGCCGAACACCGACGCGGCGCGGGTCCGGGAGCTGCTCGTGCGGCAGGTGACCTCGCCGGTGCGGTGGGAGGCCTCGGTGCAGCGCCTCGCGGCCATGGGCGTCACCGAGGCGCTCGAGGTCGGGCCGGGGGCGGTGCTGGCGGGCCTGGTGAAGCGGATCGCGGCGACGATCACGGTGCGATCGGTGGCGGAGCCGGCGCAGGTGCGGGAGATCGCGGGCACGGGCACGGGCACGAGTACGGGTACGGGGTAGGAGGGTGGACATGGATCTCAAAGACAAGGTCGCGGTCGTCACCGGCGCGGCGCGCGGGATCGGGCGGGCCATCGCGGTCGCGCTGGCGCGGCGCGGGGCGACGGTGGCCGCGTGCGACGTCGCGCTCGGCGAGAACGCGGACGAGACGGTGCGGCTGTGCCGGGAGGCGGGCGGCGAGGGGCGCGCGTTCGCCCTCGACGTGTCGCAGCCGGCGCGCGTCACCGAGGTGATGGGGGCGGTCGCGGCGGCCTTCGGCCACCTCGACATCCTCGTCAACAACGCCGGCATCGCCATCGACGGGCTGCTCCTGCGCACCAAGGACGAGGACTGGGGCAAGGTCCTCGACGTCAACCTCTCGGGCGTCTTCTTCTGCTGCCGCGCGGCGGCGCGCCACCTGCTCAAGGCCAAGGACGGCGGCCGCATCGTCAACGTCACCTCGGTCGTCGGCGAGCAGGGCAACCCGGGGCAGGTGAGCTACGCGGCCTCCAAGGCCGGGATCATCGGGCTCACGAAGACGCTCGCCCGGGAGCTGGCGGGGCGCAGCCTGTGCGTCAACGCCGTCTCGCCGGGCTTCATCGATACGGTCATGACCGCCGAGCACGTCCAGGGGAAGGCGCGCGAGGAGCTGCTCGCGAAGATCCCGCTGGGCCGCATCGGCGCGCCCGAGGACATCGCCAACGCGGTCGCGTTCCTGTGCTCGCCCGAGGCGAGCTACATCACCGGGCAGGTGCTGCGGGTGAACGGTGGGATGTTGATGTAGTCGCGGCCGCACAACACGTACTCGAGGACACGAGGAGAGACAGAGATGGACAACATCGAGCAGAAGGTGAAGGAGATCGTCTGTGCCCAGCTCGAGGTGAGCCCCGAGCAGGTCAAGCCCGAGTCGTCGTTCATCGACGACCTCAAGGCCGACAGCCTGGCCGTGGTCGAGCTGGTGCTGGCGCTCGAGGAGGCCTTCAAGGTCGAGATCCCCGACGAGGACACCGAGCAGATCCGGACCGTCGGCGACGCCATCGCGTACGTCAAGGCCCACGCGGCCTGAGGCGAGCCCCCGCGAGCCTCGTTGTTGCTGAGCGGGTGAGGGGGAGGGCGGGGTCGGCGCCGCGAGCGCCGGCCCCCAGGGTGACCACGCGGGAGTGACTGCATGAGACGCAGGGTTGTGATCACGGGCCTCGGCCTGGTGACGCCGGTCGGCATCGGCGTCGAGGAGACGTGGCGGGCGCTCGTCGCCGGACAGAGCGGCATCGCCCCGATCACGCTGTTCGACGCGGCCGCCTATCCGACGAAGATCGCCGGCGAGGTGAAGGGCTTCGACCCGACCCGCTGGATCGAGAACAAAGAGGCGCGGTCGATGGACCGCTTCATCCAGTTCGCCGTCGCGGCGGCGGACATGGCGGTCGAGGACGCCGGCCTCGAGATCACGCCGGAGCAGGAGGAGCGCGTCGGCGTCTACGTCGGCGCGGGCCTCGGCGGCATCGCCACGATCGAGCGCACCCACGCGGCGCTGCTCCAGAAGGGGCCGCGCCACGCCATCTCGCCGTACTTCGTCCCCGGGATCATCGTGAACCTGGCGCCGGGCCAGATCTCGATCCGGCACCGGGCGAAGGGGCCGAACATGAGCCACGTCTCGGCCTGCTCGACCGGCGCCCACTCGATCGGCGAGGCGGGGCGCTGCATCGAGCGCGGCGACGCCGACGTCATGATCGCCGGCGGCACCGAGGCGACGGTCTCGGCCATCGGGGTCGGCGGCTTCAACGCCATGCGCGCGATGTCGACCCGCAACGACGAGCCGACCAGGGCCAGCCGCCCGTTCGACGCGGAGCGCGATGGCTTCATCATCGCCGAGGGCGCGGGCATCGTGATCCTCGAGGAGCTCGAGCACGCCCGGGCGCGCGGCGCGCGCGTCATCGCCGAGCTGGCGGGCTACGCCGCGAGCTCGGACGCGCACCACATCACGGCCCCGTCGCCCAGCGGGGAGGGCGCGATCCGCTGCATGCGCCTCTGCCTCAAGGACGCCGGGCTCGCGCCGGCGGACGTCGGCTACATCAACGCCCACGGCACGTCCACGAAGTACAACGACGCCGCCGAGACGGCCGCCATCAAGCAGGTCTTCGGCGAGCACGCCCGCGCGCTGGCGGTCTCGTCGACCAAGTCGATGACCGGCCACCTCCTCGGCGCCGCCGGCGGCATCGAGACCGCCATCGCCGCGCTCGCCGTGGCCCGGGGCGTGCTGCCGCCCACCATCAACTACGAGCACCCCGATCCGGAGTGCGATCTCGACTACGTGCCCAACGCCGCGCGCGAGGTGCGCGTGACCGCGGCCCTGTCGAACAGCTTCGGCTTCGGCGGCACCAACGCCTGCCTCGCGGTGAAGCGGTTCGCGTAAGAGACCCCTCGGACCGCGACATCTGTGTCAGTGGGGGCTTCGTGCCCGCGCGCGAGCGCTCTTTCTCGACGGGCGGCTTGTCATCGGGGGGCGCCCGTACGGCGCGGTGGTTCCCGCTGTCAGAGCCCCAGGTGCTGGCGGTAGCAGAGCCGGTACTTGCCGTTCGGGGCGGGGGGGAGGCTGCCGCGGGGCTCGATGGCGAGGTCGATCGCGCGGCCCAGGAGCTCATGCGCTCGCGCCCGCAGCGTCCGCTCGGTGGCGGCGCCGTAGCCGGCCCCGGGGACGACGACGAGCACGTAGGACGTCGCGGCGCGCTGGAGGAGCCCGTAGTACTGAACCGGGAGCCCGGCCGGCTCCTGCGCGATGACGCGATCCACGGCCCGGGGCGTGATCGGCTGCCCGCGGCTGTCGGTGATGAGGTCCTGGACCCGGCCTTCGAGCGCGAGGAGCACCTCGGAGTGCGCCCAGCCGCAGCCGCACGGGCCCGTCGCGGCGCGGGCGAGATCGCCGGTCTCGTACCGGAGCAGCGGGGTCAGCTTGTTGTGGAGCGTGGTGACGAGGACCTTGCCGAGCTGGCCCGGACCGACCGGGCCCGCGTCGTCGACGACCTCCACGTGACACGGCTCCAGCACGTGGTAGCGACCCGCGGCGCAGGTGCCCGCGACCGGCCCCGTCTCGGTCGCGGAGTAGAGATCGTGGATCGGGCACTCGAACGCCTGCGCGATGACGTGCAGGTGGAGGGCGCTCGACACGCCGTAGGAGGTGACGACCGCCTTCACCGAGGGGCACCTCCGGCCCGACGCCAGCAGGAAGCGGGCCAGGGCCGCGAGGTACGCCGCGTCCCCGGCGAGCACGGTCGGACCGAACGCGAGGAGCTCGTGCAGGATCGCCTCGAGGGCCTCCGGGGGCACGGTGCTCGGGTCACGGAAGGAGTTGAGCAGGAGCAGCCGCCCATTCGGCATGAGCCGCTGCTCGTACGGGAGCCGCATGTCCATGTGACACGCGGTGCCACTGCAGACGGGCGGCGTCAGGTAGGCGATGCGGAACGAATCCGCGCCGGGGTTCAGGTTGAGCACCGAGAACCCGATGGCGTACCCCCGGCTGAGCTCGTCGACGAGGTGCACCGTCTGGGTGCGGGTCTCGGTGGTCCCCGACGAGCTCAGGAACCGCACCGCGCACGGCTCCTGCGTGAACCACGCCGGCTGCAGCCGGTGGAAGTTGGCGCGCAGCAGGGCCTTCGTCAGCACGGGGAAGCGCGCGAGGTCCGCGAGGCTGCGCGCCGGCTCCGGCCGCCCGGCGAAGAGCTCCTGGTAGTAGGGCACCTCGTCCGCCATGCGCTGCAGGCAGGTGTTGAGCGCGGCGAGCTGGTGGGCCTGATAGGCCTCCCGGCGGCCCTGGAGCTGCGTGTGCCGGATGGCCTCCGCGCTGGTCTCGGCGCCGGTCAGACCGAGCCGCTCGAGGTGGGCGACGAGCTCCCGCACGGCGCTCTCCCCGAGCGCGAGGCCGCTGTTGACGCGCACCTCGCGCGTCACGTGCTCGATGCTGGACTCCCGATTGAGCCGCCGCATGGCCATGATGACCTCGGCCTCCTCGGGGGAGACCGGCGCGCGGTAGCCGGTGTCGGCGTCGACCACGAAGTACCAGGGGCGCGGTCGGCCGTCGATCCCCTGCTGGATGTACGAGACGCAATCGACGTGATCGCGAATCCTCGGCACGAGCTGACCCATGGTGATCTCCCGGCGGCTCAAGCGGGCGGCGCGGCCGCGCCCCCCGCGAACATGCGGATCGTCTGACGCAGCGCCTCGCTGACGTACGCGATCTCCTCCTCGGTGTTGTAGAACTGCAGCGACAGGCGGAGCGAGCCCGGCAGCCCGAAGTGCGCGTGCAGCGGATGGGCGCAGTGGTGCCCCCCGCGCACCATGATGCCGAACGAGTCGCTGAGCACGCGCGAGAAGTAGTCCGGCGCGAGCCGCTGCGCCGCGTCGGCCACCGCGACGATGCAGGTCCGGTCCGCGCCCGGCGCGGGGCGTAGCGTGACCAGCCCGGGGATCCCCGCCACCTGCTCGTCGAGGCAGCGGCGCAGCTCCCGGTTCCGGCGCTCGATCCGCTCCACGCCGATCGCCTCCAGATAGTCGACGGCGGCGCCGAGCCCGATGGCGCCGGCGATGTTCGGGGTGCCCGCCTCGAGGCGCCACGGCAGGTCCCTGAGCTCGTACGAGAAGTCGGGTCGCACGAGGCTCACCGAGCCGCCGCCCAGCGGGATCGGGTCGAGCCGCTCGAGCCAGGTCTCCTTGCCGATCAACACGCCGATGCCGGTCGGGCCGCACATCTTGTGCCCCGACGCGGCGAAGAAGTCACAGTCGTACTGATGGACGTCGCAGCGGCCGTGGGACGCCGCCTGCGCGGCATCGACCAGGAGGGGCAGCCCGTGGCGGTGGGCCATGTCGGCCCACGGCCGCACCGGCACCGCGACCCCGGTCACGTTGGAGCCGCCGGTGACCGTGACGAGGCGTGTCTGCTCGTCGATCAGAGCCTCCGCGGCCGCGAGGTCCGGGAGCCCGGCCGGGGTCAGCGGGGCGCCCCGGTACTCGCAGCGACAGCGCCAGGGCAGGATGTTGGAGTGGTGCTCCAGCACCGTCCCGACGACGTTGTCGGCGGGACGGAGCCTCATCCCGGCCGCGACGACGTTGATGGCCTCGGTCGCGCCCCGCACGAAGATGACGCCGCTGCGCTGGGCGTTGAAGAACCGGGCCACCTTGTCGCGGCTGGCCTCGTACAGCTCCGAGGCCTCCTCGGACAGCAGGTGCCGCCCGCGGTGAATGTTGGCGCTGCAGCAGGCCAGGTACGTCGAGACCGCGTCGATGACGGGCCGCGGCTTGAGCGCGCTGGCGGCGTTGTCGAAGTAGACCAGGGGGCGCCCCCCGACCACCCGCTCCAGCACGGGAAAATGCGGTCGAACCACCGCCGGGTCAATCGAAGTCTGCATGGTGTACCTCCTGGAGCCTCACGCTGGTGACGGCGGGCGCCGGCGGCCGGCCGCCCGGGCCATGGCCATGAGCTCCGCGGGGGGCCGCTCGACGAATGCGGCCAGCTCGGCCAGCGACTCCGCCGGGGCCGCGGTGAAGCGCTCCTCGTCCAGGCGCCGCCGGCCGTCCTCGCGGGTCATCTCGCCGAGGCGGATCGCGGCGCTCACGTCCGGGAGCAGGTGCGGCCGGCCCTCCGCGAGCTGGCTCAGGTAGCTGGACGCGCTGCAGGCCCTGCAGTCATAGTGCGCGAGCGGGGAGAACCGCGCGGGGCGTCGCCAGCTGGTCGTACGCTCGAGGGACGCGACCATGGGCCCCGGCGCGTACGCGTGATACAGGAAGAAGGGGACGAAATCGGGCGCGCGCCCACCGCGGTCATCCGGCAGCAGCCGCGCCAGGTGCGGCCACTGCGCGGGCGGGATGTTGCGCGCCATGGCCGCGCGCACGCCCGCGTAGGTCGCCGCGACATCGACCGCGTCGGCTTCCTGCAGCGCGGCCCGGAGGAACGGGATGAAGGGATCGCGGCTCCCTTCGCCGAGGAAACGCACCATCTGGGCGGGCGAGCGGCCGTGCACGACCATGGGGATGCCGGCCGCGCCGGCGAGGGACAGCAGGGTGGCGAAGGTCGAGTAGGCGCAGGCCGTGCAGATGCCTCCCGTGGCCCGGAGGGACGAGAGGTAGAGCGCCGCCAGCTGCGGGCGGGGCCACGCCACGTACTCGTGCGCGACGCCGAGGTCCGCGACGGTGCGCTCGATGCCGGCGCGGGCCCAGTCGGTCATGAAGCCGTTCTCGACCGTGACGACCTTCACCGTGAGGCCGTAGCGGCGCACCAGCTCGTAGAGCACGTAGGTGCTGTCCTTGCCCCCCGACAATCCGCACAGCGCGTCGAAGGGGCCCTGGCCCCGGTACCGCGCGAGCTTGTCCCGCCAGATCCGGCTCAGCCGGTCCCGGTCCTCGAGCCGCGCCCGCCACTGATCGTGCCCGACGCAGAACGAGCAGAGCCCGCCGGCGTCGAACGTGACGTCGGGCACCGTCGCATCGTTGAGGCAACGCGCGCACTGCACTGCCGTGGAGACCGTCATCATCGTCACGTCACTTCCCGTCCCGTTCCGTCCGCGTCCGACCGCGTGCATGGTGCGCGGCATGCGAGCCGGCGCCCGAAGAGGTCGTAGCGACGGATCACCTGCGCCTCGAAGTAGCGACTCGCCGCGAGGGAGAGGGTGCTCTCGTGCATGAGCGCGTGGATGACGCCGCGGTGCCCGCGGCGGCCCGCGGCCACGTGCGCCTCGCCGAGCAGCAGGGAGCCCAGGCCGAGGTAGGGGCGCTCGGGCAGGACCGCCAGGGTCTTCAAGATGAGCCGGTCGACCGGCCCGCCGCGCCGCGCCTGCAAGAGGTCCGGCACGGCGAAGAGGAACCCCACGAGCCGGCCCGCGTGCTCGGCCAGGAAGAAGAGCGCGGCCTCGACGAAGGACCGCACCGCGCGGTACTGCGCGATGAACGCGGCCTCGTCGAGGGGGCTGAAGAGGTAGTTGCGGGCGAAGGCGGCGTGGGTGACGGCGTGCACCGCCCTGAGCTCGTGCGTCCAGTCGGCGAGGCGCACGGGACGCAGGGTCACGCCGAGGCGGGCGAAGTGCTCCCGCTGCCGCTCGAGGCGCTCGTCGGCCGCCGGGCGGGCAGGCGCCAGGGCCGAAAGGTAATGCGCCTGCGGGGTGAAGCCCGCCCCCAGGTAGTGCGCGGGCCAGTCCTCGGGGTGATCGAGCTCGAGGAAGAAGGGCGGCTCGGGCCCGCGGTCGGTGATCAGCCGGTAGGGCCGCCAGGTCGTGCCGTCCATGGGCCCGAGGGCGAGGGTGCAGCCGCGGCGCGCGAGCTCGTCGCAGGCCGCGTGCAGCAGCGCGGTGCCGGCGGCGGGGTCCGCGGCGTAGTAGTGACCGATGCGGCCGAGGCGCTCGCCGGGCAGCGACGGCCCCGCCGTCCACCACAGCGAGCACCGGGCCACGAGGTCGCCGTCGCAGACATGGGTCCGGTGGGCGTCGGGCTGATCGCGGTGGAGCTCGTCGGGCGAGACCGGGGGCACGTCGACCGTCCGGGGCCGCCGGCGAGCGGGGGTCAGCACGTCAGGCCCCCATCGACCACGAGGGTCTGTCCCGTGATGAAGCTCGCCCCGTCCGTCGTCAGGAAGTGCGCGAGCTCGGCCACGTCGGCGACCTCGCCCAGTCGACCGAGGGGGGTGCGGCGGATGACCCGCTCGAGCTGCGCGGCGCCGAGCCCGTGGCTCATCTCGGTGCGCAGGTACCCCGGGGCGATGGCGTTGACGGTGATGCCCTTGACCCCGAGCTCACGGGCGAGGCCGCGCGTGAAGCCGTCGAGGGCCGCCTTGGTCGCCCCGTACACCGAGAGGCCACGGTGACCGGAGCGGCCGACGATCGACGTGATCGTCACGATGCGGCCGCCGCGGCCGCCGCGGCCGAGGAGCATGTCCCGCACCACGAGCCGCGTGAGGCGGACGACCGCCTTGACGTTCACCTCGAGGAGCTCGTCGACGTCGCCATCGTTGACGAGCGCGAGCAGACCATCCCGGGCGACGGCGGCGTTGTTGACGAGGACCTGGATCGAGCCCCAGTCGCGGATGATCCCGCTCACCAGCTCGCGGACGCCGGCGCCGTCGGTCGCGTCCAGGGCGGCGAAGCGAAAACGGCCGGCATGGCGCGGGTCCTGCTGCCACGCGGTCACGCGCTCCGACGGCCGCCGGGAGAAGGTGGCCACCCGGTCGCCGGCCGCGAGGAAGCGCTCGACGAGGCCGGCGCCCAGGCCGCGAGCGCCACCGGAGATGAGCACCGTGCGGACCGGGGGGGGCGTCACGAGGTCCTCCTGATCACCTTCTCGTTCACGAGCTCGAGGGCGGGGACGACGCGCACGAGGCGCGGGCGGTGGCTCGGGGGCAGGTGGGCGCAGGCGGCCCGGACCGCGCCTTCGAGCGTGCCCGCCGCGGCGCCCTCGGCGGCGACGACATCCGCGGCGACGATGTGGCCGGTGACCGGGTTGGGTCGGCCGTAGACCCGCACGAGCTTGACCGCCGCGAGGCGCGCGATGAGCGCCTCGATGGGCAGGGGCAGCACCTTGGCCCCGCCGACGTTGATGACCTCGGTCTTTCGTCCCGTGAAGTGCACCCGGTCGCCGCGGACCTCCACGAGGTCGCCGGTGGGCCGCCACTCCCCCGCGTCGGCGGGCTCGCCGTAGTACCCGAGCATGCCCCGGGCCGGCCGCACCTGGAGCTCGCCGTCGACGATGCGCAGCCGTGCCGGGGCATCCGCGCGGCGCGCGAGGAGCGCCGCCGGGAACCCGGGCCGGCCGTCACGCACCGAGAAGCACGAGCCCACCTCCGTGGTGGCGTAGACATGCGAGACGCGCGCGCCGGGGAAGGTGCCGGCGAGGGTCGCGAGGAGCGCCTCGTCCGCGGCCTCGCCGCCGAGCGTGATCTGGCGCAGGCGCAGCTCGTGCGCCTGCGCGCCGTCGAGTTGGGCGAGCAGGAAGCGCCAGAAGGTGGGCGTGCCGCTGACATGGTCGACGGCGTGGCCGCGCAGCGCCGCGAGGACGTCGGTGACGGCCGGGGAGCGCGGGATCACCAGGCTCCCCTGATGCGCGAGCACGTGGAGGACGAGCTGGAGGCCGGCGAAGTGGTTGAGCCGATAGGCGAGGAGCCACCGGGAGTCTCGCAGCTGCCGCGCGCGCGGCGCCTGGGCGCACAGGCGCGACCACGAGTGGCGGGCGCCCTTCGGCGTGCCGGTCGTGCCGGTCGTGAGGACGATGAGGCGCGCCTCCCGGGCGACGCTGTCGTCGGCGAGGGGGGTGGCGGAACGGGCCTCGTCCTCGAGCTCCCCCAGGAGGAGCTGGGTCACGCCGAGGTCGGGCCGCGGCGTCGCGACGACGAGGTCGGAGAGATCGAAGCGCGCCATGAGCGGCGGGCAGTCGGCCGCGGGGAGCAGGGCGTTGAGGAGGCAGACCTCGACGCCGCTCAGGGCGCTCGCGAAGAGCAGCTGCACGAGCGCCCCCGAGTCCGGCACGTGGCACGCGAGCCGCGCGACGCCGCGGCGCCGCAGCACCGCGGCCAGGCGCCGGCACTGATCGCGGAGCTCTCGGTACGACCACGAGCCCCCGGCATCGATGAGGGCCGGCCGGTCCCCGCACCCCGCGGCGGCGTCACGCAGGAGCTCCGCGATCACGCGCGCCTCACGACCGCGCCTCGCGACTGAAGAAGGCGAGGATGTCGCCCACCGTCCGGGGCCAGGGACCCGTCGCGTACGGATCCCGCCCGAGGTGCCGCTCGAGGTGGACCGAGAGCTCGGCGGCGGCGAAGGAGTCGAGGCCCAGGCCATCGGCGTAGAGCCGCGTCTCGGGGGCGAGGCTCTGCGGCGGCAGGCCCTGCCCGGCGAGGAACTCGTGCAGGCGATGCAGGACGTCTTCAGCCGTGACGCTCATGGATGACCCTCGGGCGCTCCAGCTGCGGGCTGGCGCGCCCAATCCGCGGTTTCATGTACATGATGAGCAGCGGCGACAGGAACAGGTCCGCCACGACGGCGGTGAGCAGCGAGATGCCGATGAGCAGCCCGAGGTTCGCCAGCCCCTGGAACTCGGAGGCGACCATCGCGAAGAAGCCGACGGCGATCGCGCAGGTGGACGTGATCATCGGCAGGCCGGTCTCGCGCAGCGTCCGCAGCGCCGCCTCGCGGTGGGCGTCGGCCGCTCCGGCGTCGCGCAGCGCCACGTAGTGGGCGCGGAAGTGCGCGAGGAACTGGATCGTGTCGTCGTCGGCGATGACGAGGGTGATCGAGAAGATGATGACGGTGCTCGGCTTGATGTCGATCCCGAGCAGGCTCATGAGCCCGAGGGTCAGGAGGAGCGGCAGCACGTTCGGCACGAGGGCGATGAGGCCCAGGCGCCAGGACCACAGCACGACGCAGAAGATCCCGAAGGAGACGAGCAGGGCGAGGGCGAAGGAGCCGACGAGCCCGCCGACGAGGGAGCGGTAGATGCCGTCGGCGATGCCGTAGATGCCGGTGAGCGTGATGCGGTACGGGGTCTGCGCCTCCTCGGTGGCGAAGTAGGCGTTGAGCTCGGCGATGATCTTCGAGGCGCGGCTCGAGCCCTTGTCGGGCATCATGCAGTAGATCGCGGCGGCGCCTCGATCGAAGGCGAGGATGTCGCGGAGCGCCGCGGGATCGTCGATCATGGCGAGCTCCTGGACGGCGAGGGCGCGGGTCCCGGGCAGGGGCGCCGCGCGCGCGATCGCCTCGCCCGCGAAGATGCGGTGGGCCTTCCGCATGTAGTTGGCGAATGAGTCAGCGTGCTTGATGTCCTCCGGGAAGGCGGTCGAGAGCTTGGCCGTCAGGCGATCGATCAAGGCGAGGGCGGCGGGCTCGAGCATGGCATCCGCCCGGCCGCGGGTGGCATCCTTGGGCCGCACGTGGATGGCCATCGGCACCGTGCCGCCGTGGATGCGCTCGACGGTGCGGAGGTGCTGGAAGAGCTGCGACCGCGGGCGGAGGTCGTCATAGGAGTAGTACTCCTTGCCCGCGCGCAGGCTCACCAGCAGGGCGGCGACGCTGAGCGCGGCGGCCACGAGCACGATCCGGCGGGGACGGCGCACGACCACGGACTCGATCCAGCCGATGAGGCGGCTCAGGCCACGGCCGCCGGCGGCGGGGGCCCGGCGCCGGGGCGCCCGCAGGCGCAAGAGCGACATGGTGAGGGGCAGCACCGTCACGTTCGCCAGCCACGCGAGGAGCACGCCCAGGGCCGTGACGACGCCGAACTGCTGGATCATCACCATGTCGTTGGTGAGCAGCGAGAGGAACCCGCCCGCGATGGTGATCTCGGTGAGCAGGCAGGGGAAGGCGCTCGCCGTGCACGACGCGGCGATCGCGTCGTCGGTGGCGGCCCCGCCCTCGAGCTCCCGGTAGCCGTGCGCCAGGATGTGCACCGTGTCGGAGATCGAGATGATCATCACGATGATGGGCGTGAGCTGACTGAGGACGTGGATGGGGACTCCCACGATGCCCATGGCCCCGGCGCTCCACACGACCGAGAAGAGGATCGTGACGAACGCCGCCACGACGCCCTTGAAGGTGCGCGTGGTGAGGTAGAGGATGATCAGGATGACGGCGAGCGCCAGGGGGAGCAGGCGCCCGAAGTCCTTGTTGATCATCTCGGTGAACTCGGTCCGGATGACGGGGAGGCCATTGAGCGTGAGCTCCTGGTGCGCACCCGCCTGACGCGCGCGGGCGGCGTGCTCGGCGATGACGGCCCGGGCCCGCCACGTGAAGGCGGTCCGCGCGGCGTCGGTGGAGGCTTGCGCCCGGGTCAACGTGACCCGGATGGTCGTCGCGCGGCCGTCGGGCGGCGCCAGGTTGTAGGTGAAGAGCGGGTCGGTGGTGGCGATGGTGCGGCGGCGCGCCAGCTCCGCGGGGCTCAGGTCGCCCGGCGGGAACAGCTTCTCCATCCTGATGGTGTCGCCCTCCGCGGTGACGTCGCTCACGGTCGACAGCCCCTGGGTGTCCACCACCCCGGGGATGCGGGCGAGGTCCGCCTCGAGCGCCGCGACGCGCTTGAGCCCGGCGGGCGTGAAGAGGTCCGACGCCTCGACGATGACGAGGGCGTGGGCGTCCTCGAAGGGGAAGTCCTTCTTGAGCTCCTCGTACTCGAGGCGGCTGCGATCGAAGGTGGGGAAGAGCAGCTCGATGGTGTAGTCGGGCCGAACGCGGGCGGCGTAGAAGACGAGGACGCCGGTGAAGAGCACCAGGCCGACGCCGGCAAGGAGCCGGTGCGCGAGCAGGCCGCGGAAGACACGATCGAAGCGGGCGGATGAGCTCATGCCGTGCGGGCCCTTCCTCAGAACGAGTACTTGAGCATCGAGTAGACGCTCTGGTTGCGGCGGTAGTAGTGCGCGAGCGACCCGACCTCGCCGCCGAGGAGTACGGCGCCGACCCTCACGGCCAGGTCGCGCCATCGCCAGCCCACCTGCGGCCGCAGCGTGTAGCTCGACGGACGCAGCCCGGCGACGGCCCGCAGCTCCACCTCGAGGTGCGCGAAGAAGATCCAGCGCACGAGGGCCGCCACCGCGGCGCTGTCGCGGTCCTGGCCGAGCAGCGTGCCGTCCGGGGGCGCGTCGACGAGGCGCTGGTACCACGCCTCGACGGTGATGGTCTTGCCGAGCTCCCCGGTCTGGTACTCCACGCCGAGCGTGGCCTGGAGCGCGGGGCAGAGGACGCCGCTCAGGTCGGCGCGCCGCACCACCACCATCGGCGCGTCGACCGCGCCCTCGCTGCGCAGCACAAAGGGGCCGCTGGTCGTCTGGAGCGCCGCCCCCGCGTGATGCCGGCGCACGTACGTCGCGCTGAAGGGCAGCCCGCTGCTCAGGTCGCCGAGGAGCGCGCTCCAGGCCGCGGGGTCGCCCAGGTTCATCGTACGGGCGACCTCCGCGAAGCGCGGGCCGAAGCTGAGCCGGGGCGTGCGGTCGAAGCCATAGTGGTAGTAGAGGTCGACGTCGAAGCCGCCGCGGCTCAACCCGTAGTGGGCCCCGCCGGTCGCGTCCGCCGCGCGATCCGCCGGGATCCTCGTCTGGCCGAGGAGCGGCTGCACGAGCTGGTGCAAGCTCGGATCCACGAGGCGCGTGGCCAGCCCGAGCAGCCCGCGGTAGGCGGCCGGCGCGTCGACCTGCACGCGCGCCCAGTTGCGCCCGTAGGTATCGAACCGATCCGGGACGAACGGGGCGGCCACGAGCTCGAGGCTGCCCAGGGGGAGCTCCACGACGCCGCGCACGAGCGGCGTCGGCAGCTGGAGCAGCTCGGTCTCCCCGAGCAGGGGGTCGCGGAGGTCGCGCGCGTTGACGACGTCGTTGGGGGCGAAGGCGTCGCCGCGGCCCCAGGCGACCCGCTGCTGGCCGGCCCAGACGTCCACGCGCCGCGCGAACAGGCCGACGTAGGCCTCCCGCAGCAGCGCGTCGACCGCGTGCGTCGTCGCCACGCCGTTGAAGCCGTTGAAGCCGTCGCGCGCGTCGGGGTCCTGCTCGAAGACGTTCCACGCGAGGGCGCCGGAGATCACCGCCGCCAGGCGGCGGCCGCGCGCCGCGCGCAGGCGCAGGTACAGCTGCTCGCGGACGATGAGCGCGTCGTGCGCCACACCGACCGGATCGAGCACGTCGCGGCGGAAGCCCGTGCGGGTCAGGGCGACCTCGAGGCTCGAGCGCGCCCACCCCGTCAAGCTGACGGGCGCGGCGCGCCCGGCGGCCGGCGGCGGGACGGCCGGCGCCGGCGCCGGCACGGCGGCGGTCTCGTCGTCGATGCGCTCGACGAGATCACCGCCGTCCGGCGCCACGGCGGGGGCGGCGGCGGCGGCGGTTCCCACGAGGCTGCAGACGAAGAGGGGGGCGAGGTGCATCGCCGCGCCTAGCTCCTCTCGAGGTTGCGCACGGTGAACTCCTCGTCGCGGATGTCGTTGCCGACGTCGAGCGCGTCGATGACGAGCTCGGTGCGACGATCCTGCTGGTGGTTGAGCATCAGGGAGCGGGTGATGAACCACCGGCCCTTGACCCGGCGCAGCTCCTGGGCGCGCAACGTCTTGAGGAGCACGCCGGCCTGGTTGTACATGAGGGTCTTGAGCGGCACGTTGTTGTCCTTGCGGACCCAGAGCTCGAGGCGCGCGTACGCGGCCGCCGCGCCCGCGGGCGTCACCTCGAGGCGCCAGCAGGCGTGCGGGCCGACGCTCTCTTCGCCCAGGAGGCGCGCCCGGGACTGGCGCAGGTCGCGCTGATCGAGGTCGCCGTAGGAGAAGTCCGTGCCCATGAACGCTCCGGCGCGGAGGTTGCCCGCGATGCGGCGCGCGCGCTTGAGCTCGGGCAGGTACAGGAACCGGTCGTCGTCGCCGTCAGCCTTCTGGATCTGCAGGAAGCCCACGCCGGCGATGTCGCCCGGCGCCGAGAAGCGCACCAGGCTCTTCGAGAGCGTGGCCGAATGGCGCCGCGACCGGGCGGCGAAGGCGAGCTGGCGGGTGCCGCCGCGGGCGTCGGTGACGATCGCCCGCGCCGTGAGGGCCGCCCCGGAGAACCCCCAGGCGTCGGTCTCGAGGACGCGCTTGATGACGTGGTCGGCCGCGGGCTGCGCCAGGGCCGGCGCGCCGCCGGCGAGAAGCATGAGCATGAGCACGAGCAGGAGTCGGCGGTGGTGCATCGGGTCCTCCGCGGCCGGGATGGGCCTAGGCGCGTCGTGGCGCCAGTCGCTCGACGATGCCTCGGGCGCCGTCGAGCCTGAGGGGCTCGCCGTCGCGCACGATCTTCAGCAGATCCGGCACCCCGACCACGGCCGGGATGCCGAGCTCACGCGCGAGGATGGCCGAGTGCGAGAGCGTGCTGCCGCGCTCGACGAGGATGCCGCGCGCGCTCGGGAACAGCGGCGCCCAGCCCGGGTCGGTGCGCAACGTGACGAGGATCTTGCCGTTGACCGAGAGATCATCGCGGGGGCTCATGATGACCTTCGCCTCCGCCTCGACCACGCCCGGGTAGCAGCCGCGCCCCGTGAGCACGCGCTGGGTCTCGTCCACCGCCCGCGCCGGCCAAGTGGCGATGGCCCCGGCGTGGTTCACCGGCCCCCGCGTCTCGAACCGGTGCGGCAGCTCGAGCTGCTCGTAGCCCTGGAACTCGGCGCGGCGGGCCCGCGCCAGCCGCCGCAGGTCGGCGCTGACGCCGGTCCCGTCGTGGTAGCCGGCGATCTCCTCGAAGGTGAGGTAGAACACGTCGCGCGGCCCGTCCAGGCGGCCCGCCTCGCAGAGCCGCTCGCCGATGGCGCGGTGCAGGTCGCGGTACAGGCCGAAGCCGCGCGTACGGGTGAGGCGCATGCTCTCGCGGTGCTTGATCGCCTGGCGGGCCGCCGCGAGCACCCGGCGGCAGCGCTCCCGGTCGAGCCAGCCGAGGCGGGCGCGCAGGACCGCCTCGGCCGCGCGCCGCTGCTGCTGCTCGCGCGCCATGACCCGGTCGCAGTCGAGGTCGTCGCTCGCGAGGTAGTTGCGCAGCATCTGCATGATGAACCCGGGATCCTCCCGGTGCGACACGGTCTCGAGCTTGAGCTCCCCCATGCACCGGTCGCCGTACTGCTCGAGGTACTGCTCGAGCAGGACGGCGTGCTGCCCGCCCTCGCGGCGGAGGCGCGCGAGGGCGTCGGCCGGCGTGCCGTCGGTCGCCATCTGCCGCAACCGCGGGTCGCGGCGCCAGAGCCCGGCGATGCGCAGCAGCAGGCGCATGGGCTCCATCGACGCGATCCCCTCCTCGCCGGCCATGAGCTGGCTCAGGATGCGCGGCGCCTCCGCCGGCCCCACCGCCGTCTCGACCAGGCGCCGGAGCCGCCCGTTCGCCATCATCACGTAGTGATCGTTGACGATCGGCGTGTGCCAGTTGCCGAGCATGTCGCGGTGCATCAGCTCGCGCAGGTCCATGAGCTCGCCGAGCGGGGCGCGCGCGAACCGCCGCCGGTCCACCCGCCGGTAGGCGGCCTCGAAGCTCGCGTTGAAGGCGGCGACGTCGCGGCCGAGGTCGCGGAACTTGAGCAGCAGCCGCAGCATCGTCGTCGCGAGCCGCGGGGCGCAACGCAGCTTCTCCCCCAGGCCGAGGACCTGATCCGCGACGAAATCGACGGGCTGATCCAGGCCCATCATCCGCTCCATGTCGGTCTTGTTACGGCCGAAACCGGGCAGGATGAGGAGCAGCCGGTACCAGTTGTTGATGTTGTAGTAGACCCGCCCGCGGACGAGGCCGATGAGGTGACGGAACACCGGCTGATACGCGTCGACGACGTCCGCGGGCACGTCGAGGGCGCGGACGAACTGCTCGAACACGCTCGCGTAGGCGCGCGCGGCGAAGGAGAACGTCAGCGGCGTCGTGACCCCGCAGTAGCTCTCCTGGATGTTGCTGTTGTCCCAGATGATCACCGGACCGCCGACGCTCTCGGGGACGGCCGCGCACACCGGCGTCCGCGAGGCGAGGGTCGTGATGGGACGCGCCTGCAGGAGGTACAGCGTCTCGCCCGCGAGGGTCCACTCCATGTCCTGCGGCCCGCCGAGCGCCGCCGCCAGGCGGAGGCCCTCACGACAGATGGCCTCGACCTGCGCCGGCGTGAGGCAGCGCTCGCGCTGTCGCTCTGCCGCGATCGGCGCGGTCACCGTGCCCGCGCCGAGGTCCGGCGCCGGGATGACCTGGACCTCCTTCGTCGCCACCCGCGCCGCGACCTCGCCGGCCCGGTGGTCCCACGAGAACTCGTCGGCGTCGCAGGCGCCGTTGACCACGCCCTCGCACAGCCCGTAGCACGCGCTGAGGAGCGCGTGGTCGTCCTGCCCCGTCACCGGGTCCACGGTGAAGAGGACGCCCGAGGTCTCGCCCGTGACCATGCGCTGGATCACCACCGCCATCCGCGGCGGCGCCAGCCCGGCGCCGCCGCGCAGCCGGTAGCCGAGGGCGCGGGCCGTGAAGCTCGAGCCCCAGCAGCGCCGCAGCGCGGCCATGACCTCGTCGGGGCCGCGCTGGTAGAGGTAGCTGTCGAGCTGCCCCGCGAAGGACTGCGTGCCGGAGTCTTCCCCCACCGCGGAGCTGCGGACGGCGAAGGGCCCGGGCGCGAGGCGGTCGAGGGCCGCGGTTAGGGCCGCCTGCAGCGCCGGTTCCAGGGGCGCGGCCTCGATGACGGTCCTCGCCTCGGCCGCGACGGCTTCGATCAGCGGGAGGTCCGGCGCGACGCCCCGCAGGCGCCCGAGGGCGGCGGCCAGCGGCGCCGCGACCCCAGGCGCCGCCAGGTGGGCGCGGTACGCCGCGGCGCCGACCACGCACCACGGCGGCACGCGTCCGGCGGCGCCCTCCAGCCGCGCGAGCCCCCACGCCTTGCCGCCGATCGTCGCCTCGTCCAGCCCGCGGGCCGCGGCCGCGTCGAGGACGAGGGCCGGCGCGACCTCCGCAGTCAGTTCCATCGTGCACCTCGGTCGTGAAGGAGCTGGGCGATGATGAGCACGTAGGTCGCGAGGGTCGAGAGCCCCGCGAGCGCCTCGCTCTGGTGCGCCCGTGCGCGGCTGGGCGCGGCCCGGAACCGCAGGAGCGCGACGGCGGGCGCGGCCGCGACGAGCACCGGCGCGACCACCGGACCGAGCGAGACCGCGCCGCGCACGGCGTTGAGCAGGCCACCGAGCGCCACCGCCGCGAGGAGGAGGACGCCGAGCGCGACCAGCGGCGCCCGTCCGGTCCCCAGGAGCCGCGTGGCAGACGCCTCGTCGGGCTGCTCGTCCTCGGGCGCCCGCAGCTTGCGCGTGAGCTCGAAGACCAGGTCGCTCAGCAGCGCGAGCGCGACGAAGACGACCACCACGGCGGGCAGCGCGCCCCGGCCGGCGCCCATCTGGGCCGCCCAGAGCAGCGCGAGGGGGACGACGGCCGCGTGGCTCAGGTGCTGGACCAGCCGGTGGCGCGCGAGCCAGGTCCCCAGGAAGAATTCGCGGTACATGAGCCCGGCCCAGCCGAGGGCGAGCAGCCACCGCAGGGTCACGGGCCCGAGGCCGCGGTCGTAGTTCAGCGACACCGCCGCCTGCACGAGCACCGCGATGAGGGCCACACCCTTCAGGTGCCCGCGCGTGACCAGGCCGCGCTGGAGCACGCGCTCGGGATGGCGCCGCAGGTCGCCGTCGAAGTCCTTGTGCTCGTCGAGGATGCGCAGGACCAGGAAGAAGCCCCACAGGCTCAAGGCGCCGCCGAGGTCGAGCAGACCGAGGGCGAGCGGCCGGGCCGCGGACGCGCTGCGGCCGAGCAGCAGGGCCGCCCCGTACAGCGCCAGCAGCAGGGCCCCGTAGGTGAGCGGGAAGCGCTCCCCCATCCACGCCCGGAAGCGCCGGCCAAACGAGCTGTCGCGCGTGACCCCACGGGGGGCGGGGGGCGGGCTCATCGCCCGGCCTCCTCCTCGAGCCGCAGGAGGTGGTGCAACGTGGGCAGCGCCCGCGCGAGGAACTTGTGGTCGCCCAGGGAGTGCGCGGCCAGGTAGAAGGCGAAGCGGTTGATGACGAGGTCCTTGAGGCTCAGCGCGTACCCGAGGCGCCACTGCTGCGGGTCGAGGCGGGCCCCGCTCGCCGCCTCCAGGGCGCGCCGGTGGACCTCGACGTAGTGGGTCACCTCGCCGGCCGTCGCCGCGGGGGTGAGCACGAACGCGAGGAGCTCGGCGAGATCGTGCTGCGGCACGTGCAGCGTCGCGAGCTCCCAGTCGTAGGCGACCAGGGTGAGGTCGTCGCCCCGCCCCCGGAACGCGAGGTTGCGGGGGTTGAAATCGTTGTGCACGAGGGTGCGCGGCATGCTCTCGAGGAGCGGCCACCAGGTGCCGAGGATCGTGATCGCGGCGCGCTGCCGCGCCAGCGCCTCCGGAGGCACCAGCTCCGGCAGATCCTCGGCCGTCTGGATGGCGAAGGCCTCCCAGAGGTCGGTCATGGCGCGCATGTCCTTGGCGGTGGGCGTCGGGCCGAGCCAGGGCTGCTGTCGGAGCTCCTCCTCGCGCCCGAGCCAGATAGCGTGCACCTCGGCGATGCCGCGCAGCGCCGCCTCGATGACCGGCGCGGTCCAGGCCTCGGGCGAGTCGACGCAGTCCAGGAGGACGACGTCGTGAAGCCGCTCCATGGTCAGGACGAAGGCCTCGCGGGTGTCGTCGCGGAGCACGCCGTAGATGACCGGCGCGTGGGCCGTGAAGCGCGGGTCGGTCTGGGAGCACACCCCGAGCTCACGGACGTGACAGCCGCGGAACTGGGTGAAGTCACGGAACCGCCGCCACGCCGCGGCCACCCGGGCCCCGCACATGAGGGCCATCGTCTCCATGAAGACCAGGATCTCCTCGTCGAGGGGCTTGCTCTTCACGAGGACATCGAGCTGCTGGTCACGGCCGAGGCTGGCGCCGTCGAGGCGCAGCCGCATGGGGAAGAGCCCGACGAGCTTCTTCAGCCGGTTCACCGTGAGCCGGGCGATGATGCTCGACCCGAGGGCCTCCGGCAGCGGCTCTGCGCTCCGGACCTGGATGGTCTCGTCGTGGAAGTGGCCGCGCAGCGCGTGGTCGAAGAACGCCGGCCCCAGGTCGTCCTGACAGAACCAGCGCACCGGTCGATTGCGTCCCAGGCGGTCGTGCGCATGAGCGAACTGGCCGCTCACGACGGCGCACGCGGTGGACAGATCGAGGGCCAGGGCGAAGCCGGCGGTGATCTCGGCCAGGCGCGCCACCTTGCCCTGCCCGGCGCAGTCCATCATCTCGAGGAGCGCGTGTTGGGCCGGCAGCTGGGTTCCGCCACCCACCGTCCCGACGACCAGGCAGGGCAGCACCATCGTCGCGCACACCCCGTCGTCGAGGGGGCGCAGGTCGAGGATGGCCACGCTGGACTCGTGGACGCAGGCGATGTCCTGCCCGGTGGCCGCGTAGAGGCCGGCGATGAGGTTGGCGACGTTGATGTTGTAGGTGACCGTGCCGGAGTGGATGGCGCCGATGGTGGCGCTGGAGTTGAGGAAGATGAGGTCCTCGGGGGTGACGTCGAGCCACCGCTTGAGGACCTCGCGGCTCAGCCAGGCCTCCGCGACCACCCGTACCCCGCGGCCCATGATGATCGAGCTGTAGGCGATCTTCTTGTCTCCGCTCGTGTTGCCCTCGACGACGAAGCGGACGATCTTGATCTCGCCGTCGAGACGAAGCTCCTGCATGAGCCAGGTGCAGGCCTGCCAGGTGCACGCGGTCGCCATGTTCTGACCGGCGGCGTCGCCGGTCTCGTAGCGGAAGCAGACGTGGACGCACCGTCCGATGAGCACGGGATCCGCCGAGACCAGGGTGGCGTGGCGCGACACGAGGCCGACCTGCCGGCGCAGGTGCTCCTGGTGATCGCGCAGCCAGGCCGCGAACCGGGCCGCGCCGTGAAGGCTGCTGAGCTCGAACAGCGGGGCCCGCATCATGCGTTGCCCGAGGACCCGGGTTGTCACGCCGCCGGCGCGGGTGATCGCGAGCGCCCCGCGGGTGATGGAGGCGATGAGCGCGCCCTCGGTGGTCGCGACGGGGGCGTAGCAGAGGCCCTGCACCTGTTCACCCTTGAACCGCAACGGCCCGGCGATGCCGACCGGCACCTCGACGGCGCCGATGAGGTTCTCGGTGTTGTGCGTGAGCCGGGCCGGGTCGAGACGCGTGTGCTGCAGCGGCGACAGGAGGGCCCCGGTGGTCGCGCGCGCCCACGCGAGGCGCGTCAGCCGCGCCTCTTCCGTGTAGTGCCCCCGCAACGGAATCCGGGGCAGCGTCTCGCGCATCGCCTCGTGCGCGGCGGCGTGTGAGGGGTTGAGGCCCGGATACCGGGCGACGAGATGCCGCAGGGCCGTGCGGGTGACATCGTGGCGCGTGGTGACCACGAGCTCCAGGGTGGCGTCGCACTCGGTGCGAGCCTGGATCTCGAGGTGCGCCAAGCTCAGCCTCGTGACCTCGTCCTCGACGACCCCGGCGATCTCGGTGTCCGTCAGCCCCACGCGTTCCCCGGGCGGAAACGCTGCGGTCAAGCCGCCCTCGACGATCTGGACGACCCGACCCGCGAAGCTCTGCCCGTCGTGCGTGAGGGTCACGCGCAGCCGCTCGCTCTCGCCGGGCGCACGGTTCCGCTGAGACTCGGGACAAACCGCGAGCACGCTCATGCCTGGCCCCCCGGGGTCGCGCCGGCCTCCTCCCGGGCGTCGGGCGCGGGCGGCGCCACGACCTGCTCGATGCGGAAGGCCGAGTAGAACCAGGACCGGTCGCGGCGCCACAGGGCGTCAGCCGGCGCGTGCTGCGGCCTGAGCCAGCGCTGCACCCGCGGCGTGCTCGACCGCGGCACGAGCAGGTTCCAGAAGGCGAATCGACCTCCCGGGCGCAGCGCCCGAGCGAGCTGGACCATGAGGGCCTCGGTGTCGGTCTCGGACACGTACTCGAAGACGTCGGAGAGGTTGGCCTTGTCGAAGGCTCCGGCGGGGCAGCCGCGCAGGAAGGCTCCGAGGTCGTCGGTGACCAGCTCGACCCGCGATGCCAGCTCCTTGAGGCGCGGGTAGTTGGCCGGTCGCAGATAGGGCGGCCCCTGCTCGAGATCGCCATACCGGCACGTCAGCGCGTACTCCAGGTAGAAGTTGCCGCGGGCGGGGAGGTCGCGGCACGCGTACCGGAAGCGCTGCCACAAGGCCCCGGCCACATCCAGCTCGTCCACGAAGCGGAACTGCTCGGGACTGCGGCCATCGCGGGCGAGTTCCTGACGCCCGAAGTAGGCCGCGAACGCCTGGACGAGCTCCGGCCGCGCGATCTCGGCGTCGAAGAGCTCCCGCTGCGCGTCCAGGCTCGGGGCCGCGAGCAGCCGGCCGATGGCGGGCGCCAGGGGGGCCAAGACGCGCAGGTGGAAGCCACGCATGTAGCGCTCGAGCCGCCCCGCATCGATGACGCCCGCGCTGAGGGCGGCTGCCTGCCCGTCCCAGAAGGTCTGCGCGCTCCGGGACAGGCCGGGACGAATCGCCTCGTAGAGGCGCAGGCGATCCTCTCCGGCGACGACGCCCAGGAGGCGGACGAAGGCGGCGTGATCGAGGTGGCGGATGGCCGCCAGCTTCAGCTCGAGAAGCGCGTTCTGGGCGGGGTTGCAGTCGAGCGCCGTGATCCGCCGGGGCCCCTGCAGCAGCAGCGCCAGGACGTTGTCGCCGGCGCTCGTGATGGAGAGGATGTCGTCCGCCGGGCTGATCGCGAGCGCTGCTTCGAGCAGCGCGTGGTCCTCCCACACTTGGGAGTAACGAAGCCCCCCGTCCGCGATGACTTGCGCTGTATCCCGTTTGCTCGACACGACGGCCATTGGCAGTCGAACGGCCGCTCGTGTCCAATTACACGCCTTCACATGGGATGACTACCAGACGCCGTCGAGTCGCCGCACGCCCCGCTCACAGCCCGAGCCGCGCCCCCAGTTCCTCCCACTCCGCGAGCTTCGCCGTCAGCGTTTCGCCGAGCGTCTTCTCCTCTTCCTCCAGGCCGTGGAGCTTCTGCCAGTCGCCGCCGTGGTCGCCGGCGAGGGCGGCCTGGACCTCGACCCGGCGCGTCTCGAGGCTCGCGCTCTCGTCCTCGAGCGCCTGGAAGCGGCGCTCCATCGCCTGGCGCTCGTTGTGCTCGGCCTTGCGGCGCGCGACGTCCTGCGCGGCCGCGGACGTCTCGACGACCGCGCAGGGCGCGGCCGGAGTCGCGGCCGCCAGGCCGCCGATCCCCACGTCAACAACGTGCGACCTGCCCGCGGCCCGGGATCGCGTGATAGCCGCCGGATTCGATTCACCCCGGCTCCCGCTCGACTGGCGCATCTCCCGAAGAGGCCGAAGCCCCTGACAGTGAGTGGGCCCGGCCGGCGCGATCGGCGACGTCTGGTCGCTGCGCGGCCGGGCCGCGGGCGCGCGCACCGCGACGGAGTCGAGTAATGCCAGGAAATGCCAAGTAATCCGGTTTTGACTGCCGCCGCCGGCGAAACCGCGTTCAGTGAGAGTTGGAGCCGGCCGATGCCCGGCCCGCTTCCTGGATGTCTGAGCCTTGGAGGCAGGTGCGATGAGAGACCGTCCACTGTTGTTGGCCTGCACCCTGCTGTTGCTGGCGGCCGGACCGGCGTGGGCGACCGATGTGACGGTCGACGTCGTCATCAGCGGCGACCTGGTCATCGCGGCGCTGACGGGCGCCTGCGACCCGACCAGGTGGCCGACGGACCCGAACCTCGCGGGCTGCAACTACAAGTGGACGAAGGGCGCGGTGCAGGCCGGGGCCCAGTCGCAGCAGATCGGCGGCAGCCTCATCATCCGCGGCGGCAAGGGGCAGGGCTCGGGCTGCGGCTTCGCGGGCGAGTGCTGGAGCAACGACTACTGCGAGGACGGGGTGTGCTGCGCCAGCGATTGCCCCGGGGCCTGCTGGTACTGCCAGGCCGGCTCGGGCACCTGCGGCGCGCGGCCGGCGGGCTTCGAGTGCCGCAGCGCGGCCGGCGCCTGCGACGCGGCCGAGGTGTGCAACGGGACGGCGCACGAGTGCCCGGCGGATGGCTTCAAGGGCGCCGGCGTCGTGTGCCGCGCCGAGGCGGCCGGCGGGTGCGATCAGGCCGAGACCTGCACCGGCACGAGCAGCGCCTGCCCGGCGGACGTGGTCAAGCCGGCGGGCACGCTGTGCCGCGCGGTGGCCGGCGTGTGCGACGTCGCCGAGACCTGCAACGGCTCCTCCGGCCTGTGCCCGCCGGACGGGTTTCGGCCGGCGGGGACGCTGTGTGACGACGGCAACGGCAACACCTACCACGACCGCTGCACCGGGGTGAGCGCGGCCTGCCAGGGCACGACCAAGACCTGCCCGGCGAACACCGCGTGCGTGACCTACACCGCGTCGGCCGACGGCACGGCGGACTGCGTGCCGAGCTACGCGGCGGCGGGCACGGCCTGCAACGACGGCCTGAGCTGCACCACCGGCGAGAAGTGCGACGGCCGCGGCGCCTGCGTGGCGCAGTGAGGAGGAGGATGATGCGAGCGAAGAACCGGGCGACCATCATCAGCGCGGCCGCGCTCGGCCTGCTCCTCGCGGCGGCCGGAACGGTGCGGGCCGGCCAGGGCGTCGGCGCCGGCATGAACATGGCCGGGGGCGTCCTCGGGCACATGGGCGGCTTCGGGGAGCAGATCCCCATCGAGGCGCCGCCGTTCTTCCAGCTCAAGCCGGAGCTGGGCCTCGTCTACTCCTCGGGCGGGGCGGACGGGGCCGCGGGGGTCGGCTGGTCCGTGGCCGGCGTGGGCGTCATCGAGCGCGTCGGGGCGCGGCGCGGGGCGCCGGCCTTCGCCGGCTGGCAGGACACCTTCCTCCTCGACGGACAGGAGCTGGTGGCGTGCCCGACCGCGGGGCCGAGCGCGTCGTGCGCGGCCGGCGGGACGCACGCGACGAAGATCGAGAGCTACGTCAAGATCGCGCGCGACGCGACGGCGGACAAGTGGTACGTGTGGACCGCGACGGGCGTCAAGAAGACCTACGCCGCGGTCCTAGCGACGGGGTCGGGAACCTTCCGCTACGGCCTGGTCGAGGTCCGGGACGTGAGCGGCAACGCGGTCACCTACAACTGGTGGTGCGAGGCCGGCGCCGACTGCTACCCCGACACCGTCACCTACTCGCACACGGTGATCAAGTTCCTGCGCAAGGCGCGCACCATCCCGGCGAAGTTCGCGATGGGGGTGGGCATCGGCACGACCAACTACCTCATCGAGAAGGTCCGGGTCGAGGTCGACGGCGCCCTCGTCCGCGAGTACCGGCTGACGACGGAGGTCAGCCCGGGCACCGGGCGCGACCGCGTCAAGACCGTGACCCTGGCCGGCTCCGACGGGACCTCGACGCTGGCGCCGGCGACCTACAGCTACAGCGGCGCCGCGCCGAGCTACGCCGGGGCCGTCGGCGGCCCGGCCATGTACGTCGCCGGGACGAACGACGACTGGGCCAAGGCGGACATCGGCCGCGTCGGCTACGGCGACTTCAACGGGGACGGCAAGCTGGACATCGCGCGGCTCAACCCCTCGGGCGCGATGACCATCGCCCTCGCCAACGGCGACGGCGCCTTCGCCAGCGCCCTCACCGGCCCGGTGCGCACGACGGCCTCCGGCTACTGGGACCTGCTGCGCGACACGGCGCGCGTCCTCTACGGCGACTTCAACGGCGACGGCAAGACCGACATCGCCTTCGTCGAGGGGGCGGTCGGCAGCTGCGCCAACATGTCGATCTACCTCGCCAACGGCAACGGCACCTTCCTCGGGCCGTACGCCGGCCCGAACCGCTGCCTCTCCGGCACCCCGGATAGCGGTTACGCCGACAACTACTGCCGCGCGACCAACGACCTCCGCCGCCTGCGCGTGGCCGACGTGAACGGCGACGGCAACGACGACCTGATCGCGATCGAGGGCATCGGCACGACCGCGGCCATGTCGGTGTACCTGTCGAACGGCAACGGCACCTTCGCCGCGGCCAAGGCCGGACCGAGCCGCGCCATCGGGGGCACGTGCGACACGGCGGCAGTGGATATGGGGCGAATCAAGCTCGGCGACTTCAACGGCGACGGCAGCATCGACATCGCCGCGGTCGAGGGCTGGGGCAGCACCGCGGCCATGTCGATCTACCTCTCCAACCGGGACGGGACCTTCGCGGCCGCGGTCGCCGGGCCGAGCTGGACGGTCACGGCGAACGTCGCCACCGCGCTCGTCGACATCGGGCGCGTGCAGCCGGCGGACGTCAACGGCGACGGCAAGACGGACCTCCTCGCCTTCGGGGCGCCGTCCTCGATCTTCCTGTCGCAGGGCAACGGCACCTTCGGCGCCGCCATCGCGGGGCCGGCGCGCGCCACCGGCACCCAGGACGACATCGCCCGCCTGCGGCTCATCGACGTGAACGGCGACGGCCTCTCGGACCTCGTCGCGGTCGAGACCGGCTGCGTCCCGATGTCGATCTACCAGGCCCGGCCGGACGGCACCTTCGCGGCGCCGTACGCGGGGCCCACCCGCTGCGGCACGAACACGACCGACATCGCGCGGCTCGCGGCCGGGGACTTCAACGGCGACGGCCTCACCGACCTCGCCGCCGTCGAGGGCTGGGGCTCCGGCCCGGCCATGTCGATCTACCTCGCCCAGGGCGGCCCCCACGACCTCCTCAGCGCCATCGACAACGGCATCGGCGCCACCCAGAGCATCACGTACGCGCCGTCGACGGCGTGGGCCAACACCAACAGCCCGCCCCTGACCTGGACCGTCAAGGCGGTCACGCAGGCAACCCAGGTGGCGGGGCAGGCCTGGTCGGCGACCGTGACCTACGCGTACAGCGGCGGCCTCTACGACCGCCTCGGGCGCAACTACCTCGGCTTCGCGTACGGGAAGGTGACGAAGCCGTGCGTCACCGGCGAGACGCTGTGCCCCTACGACGAGACCTGGTACCTGCAGGACTACGGCTCGCTCGGCAAGCCGACCGAGGTGCAGGCGCGCCGCGGCGACGGCGTGCTCCTGCTGAAGGAGGCGCACACCTACCAGACGAGCGGCGGGCTGGTGCCGTACACGTCGCTCGAGACCGAGACCTGGGCCATCACCTACGACGGGACCGGCGGCAGCGACTGCCCCGGAGCGAACTGCGTGCGGGTGTACTCCCAGCACCAGTACGACGTCTACGGCAACGTCACCCGTGACATCGCGCACGGGAACTACGAGCTGAGCGGCGACGAGCAGACCATCGCCTACGGCTTCTACCCGAACACCGCCACCTATGTCGTGGGGCGCCCGGCCACCATGGCGGCCTACGCGGGCATCGGCACCGGCGGGGCCAAGCTCCTCGAGACGCTCATCTACTACGACGGGGCGGCCGCGTGGACCACGCCGCCGGTCAAGGGCCTGCCGACGAAGGTGCAGAAGTGGCTGAACACCACCAACACGTACCTCACGCGGCAGAGCGAGTACGACGCCTACGGCAACGTCACGGCCGAGGTCAACGAGACCGGCGGCCGCACGACCATGACGTACGACGCCAGCTTCCAGACGCTGCTGACCACCGCCAACGCCCTGGGGCACACGACGACCATGCAGTGGGACGCGAAGTGCGCGGCCCCGTCGAAGCGCACCGACCCGAACGGCATCGAGGCCAACATCCTCTACGACCCGTTCTGCCGGCTCACGCGCAGCTACGGGCCGAGCGGCGCCTACGAGGAGAAGTCGTACGTCTACGGCGGCGTGGACCACCAGTACTTCGAGACGCGCGTGGCGGGCCCCGACGGCGGCGTGCTGTGGGGCCGCGAGTACTTCGACGGCCTGCAGCGGGTCTACCGCAAGCAGTCGCGCGGCCCGAGCGCGGGGCAGGAGCTGCAGGAGGACACGCGCTACGACGCCCGCGGGCAGGTCGCGCAGCAGAGCCTGCCCTACGTCAACGGCGGGACGCCGGCGTTCGTGACGACCCTCAGGGACGCCCTGGACCGCGTGGTGCGGGTGACGATGCCGGACGGCGCCTACCGGACGACCTCCTACGGCATCACCTACAACCCCGCGGACCCCGACTTCACCGTGGCGCAGACCTCGACCATCGGGACGGACGAGCTCGGCCACCCGGTGCGCATCGCGAAGAACGCCCAGGGCCAGGTGATGAGCCGGAGCGAGTGGACCGGGGCGTGGACGCAGGAGAAGCGGGTCCGGTACACCTATTCGGTCCGCGGGCAGCGGCTGTCCGCGACCGATCCCCTCGGCAACGTCACCACCTACGTCTGGGACTCCCTGGGTCGCAAGATCTCACACACGGATCCCGACCAGGGCACCTGGACCTACGCCTACGACGCGGCCAATCGCGTGACCTCGCAGACCGACGCCAAGGGCCAGGTGACGACGTTCGCCTACGACGTCCTCGGGCGCAAGACCGCGCGCACGAGCCTCGCCGGCACGGCGGACGCCCGCACCGTGACGTGGACCTACGACCAGGCGCGGGCCGGGTACTACAACACCGGGTTCCTGACGACGGTCACCGATCCCTACGGCACCGCCGCCTACGACTACAACTGGGCGGGGCAGGCGAACCGGTCGGTGCGCACCATCGACGGGCAGTCCTTCACGGTGCAGAAGACCTACGACCTCGGCGGGCGTGTGCTCACGACCACCTACCCCGACGGTGAGACCGTGACCAACCTCTACGACGGGGTGGGCCGGGTCAGCGCGGTGCCGGGGTACGTGAACACCGTCGCCTACGACGCCGTCGGCCAGATGACCCGCCTCGACAACGCCAACGGCACGGTCACGAGCATGGCGTTCTCCGCCACGCGCGGCTGGTTGACCTCCATCGTCACGACGAGCGGGTCCTACAGGCTCCAGGACTCGACCTACACCCGCGACCTGGAGGGCAAGATCACGGCGGTCGCGAGCCCGTTCAAGTATGAGTCGTGGAACTACACCTACGACGACCGCCACTTCCTCATCGGCGCGGCGTCGCGGACCAACCCCGCCGACAGCCAGTCGTTCACCTACGACGCGATCGGCAACATGGTCGCCAACACGCGCCTCGGCTGCTACACCTACGCGGCCTCGGGCGCCGGGTCGGTGCGGCCGAAGGCGGTGACGGCGGCCGGCGCCAACTCCTACGCCTACGACGCCAACGGCAACATGGTGTCGGGCGCGGGCCGCACCATCACCTGGGACGGCGACAACCGCCCGTCGCAGATCGGGACGACCACCTTCGGCTACGACGCCGACGGCGCGCGGCTCAAGAAGACCACCGGCGGGGTCACGACCTACTACCTGGGCGACGACTACGAGGTCACGAGCGGCGTCACGACGAAGTACGTCTCGGTCAACGGCCGGGTGGTCGCGAAGACGGTGGGCGCGACGAAGTACTGGATCCACCTCGACCACCTCGGGTCGGTGCAGGCCATCTCCGACGCGGGCGGCGGCGAGGCGCAGCGGCAGACCTTTCGACCCTACGGCGAGAAGCTGTGGTCGCCGACGGGCCACGCGGAGGCGCGGGGCTTCACCGGGCAGCGGCACGACGAGAGCGGCCTCGTCTTCCTGCACGCGCGGTACTACGATCCGCAGCTCGCGCGCTTCATCTCCCCCGACCCGGTCGTGCCCTACGAGTCGGTCGTCGGCATGAACCGCTACGCCTACGCCGGCAACGACCCGGTCAACCATACCGACAGCAACGGCCTCGGGTGGTTCAGCAAGCTGTTCACCGGCATCGTGAAGTTCGTCTCGAAGGTGGTCGATTTCGCCGTCAAGTTCGTGCAGGGCGTCGTCAACCTCATCAAGGGCGCGCTGCAGGGGGACGTCAAGTCGATCATGACCCTCGTCATCATGGTGGCCGCCTGGTACATCGGCGGCGCGCTGCTGGAGACGGTCCAGTCGACGTACGGGGCCTTCTCCGGGTGGGCGGCGGTGAAATGGTCGCTCTACCAGGGCATCGCCGTCTGGGCCCCGATAGTCGCCAAGGCCGCGTTCATCATGGGCTCCGTCAGCGCCGCTGCCGGCTTCTCCCTGGCGGTGGTCAACGGCGGTGGGTCGATCAGCCAGTGTCTCAAGGCGGCGTGGCAGGGCTTCGTCTCGGGCTTCGTCAACGCCCTGCTCACCACGGCGACGATGATCATCGGGGACAGCGGGGCCAGCGTCGGCCTCGACACGAAGCCGAACGCCGAGGGCGTGTACGAGGGCGGGCCCAGCCTCAAGGCGGCGGTCGAGCAGAAGGGCGTGTGGGGCAAGTTCCTGCACCTCTTCGCGCAGGACCAGCCGCTCACCAGCGGCGGCCTGACCTGGGCCGGCAACCTCTGGGGCAAGGCCCACGACTCGTTCATGAGCGGTCTCTACGATTGGTTCAAGGGGACGTTCCCGGACTCGGCCGGGCTGTTCCTGACGGGCGCGGCGGGCCGCGTCTTCGACATCATCAACAATGTCTCCGCGCTCGCCGGCTTCGCGCTGTCGGCGGGCCTGCAGGGCGCCCTCGCGGATCGGTTCCAGCCGTCGCTCCAGGATCGGCTCCGCGGCAAGTCGAGCCAGACCGCGAACATCATCGACCCGATGGGCGCCATCCTCTTCCCGTACACGCTGCCGCGGAGCCACTAGCGTGACCGCGGGGCGCCCGACCACCCGCGGCAGCCGCCTGCGCCGCCTCGGCTTCATCGCCGGGGTGGCCGGGGTGGCGCTGCTCTGCGGCCTGATCTTCGACCAGCTCTACCGGACGCACGCGCCGGCGGGGTCGCCCATCCTGAGCGGACCGCAGGCGCAGGAGCCGTCCGCCTGGGGCCCCGGCCCCAAGGCCGCGCCCGCGGCGGCGCCGCGGCCCATCGCGCGGGAGCGGCAGCCGTGGCAGGCGTCGAAGGACGACACGCCGGTGCCGCCGCACCACACGCCGGCCTGGGCGGTGAACCCGCCCCGGCCGGACCCCCAGGAGGCGCCCCCGGCGCCGCCCCAGGAACCCCCGAGCGCGCCGGACTACCGGCCGCCCATGCACAGCCCCAACGGGGTCAACGGCAACCGTCCGGCACGCCCCGTGCCCGGACTCGAATGAGCGGAGGCAAGGAATGAGCGTCAAGACGTCACGGATGCGTAGCTGGGTGACCCTCGGCACCGCCGCCGCCATCCTGGGTCTCGGGGTGGTCGCGGGGGCCCAGAACCTCACGGTGAAGGGCACCATCGTCGGCGAGCAGGGCAACTACTTCGCCACGGTGGGGGGCAACGTCGGCATCGGCACGACGAGCCCGGTCCACAAGCTCCAGGTGGCCGGCAACATCGGCGCGACCAGCGCCTACCTCTCGACCCTCAACACCAACGGGCGCGGGCAGACCGACTGGTACAACATCAACACCGGGTCCATCGGCGCGTGGCAGTCGATCTACTCCTACGGCTCGATCTGCACGGGCAACAACAACGGCGACTGCACCGGCCCCGGCGGGACGGTCGTTGGCATCACCAACCCCGCCGCGGCCAACAACATCCCCAACGGCGGGAATGTCTTCTTCAACGGCGGCAACGTCGGCGTCGGCACCAGCAACCCACAGTCCAAGCTCCACATCCTCACCGGCGGCACCAGCACCACCGCGGACCTGCGCCTCGAGTCGCCGCACCCGACCATGCGCTTCGAGGACACCGACGGGTCCACCTACTGGCTTCACGCCAACGACAACCGGTTCTACCTCCTCTGGGACGCGGGCCTCAACGGCGGGTGGATGAACCCCCACCCGCTGTACTTCGATGGCCGCACCGCGTACTTCAACGAGGGGACCCTGGTCGTGAATGCGGGGCTCGATCGCGTCGGCGTGCGCGTGAATTCGCCGGCCTACCGCCTCCACGTCGCCGGCGACATCTTGGCCGACGGCGGCTGGCTGCGCGTCTCGGGGACCCAGGGCATCTACTGGGAGACCTACGGCGGCGGCTGGTACATGAGCGACACGACGTGGGTGCGCGCCTACAACGGCAAGAGCATCCACACGCCGGCGACGGTGCAGGCGGACGGCCGGGTGAACACGGCCTACCTCTACTCGTGGGGCAACGCGCAGGTCGACGGCTCGCTCGGGGTCAACGGCAACGCCACCGTCGGCGGCACGGCGACGATCAACGGCAGCCTGAACCTCTACGGCTACCTGCGCGGCAACAACTACGGGTTCGGCGGGATGTACCGGTCGAGGAGTGATAACACCTGCCCGGTGACCAACCCGTACACTGGCGGCTGCAGCTGCCCCGCCGGCACCTGGGCCACCGCGGTGTTCACCGGTGACGTGTATGAGGGGCCACCGGACTATCCGACCCACTACACGACCTCCCTGTACTGGTGCGTCCGGTAGCTCCCCGCCCGCCGTGCCTGGGCTACGATCCCGGGACGTGTTGCTCGATGAGGATCCCATGACGCACACCCCGGCGCACAACGACGACGCGGCGGCCGTGCCGGCGCCACCGGCCAGGCCCGCTCCCGGCGGCGCGCGCCGCGAGCAGCTGCGCTTCGGCCTGAGCTTGGCCGCGCTCATCCTCGCCTGCCTCGTGGCCGGCGGCGCGCTGCGGCCGCGCGTCGAACGCGTGCTGGCGGGCCGGCGGACGCCGGACCGCGGGACCCTCGCCCTGGTGCTCGAGCACGCTGCGGTGGACCTCAAGCTCGGGCGGGGCGCGGTGGTCCTCGCGCCGCTGCAGGTCCTCGTCCCCAAGGTGCACGAGCCGCGCACGCGCGCGCAGCTCCTCGGCCTCGTCAGCGAGGCCGCGCTGCAGGCGGGGCACCCGGACGCGGCGCTCCGAGCCGACGAGGAGCGGGAGCTACTGGCCGCCGAGACCGAGGTGAAGCTCGCGCTGCGCCAGCGCCGGGTCGCCCTGCTGGCCACGCTCGGCCGCGGGCCCGAGGCGAAGGCGCTCGCGCGGGCGCTCGCCACCGAGAGCCCGGCCCGGGCCGATGAGATCCGGGTGCAGCTCGCCGCCGCGCTCCACCCCGGCGAGCAGCTCAAGGCCTGGGTGCAGAGCGTCACGCGCGAGGCGAAACCCGACCCCGAGGAGGTGCGGACGGCGGGCCTCGTCGCCCTCACGGTCCTGCGCGACGCCGCCCAGGCCGAGCGCCTGCTCGCGTCGCTCGTGCAGCCGGACGCGGGCGTGCTGCGCGCCCTGGCCGAGGCCTACGCGCAGCTCAAGCGGCCGGCGGACGTGGCCCGGATCGCGCAGCCCCTCGCGGCCCTCGCGAAGGACCCGCGCGAGGCGTCCGAGGTCGAGCTCCTGCGCGCCCGGGCGCTCCTCGACGCCGGCGACGCGGCGAGCGCGCTCACGGCCCTCGAGGGGCTGAGCCGGGCGGCGCCGACCGCGACGCTGCGGCAGGCGGCGCGGCGGGCGCGCTACCAGGTGCTGCAGCGGCAGGGCGCCCTCGCCGCCGAGGTGGCCGCGCTCGAGCGCCAGGGTGCGCTCCCGCTGCGCGCCTTCGTGGCGCTCGAGATCGAGGGGCGCTACGACCTCGCCGCGCAGCTCTATCAGCGCCTCATGGCCTCGGGCGCGGACGACGCCTTCGAGCGGCTGTTCCACGAGGCGCAGCGGCGCAAGGAGCTGGCCGAGCGGCGCAACCTCTACGCCGGCGTGCTCCAGAAGGACCCGCAGGACGCGCGGGCGGCGGAGAAGCTGCTCGCCGCGCTCGTGGGCCTGCGCGACACCGAGGGCGTGCAGAAGTTCCTCGAGCACGCGTCGAAGGGCGCCGGCGACCAGCCCGCGGCGCTCGTCGAGCTCGGGCAGCTGCTCGTGCGCGCGGGCCTGCCGGGCGAGGCGGTGCGGGTGCTCGAGAAGGCCTACGCCGTCGAGATCGACGCCGCGAAGAAGCAGCAGATCCTGCTCACCGTGGCGGACCTCTACGCCGACGCGCGCCGCAGCGATCAGGCGCGGCGCGTGTACCTGGAGCTCGCCCAGGGCGGCCA
>DASXVK010000796.1:0-52199 GCA_036504295.1 Polyangia bacterium
AGGGCGGGGGCGACGCCCCGGCGCCGGGCTCGTCGTCCGCGCCGGCCTCCATGCCCGCCGGCGCGGCCGCCGGCGCCGGCGCGATCCCCGGCGCCGCGCCCGGCAGCGGCGTGATCCCGGGCGCCACACCCGGCGCGGTCCTGCCCTCGCGCGTCCTCGGCATCGCGGTCACGCGGACGCCGACGGCGGCGCAGATCGTGATCACGATCGACCGGCCGGTCGCCTTCAGCCACGGCGCGGTGCCGGCGATCGAGGGCCGCCCGGCGCGGATCTTCGTCGACGTGCCCGGCGCGGTGATCGCTCCCGGCGTGAACCGGACCCGCGCCTTCACCAAGAGCACCCTCGTCCTCGGCGTACGCGCCGCGCCCTACCGCCGCGACCAGGCCCGCGTCGTCGTCGAGCTGGCCGAGGGCGCGCGCGGCCAGGTGTACACGCTCGAGCGGCCGCCCGCGATCGTCATCGAGTCGCGGCGCGCCGAGGATCTCATCGCCCCCAAGGAGCTCAAGCCGCAGGGCGGGCTCACGCTCTCCGAGGCGGCGGCCATCCCCATCCGCCGCGTGGTCGTCGACGCCGGCCACGGCGGCGCCGAGAACGGCGCGGTCGGGCAGGGCGGGCTGCCGGAGAAGGAGGTGGTCCTCGACGTCGCGCGGCGGCTCGTGCCGCTGCTGCAGCGCCAGGGGCTCGAGGTGCTCCTCACGCGCGAGGACGACCAGACCGTACCGCTCGAGGCGCGCACGCGGCGCGCGAACGACGCGCGCGCCGACCTCTTCATCTCCGTTCACGTCAACGCCGCCCCGGACCGGACCCGCGACGGCGTCGAGACCTACTACCTCGACCTGGCCGACGACGCGTACGCCCGCCGCCTCGCCCAGCGCGAGAACCAGGGCTCCGGCCGCAGCATGGCCGATCTGCAGCTCCTGGTCGCGGACCTCATGACCCGGGCCCACACCGAGGACTCGGCGCTCCTCGCGCAGTCCGTCGAGGCGAGCCTCAAGCGGGCGCTCCACAAGGGCTCCGGGAAGGTGAAGGGCGTGCGCAAGGCGCTCTTCTACGTGCTGCTCGGCGCCAAGATGCCGAGCATCCTGTGCGAGCTCAGCTTCGTCTCCAACGCGAAGGCCGAGCGCGAGATGCGCGACCCGCGCTTCCGCGAGCGCTCGGCGCAGGGGATCGCCGACGGCGTCGCCGCCTACGTCGCGGCGCGCCGCACGCGCATCGAGGGCGGCCGCGGCGAGGGCCACGGCCCGGCGCGCGCGGGGCGCGGAGCGGCCGGGCGGTGAGCGCGCCCGCCTTCATCGCCGAGGCGCTGCCCATGGGCGACCTCACCGCCGCCGCGCCCGAGCGCGGGCGGGTGGCCCGCGCCTACCTCGACGCGGCCCGCGCCGCGGTCGCGGAGTCGCACGCGGCCGGTGCCGGTGGCCGCGCGGTGGCCGGGGCGTACGCCGACGCCGTGGACCGGCTCGTGCGCGGCTGCTTCGAGGCGGCGGTCGCGCGCCACGGCGCGGGCCTCGCCGCTCCGGTCGCGCTCGTCGCCACGGGCGGCTACGGCCGGGCGGAGCTGTGCCCGTACTCGGACGCCGACCTCCTCTTCCTCTACCCGGCGGCGCCGGACGCGGCGCTCGCGGCGCTCACCGAGGAGGTGCTCTACCCGCTGTGGGACGCGCGCCTCGACGTGGGCCACGCGATCCGCAACGTGCCCGAGGCCATCCGGTTCGCCCGCGACGACCTGACGGTGTGCACGGCCCTGCTCGACACCCGCCTCCTCGGCGGCGACGCCGAGCTCTTCCGCGGCTTCGTGCGGGAGACGTTCCAGGCGCTCTTCACGCCGAACGCGAACGACTTCATCGCGCGGCTGCACGACGAGGTGCGCGCGCGGCGGGCGCGGTTCGGCGAGACGCCCTACCTGCTCGAGCCGAACCTCAAGAACGGCGACGGCGGCCTGCGCGACCTCTACGTCGGCCTGTGGGCGGCGAAGGCGCGCTTCCGCGTGAGCGACTTCGGCGATCTCGCCCGGCGCGGCGAGGCGACGGCGCGGCAGGTCGCGGCGCTCGCGCAGGCGCGGGACTTCCTGCTGTGGATCCGCACCGCGCTGCACCTGCACGCGGGGCGGCGGCAGGACCAGCTCGGCTTCGACGCGCAGGAGGCGATCGCGCGCCGGCTCTTCCCGGACATCACCGCCGCCGAGGGCGATCGGCGCCCGGTCATCGTCATCGCCGTCGAGGAGATGATGCGCCGCTACTACCTGGCGGCCAAGGCGGTGCGCCGCGAGGTCGCCCGCGTGCTCGAGCGCTGCGTGGTCCCGCCGCAGCGCCCGCCGGTGCTGCGGCGCATCGACCACGCCTTCATGCTCTTCAACGGCCGCCTCACCACGACCGGCCCCGAGGTGTTCCGCGAGCACCCCGCCGAGATGGTGCGGCTCTTCCCGGCCGCGCTCGAGCTCGGCGTCGAGATCTACGGCCACACCCGCGACGTCATCGCCGACGCCCTCGGCGACGGCGCGCTCGGCCGCGCGCCGCTCACCGGCGACCCGACCGCGGCGCGCCACTTCGTCGACCTCCTCTGCGACCCGCGCGACCGCGCGAGCCCGTCGCTCCTCGAGCAGATGCACGACCTCGGAGTGCTGTCGGCGCTCATGCCCGAGTGGGCGCCCCTGACCGGCCGCGCGCAGCACGACGTCTACCACGTCTACACCGTCGACCAGCACTCGCTCTACGCCGTCGCCTGCCTGCGCGCCCTCGCGCGCGGCGAGGCGCCCTACGCCGCGGCTCACCCGACGGCGGTGGCGGCCATGGCCGAGGTCGAGCCCGCCGACCGGGTGGCGCTCTTCGTCGGCACGCTGCTGCACGACATCGGCAAGCCCCTCGGCTCGGGCCACAGCGAGAAGGGCGCGCGCCTCGCCGTCGCCGTCGCCCGCCGCCTCGCCCTGGCCGAGGCGGACGTGCGCAAGGTCGAGTTCCTGGTGCGCCAGCACCTGCTGCTGTCGCACCTCTCGCAGCGCCGCGACATCGATGACAGCGGGATGATCGAGAAGCTCGCGCACACGGTGCGGGACCTGACGACGCTCCGGCAGCTCTACCTGCTCACCTACGCCGACATGGCCATGGTCGCGCCGCAGAACCTCACCGAGTGGAAGGCGCGCCTGCTGCGTGACCTCTACCTCCGGGCGCGCGCCCACCTGCGCTCGGGCCCCGACCTCGCCGGCGCCGACACGAGCGCGCGGGTGCAGGCGCGCAAGCGCCGGGTCGCGGCGCTCCTCGGGGGCGCCGCGCCGGCCGCGGAGGCCGCGTTCGCGCACCTGCCGGACCGCTACTTCGCGCAGCACGCCGCGCCCACCATCGTGCGGCACATGCGCCTGTGCCAGCGGCGGGTGGCCGAGGGGCGCCAGGTGCTGCTCGACGTGCGCCACCACCGCTCGCGGCGCTACTCGGTCGTCACGGTCTGCTGCGCCGACGCGCCGGGCCTGCTCGCGAGCATCGCCGGGGTGCTGCTGGCCCACGGCATCGACATCCACGCCGCCGAGATCAACTCACGGGCCGGGCAGGCCGACGCCGCCGGCTTCGTGCAGGGGCCCGGCGAGGCCCTCGACGTCTTCACCGTCCACGACCGCCTCGGCCGCGCCATCGTCGGCCCGCGCCGCTGGCAGGCCGTCGAGGAGGACCTCGGCCGCGTCCTCGGCCACGAGGTGGACGTGAGCGCCATCGTCGCCGCGCGCCGCGAGCGCAGCTCGCTGCCGGCGAAGGCGAAGCCGCACGTGCTCACCGAGGTCGAGATCGACAACGACGCGTCGCGCGACTTCACCATCGTCGACGTCTACACGCAGGACCGCCTCGGCGTGCTGTACACCATCGCCCGCACCCTCGCGGAGCAGGGCCTCGACATCCACCTCTCGAAGGTGGCGACCGAGGCCGAGCGCGTCGCCGACGTCTTCTACGTCCGCGAGGGCGACACGCGCGCCAAGCTCACGGACCCCGCGCGCCAGGAGGCGCTGCGCCGGGCGCTCCTCGAGGCGCTGGCGCGGCTCGAGGCCGGGGGCTAGGGCGACCCGCGCAGCCGCATCGCGTAGCCCATCTCCAGGCGCAGCGGGTTGTACGAGAGCTTCGCGCGCCGCAGGCCCGGGTCGCCCAGGTCCTCCTCGCGGTTGATGTACGTGAACCCCGCCGCGGCGAGGACCCGCGCGGTCTCGCGGTTCACGACCTGGTAGAGGCCCTTGTAGGAGCGGACCGCGCGCTCGAAGAGGATCACCGCGGTGTCGGGCGCGGAGCGCTCGTAGATCGAGAACGCGGCCGGCTGTCCGCCCACCCGCACCAGCACGCCGTGGAGCCCGAGCGCCCCGAAGTGGCGCAGCGTGAACTCCAGCGCGACGGTCTCGCGCTCGAGGGTGACGCCGTTCTCCGCCGCGTCGCGCTTCGCGGCGATGTCGTCGGCGATGGCGAGGCAGTCCGCCACGTGATCGGCGGTGAGGGGCTCGGCGCTCCACTCGTACAGGCGGCGCGCCTGCGCGATGAGGTTGCGCTTCGCCGCGTAGGCGCGGCCCGGCAACTCGGCGAGCGCGCTCGCGTTGTAGATGTAGTTGGCGCCCTCGCGCCGTTCGGTGACCTCGAAGGCCGCGGCGCACGCCGCGTGCGCCGCGAGGAACGGCGCGCCCACGCCGACGATGCGCAGCGGCCAGGCCAGGCGCCGGCCGCCCTCGATGACGGCCTGCTCCGCGGCCGCGGGGAAGCTGCCGACGGGCTGCAGCAGGTACCGCCCCGGCGCCACCTCGCCCGACACGAGCAACGTGTCCGGGTCGGGGAGCGCGACGTGGTAGTCGAAGACCGCGCCCCAGATGAGGAGCGAGGCGAAGGTGTAGCCGGAGAGCGGCTGCGGGTGCCGCTCGAGCAGCGGCGTGAGCTCGTCGCGCTGCTCGAGGACGAGCTTCCTGAAGGCGAGGCCCAGGAAGTCCATCTAGCCCTGCTTCCCGTACAGCATGGGCTGAAAGCCGACGAGCGGGCCGTAGCCGAGCGCCTCGTAGAACCCCTGGGTCCCGGGCTCGGCCACGAGGCCGATCCAGCCGATGCCGGCGGCGGCGCAGCGCTCCGTCAGGCGGCGCACCAGCTCCCGGCCGATGCCGCGGCCGCGGTGCTCCGTGAGGACCACGACGTCCTGGACGTAGGCGTCGCTCACCCCGTCGGAGATGGCGCGCCCCATGCCGATGACGCCGCCGTCCGCGTCGCGGGCGATCATGAAGCAGTAGCTGCCCTGGATCATGCGCGGGACCACGGCGCGCCAGGCCGGGTCCTCCTTCCACCACCCGCCCGCCTTGTAAAGATCGACCACCGCCTCGGTCGGGAGGGACGTGACGATCTCGTAGCTGACCTCCGGCATGCGCCCTCGCTCCATGTGCCTACGGCGGGCCGCCGCGCGGCGCCAGCCGGGAGCGCCGTTTTACTCCGCCGCGGGCGGCTGCGCCAGCGGGCGGGCCCCGGCGCTGCTCCCACCGTCGACGCGCCACAGGCCGTACACGAAGAAGGGCTTGTGGTTCGGCACGCGGGCGTCGCAGATCGGCCGGAAGTCGTCGGCGTCCTGCACCCGGTCGAAGAGGTGGCGCGCGTTCAGCCGCTTGCCGAACGTGCGGCTCAGCTCCTCCTGCTGGATCGCCTGGAGCTCGGGGTACGCGCAGCTCGACAGGCCGCTCAGGCCGTAGACGTCGGCGACGTCGAAGCCGAGCAGGGACCAGCTCTCGGCCCGCACCGACGGCCGCGCGAAGGGCAGGGGCAGCGGCAGGCCGGTGAAGGCGTCGAAGACGCGGCCGCCGAGCACCGGCGCGAGCGGGCTGCCGCCCTTGTTCCACCCCGCGGTGCGGGCGTGGACGGTGATGGCGACGACGGCGCAGGGGACCTTGGGGCAGTTCGCGGCGAGGTGCGCCTGGAGCTGCTCGACGTCCTCCCACAGGTCCTGGAAGAAGCCGACGTAGCCGGGCCGCGGGTTCCCGGGCCGGTCGAAGAGCGACGGCCACGCCTCGGGATCCGCCGAGTACGGCTGCACGACGTCGGTGCGCAGCAGCAGCTCGCCCTTGCGCTGATCGTTCCAGTAGGACGGCACCGACACGCGGGCGTCGAACCCCAGCAGCCTCTCCTCCCAGGACTCGTCCATGGTCACAATCTACACCGGGGAGGGCGCCGGCGGGAACGGGCAACGAACAGGAGGGCCACGCTGACCCCCGTGTTGCGCCCCGCTCCCGCGTGCTACGCTCACCCAATGCGCGCACCCCACCGTCTCGCCGCCGCCGTCCTCGTCGCCCTCGCGCTCACCCTCGCCGCCGGTCCGGCCCGCGCCGACGTCATCGAGGAGGTCGAGGCGCTCGTGCACAAGGGCGCCGTGGATCAGGCGCTCAAGCGGTGCGACCAGCTCATCAAGATCAAGCCGAAGGACGCCCGCCCGCACTTCGTCAAGGCGCTCGCGCTGCGGGCGAAGAACGACCTCCCGGGCGCGATCGCCTCGCTGCGGCGCGCCGTCGCCCTCGACGGCAAGTTCCCGCAGGCGCTGATGACGCTCGGCGCCATGCTCGACGAGGCGGGGCAGAGCGCCGAGGCCGTGACGTTCCTGCGCCAGGCGGTGAAGGTGAAGGCCGACTACGGCGACGCCTGGTTCAACCTCGGCCGCATCCACCAGCGGCTCGGGGCCCACAAGGAGGCCGCCGACGCGCTGCGCCAGGCGGTGAAGCTGAACGCGAAGGACCTCGAGGCGCGGGTGCGGCTGGCGAACGCCCTCGGCAAGCTCGGCAAGCTCGACGAGGCAGTGGCGGAGATGCGCGCCGCGGTGCTCCTCGAGCCGACCGAGCCGAAGCTCCACATGGCGCTCGGCGCCGCGCTCGCGAAGGCGCGCAAGCTCGACGACGCCGCCCGCGAGCTCGGCCTGGCGCTCAAGCTCGACGGCAAGCTCGCGGAGGCCGCCCTGCGCCTCGGCCGGGTGGAGCTGGAGCGCAACCGGGTCAAGGACGCGCGCGCGGCGTTCGAGAAGGCCGTCGCGCTCGCGCCCAAGAGCGCCGAGGCGGCCTGCGATCTCGGCCTGGCGCACGAGGCTGCCGGGGATCTCAGGAAAGGCGTCGAGCTGTGCCGCAAGGCCTTGACTCTCAACCCTGGTTACGTCAAGGCTCATCTACGCATCGGCACGATGCTCCTGAAGCTGAAACAGTGCGCGGCCGCCAAGGCCGAGCTGGGGGCCTATCTCAAGCAGGTGACCGAGGCCAAGCGGCGGCAGGAGATCGAGGCGCTGATGGCGGGCTGCAAGTAACCGCGAGACCGGGACGGATCCAGGCATGCTCGAGAACAACCTGCGCGAGGCCCTCACCTTCGACGACGTCCTGCTGCTCCCGGCCGAGAGCGCGATCCTGCCGCGCGACGCCGACGTCCGCACCATCCTCACCCGGCGCATCCCGCTCGAGATGCCGCTGCTCTCGGCGGCGATGGACACCGTGACCGAGGCCGCGACCGCCATCTGCATGGCGCGCGAGGGCGGCATCGGCATCATGCACAAGAACCTCGCGATCGCGGATCAGGCGCGCGAGGTGGTGCGGGTGAAGAAGGCGACCTCGGGCATGGTCGTCGACCCGGTGACGATCCATCCGGACCAGCGCCTCTCCGAGGCCATGGCGCTGATGCGCCAGCACAGCATCAGCGGCCTGCCGGTGGTCGCCGAGGGCCACCCCGTCGGCATCCTCACGAACCGCGACGTGCGCTTCGAGCGCAACCTCGAGCTGCGCGTGCGCGACCTGATGACGGCGAAGCTCATCACCGCCCGCGAGGGCGTGAGCCTCGAGGAGGCGAAGGAGCTCCTGCACCGCAACCGCATCGAGAAGCTCCTCGTCGTCGACGCGAGCGGGAAGCTGCGCGGCCTCATCACCACCAAGGACATCGAGAAGGCGACCGAGTACCCGCACGCGGTCAAGGACGACTACGGGCGGCTGCGCGTCGGCGCCGCCGTCGGTGTCGGGCCGGATCGCGACGAGCGCACCGCCGCGCTCCTCGCCGCCGGCTGCGATCTCATCTGCATCGACACGGCCCACGGCCACTCGCAGGGGGTCGTCGCGTCGGTCGCCGAGCTGCGCAAGGCCTACCCCGAGGCGCAGCTCGTGGCCGGCAACGTCGCCACCGCCGAGGGCTACATGGCGCTCGCCCGCGCCGGCGCCGACGCGGTCAAGGTGGGCATCGGCCCCGGCAGCATCTGCACCACCCGCGTCATCTCCGGCGTCGGCGTGCCGCAGATCACCGCGATCTCCGACTGTGCCCGCGCGCGCGGCGACACCGGCCCGCCGGTCATCGCCGACGGCGGCATCAAGTACTCCGGCGACGTCATCAAGGCGCTCGCGGCCGGCGCCCACACGGTCATGGTCGGCTCGCTCTTCGCCGGCACCGACGAGGCTCCCGGCGAGGTCGTCCTCTACCAGGGCCGCAGCTACAAGATGTACCGCGGCATGGGCTCGATCAGCGCGATGCGCGCCGGCTCCCAGGACCGGTACTTCCAGAGCGGCGTCACCGAGGCGTCGAAGCTCGTGCCCGAGGGCATCGAGGGCCGGGTGCCCTACCGCGGCTCGCTCTCCCAGTCGATCTACCAGCTCCTCGGCGGCGTGCGCAGCGGCATGGGCTACACCGGCTGCCGCACGCTGGAGGAGCTGCGCGAGAAGGCGAAGTTCATCCGGATCACCGCGATGGGGCTCAAGGAGAGCCACGTCCACGACGTGTCGGTGACGAAGGAAGCGCCGAACTACCGCGTCGAGCGGTAGCCGTCACCCCCCACCCACGAACATCGGAGCGGCACGCGATGCGCGAGACCGTCGTCATCCTGGACTTCGGCAGCCAGTACACGCAGCTCATCGCCCGCCGGGTGCGCGAGCTCCGGGTGTACAGCGAGATCCACCCCTTCGACATCGGTCTCGACCAGCTGCGCGCGCTCCACCCCAAGGCGATCATCCTGTCGGGCGGGCCCTCGAGCTGCTACGAGCCCGGCGCGCCGATGATCGACCGCGCGGTCCTCGAGCTGGGTGTGCCGACGCTCGGCATCTGCTACGGCGTCCAGCTCGCGGTCAAGCTCCTCGGCGGCCGCGTCGAGCCGGCGGCCAAGCGCGAGTACGGCCGCGCGCACCTCGCGGTCCGCGAGCCGCGCGGCCTCTTCCAGGGCTTCGGCGCCGGCGACGAGATCGCCGTCTGGATGAGCCACGGTGACCGGGTCGAGGAGCTGCCGGCGGGCTTCTCGATCATCGGGGAGAGCCCGAGCTCGCCGGCGGCCGCGGTGGCGGCGCCCGAGCGGCGCTTCTGGGGCGTGCAGTTCCACCCCGAGGTGGCCCACACGCCGCGCGGCGGCGAGATCCTCGGCAACTTCCTCTTCGACCTCGCCGGCTGCTCGCCGAGCTGGACCATGGCCTCGTTCGCCGAGGAGGCGGTCGCGCGCATCCGCGCCGCGGTGGGCGAGGGCGGGCGCGTGATCTGCGGCCTCTCGGGCGGCGTCGACTCGTCGGTGACGGCGGCGCTCCTCGCCCGGGCCGTGGGGCCGCGGCTCACCTGCATCTTCGTCGACAACGGCCTGCTGCGGGCGGGCGAGCCGGCCATGGTCGAGACGCTCTTCCGCGGCGCCTTTCACCTCGACCTCCGCGTCGTGGCGGCCGAGGAGCGGTTCCTGCGCGCCCTCGCCGGCGTCACCGACCCCGAGCGCAAGCGCAAGATCATCGGCGGCGAGTTCATCGCGGTCTTCGAGGAGGAGGCGCGGACGCTCCAAGGTGCCCAGTGGCTCGCGCAAGGCACGCTCTACCCCGACGTGATCGAGTCGGTCTCGACGCGCGGCCCCTCGGCGACGATCAAGAGCCACCACAACGTCGGCGGACTGCCGGCGGTGATGAAGCTGCGCCTCATCGAGCCGCTGCGCGAGCTCTTCAAGGACGAGGTGCGCGTCCTCGGCGAGGAGCTCGGGCTGCCGCGGCCGGTGCTGTGGCGCCACCCGTTCCCCGGCCCCGGCCTCGCGGTGCGCATCCTCGGCGAGGTGACGCGCGGGCGGTGCGAGATCCTGCGCGCCGCCGACTCCATCATCGACGAGGAGATCCGCGCGGCCGGCCTGTACGATTCGATCTGGCAGTCCTTCGGCGTCCTGCTGCCGGTCAAGAGCGTCGGGGTCATGGGCGACCAGCGCACCTACGCCGACGCCCTGGCCGTGCGCGCGGTTCAGTCCCACGACGGCATGACCGCCGACTGGGTCCAGCTCCCCTACGAGGTCCTCGGCACCATCTCCCGCCGGGTCATCAACGAGGTCCCCGGCATCAACCGCGTCGTCTACGACATCAGCTCGAAGCCGCCGGCGACGATCGAGTGGGAGTAGGCGTGGGCGCCCTCAGCGCCGGCGGCGCCGGCGGCTGAGCCCCAGCGCCGCCAGCCCGAGCGCGAGCCACCCACCCGCGCCGGCCGGGGGCGCGGCACGGCAGCCGCAGCCCGAGGTGGCGGTGTGCGGCGCGCCGGCGTCGGCGCTCACGCCGCCGTCGGCGAGGACCGGGGGCGCATCCTGCGGGGCCGCGGCGTCCTGCGAGGCGGCGGCGTCCTGCTGCGCCACGGCGTCCTGCGGGGCGGCGGCGTCCTGCTGGAGCGCGGCGTCCTGCTGGAGCGCGGCGTCCTGCTGCACGCCGCCGTCGGTCTGGACCGCCGCCCGCGGGGCGACGAGCATCCCGATCTTCGTCGCGCCGAGGCTCACGGTCGCCGCGCCGCCGCTGAGCGTCACGTCCGCCTGGCGCGTGACGGTGTCGCCGCTGCCGAGCGTGTACCAGGCGGCCGTCGTGCCCGGCGTGAAGCCCGCGAACGTGACGGTCACGTTGGCCGCCGCGCCGCCCTCGTTGACGAGGGCGACCGTGGCCCGGCTCGCGCCCGTCGCCGCGTAGGCCTTGACGCTCGCGCTGCCGGTCACGGTCGCGCGCACGCTCGTCGCCTCGAAGTGCCCGCCGGCGCCGTCGTAGTTGCGGTAGAGCTTGTACGCGCCGAAGGCGGCCTCGCCCGGCGCGGGCGGCGACCAGGCCGTGGCCGCGTCGAGGCCCTCGCGGCCGAAGATGCCGAGGACCTCGGCGTAGGTGACCGCGCCGACGGCCTCGTTGTGGTGGTAGAAGTCGTACTCGCTGATCAGCAGCTTGGTCCCCGGATAGTGCTGGCTCACCCAGTCGCGCATCCGCGGGATGAGCCGGATGGTGTCGTTGATCCACGACGGATCGGTGTACGCCGGGTCCCACAGCGAGCGCGTGATCGCCGGCGGATTCCCGCCCTGCGGGTAGTAGTGCAGGTCCAGGTAGTGGAGGATGCGGCGGCCGTGGGCGAGCTCGTAGGCGTGCGCCTGCTCGAGGAGCCAGGCCACGAGCTCCAGGCCGCCGTGGTTGGCGCGGTCGGGCGAGGTCGGGAAGCAGCCCAGGTTGATGTTGTCGGCGGCGGAGCAGAAGTAGTTCGGCCAGCCCCACTCCGCGGGGCCCGCCACCTCGGCGGTCGGGTCCGCGTCGAGGATCGCGACCGCGTGGTCGCGCATCCGCTGCCACAGCTCATCGTAGGTGAGCGGGGCCGGGTGCACGTCGTGGTGCGTGGAGTCCCAGAGGTTGGGCTCGTTGTCGAGCTCGTAGATCCGGGCGCCCTGGCTCGCGCCGAACCGGCCGACGAGGTAGCTCACCCAGCCGGTGGTCCAGGCCGCGTCGACCGCGGTGCTCGTCGTGGTCGCGGCCGGGCAGGCGACCCAGGCCCCGCCGCTCTGGCCGTTGCCGCAGCTCGTGTCGTACGGATCGAACGAGTCCTGGGTCGGGACCGCGGTCTTGGGGCAGCCGCACGGGAAGGGGTGCCCGTAGACCGGCGGCGCCTTCGCGACCCACCCGATCGTCGGCACCGTGAGGAGCGCGACGATGCCGGCCTGCTCCGCGGCCTGGAGATAGGCGTTCGCGCCGCTCGCGTCCTGCGGGTTCGCCGGGGGCGAGCCGCACCAGCCGCCGGCGTTGCTCCAGCAGCCGGGGATGTTCTCGAAGTAGTAGTCGAAGCCGGTGTTGGTGACGTCGATCTGGTAGTTGTAGCGGCTGGTCGAGTTGCCGCCCCAGCGCGTCAGGGGGATCCGGCCGCTGCCGACCTGTGTCGCGTCGGCGTAGTTGACGCCGTAGATGAGCGGCGAGATCGCGCGCACGTCCGCGGTCGCGTCCACCGCCACCGTGGGCTGCGCGCCGGCCGCCAGCGGCAGCGCGAGCAGCGCCAGACCTATCCAACGACGCAGCATGCCGTCCTCCCGAGCCGAACGCGACCGAGCGCTGCTCCGCCTACAGTGTATCACGCCGCTGGACCGCAGCGCGCGGCCGCGCTACGCCTCCACCATGCGCTTCGCCGCGAACGTCGTCATCCTCACCGGCGCCTCCTCCGGCATCGGCCGCGCGCTCGCCCTCGCGCTGGCGGGCGAGGGCGCGTGGCTCGTGCTTGCCGCTCGCGACGCCGCCGCGCTCGCGGACGTGGCGGCGGCCTGCCAGGCCCGCGGCGGCCGGGCGCTCGCGGTCCCGACCGATGTCGCGGATCCGGCCCAGTGCGCGGCGCTCGTCGCGCGGACCGTCGCCGAGCACGGCCGCATCGACACCCTGGTCAACAACGCCGGCCAGAGCATGTGGGCGCGCTTCGACGAGGTGCACGACCTCTCGATCTTCGAGCGGCTCATGCGCGTGAATTACCTGGGGGCCGTGTACCTCACCCACCACGCGCTGCCCCACCTGAAGCGGGCCCGCGGCCGTCTGGTCGCGGTGTCGAGCGTGGCCGGCAAGAGCGGCGTGCCCACGCGCACCGGCTACGCCGCCAGCAAGCACGCGATGGTCGGCTTCTTCGACAGCCTGCGGATCGAGCTCGGGGGCACCGGCGTCACCGTGACCACCGTCTGCCCGGACTTCGTCACGAGCGCGATCCGCGAGCGCGCCTTCGGCCCCGACGGCCGGCCGCTCGGGGCCGGGAACAGCCCCGTGCACGAGGCGGACGTCATGAGCGCGGAGGAGTGCGCGCGCCGCGCCCTCGCGGGCATCGCGGCCCGGGACCGCGAGGTCCTGATGAGCCTGCGGTCGCGCGCCGGCGCCTGGCTCAAGCTGCTGGCGCCGGCGGTCGTCGACCGCATCGCGGCGCGCGCGATCGCGCGCGGGCGCTAGGCGCGGGCGCTACCGCTTCTTCTTGGCGGCCGGCTTGCGGGCCGGCGCGCGCTTCGGGGCGGCGGCCCAGACGCCGAGCATGGCGCCGGTCGGGTCGAGGAAGATCCCCAGCGATCCCATGCCCCCGGGGATCTCATGGTAGTCGAGGAGGATCTTGGCGCCTTTCTTCTCCGCCTTGGCGAGCGTCTTCTTGACGTCCTCCACCTCGACGTAGGGCAGCCACCCGGTGGGAGCGTCCGGCATCGGCTTCGCCTGGAGCCCGCCGCCGGTGCCCTTGCCGACGTCGATCATGGTGTAGACCATGCCCGGCCCCATCTTCTGATCGGTGAGCTTCCAGTCGAAGAGCGCGCGGTAGAACTGCTTCGCTTGCTTCACGTCGCCGGTGGTGAGCTCGATGTGCACGAACGGGTTCGGCATCGCGTCCTCCTGCGCGGCTTTGATGCCCGGGGCCGGCCCGGCGGCGTCCGGCGGCCCCGAACCGCGAGGACCGCGAGGACGGCGAGGAGCGCGAGCAGCGCCGTCGCCCCGTCAGACGCAGCCCGGCGCGGCGCGGCCGCGCAGCCGGAGCCGTCCGCGGGGGGCTGCCCCGCGTCGGCTGCGGGCACGCCGGCGTCGTCGCCGCTCGCGTCCTCGGGCACGCCGGCGTCGGTCTGCGTGCCCTCCGGGGTGAAGCCGGGATCGGCGGCGGCGATGATCGGGTCCACGAAGCTCGCGGCGTAGAGGTCGACGCGCACGTCCCAGTCGACGGCGCCGAGGCACGCCCCGCCCGTGCCCGTGGTGTCGCCGCCCTTGTGCACCCCGACGATCACCTCGCGGCCGTCGAGGACGGCGAGCGACGGCCCGCCCGAGTCACCCTCGCACGTGGACTGGGTCGCGCTCTGGAAGGAGAAGAGATCCCGCGCGAGCCCCTGGATGGCCCCCGAGTACTCGGTGGTCTTCCCGGCGAGCGCCGCGGGGCCCTCGCTCGTGACGCCGTCGCCGACGACGCGAATGGCGAGCCCCACCGCGCTCGCATCGAGGGCGCGGCGGCTCATGGGCAGCGGCGCGCCGGGGAGGGGCTGCTTGGTCACGAGCACGCCGATGTCGCGCGCCGGGGCCCCGGCGGTCGGGGTCGCGGTGTACTCGGGGTGCCGGTGCGCTGCCGTGACGTCGAGGAAGTTCGCCCGGCTGGCGCCCTGGGAGGAGTGCATGTCGGTGCCGATGAAGACCAGGAACGACCACGCGTTCCCCGAGGGCCCCGGGCCGATCACGTCGGGGTCGAGGCAGTGCGCCGCCGTGAGCACCACGTGGGGGGCCACGACCGTGCCGGTGCAGGCGGCGTCGATCTTGTTGGCGGTCTCGTCGTAGAGGACGACGAGCACCACCGCGGGGTCGTGGGTGTCGTCGCTTCCCCCGATGAGGCGGGCGGCCCGCTCTCCGACGCCGTCCGGCGTCGATTCACTGCAGCCGAGGAGTAGGGCGAAGCACAGCCACCTGGCAGCGGTTCGGGTCACGGGGCGCCTCCAAGTCTGGCCCGGGCCGGGCCGATCGGACGGGACGATACCACAGGGCGGCCGCGCCTCGCCTCCCCGGCCGGCGCGGTCCGCGCGCCGCACTTGACCCTCCGCCGCCCTCGGGCAACAATTCGCCTCACATGACGCGCGCAGCCCTCGTCGTCGTGCTCTGCGGCGCCGCGACCGTCGCCCGGGCGCAGGCCGGGGCGCAGCCCGTAGAGGGGCAGGGCCAGGCCCGCATCCTCAACGAGGATCGCGTCTCGGCCCGCGCCAAGGCCCTCGACAACGCGATGCGCAACGCCGTCGAGCGCGGGTTCGACACGCTGGTCGCCGCCGACATCCGCGCCGCGCACCCGCGCGCGGTCCGGGCCGCGGTCGGCCGCGCCCGCTCCCTCGTCGACCGCTACCGCGTGCTCTCGGAGTCCGAGAACGGCGGCCTCTACCTGGTTCAGATCGAGGCATCGATAGATCCCGGGGCCCTCCTGCGGGCCCTTGAAAGCGAGCCCGGCGGCCCCGGGCCCGCCGCGGCCGCGCCCGCCCTCGTGCTCCGCGGCGCCGAGGCCTGGGCCGAGGGGGCGGTGCGCCAGGCGCTCGGTGAGGCGGGGATCAAGCTCGCTCTCGTCGCGCCGGCCACGCTCACGCTGCAGGCGCGGTCGACCGAGGAGGGCCCCGTCCGCGGCACGGACCTCGTCTCGGTGCGGGTCGACCTCACGGGCGCGCTCACCGGCGCGGCCCCCGCGACCCTCACGGCGACCGCGCGCGGCTTCGCGCCGGACCCGGCCGCCGCCCGCGCGACCGCCGTGCGGGACAGCGCCGCGGACCTCGGCCGCGCCGCCGGGCGCGCGCTCGCGCCGGGCGAGGCGGCGGGCGGCGTCCCGGTGCAGCTCACCGGCCGCTTCGGCTGGCGCGGCCTGCAGGCGTTCACCCGAGCGCTCGGCGCTCTGCCCGGGGTGGCCGCGGTCGCGCCGCGCCGCTTCGGCCACGGCTGGGTCACGGTCCTCGTGCGCACGGCCCAGACCCCGGCCGAGCTCGCCGCCCGCATCGCCCGCCTCGCCGTGCCGGGTCTCGCGAGCACGGTCCAGCCCGGCGCCGACGGCAGCCTCCGCGTGCGCCTCGACCCCGGGCTGCTCGGCGAGCCGGAGCGCGCCCCGTGACGCCCCGCCGCGCCCCCCGGGTGCTCGCCCTCGCGGCCGCCGCGCTCGCCCTCGCGGCCCTCGCCGCCTGCGGGCCCCGCCCGCCGGTGGTCCGGCCCGAGGCCCAGGGGCTGCGCCTCGACTGCCCGCTCGACGAGGCCCTCGTCTTCGTCGACGACCGGCTGGCCGGCACCGCGGGCGCCATCCGGCGCCGCGACCTGCCCGTCATGCCCGGGTTCCACCGCATCGAGATCCAGGCCGAGCGCTACTTCACCCGCTACGCCGAGGTCGAGATCCCGGCGGGCGGCCGCGTGCGGCTCGAGCTGACGCTGCGGCCGCGGCCCGAGGTCCCATGACGATCCCGAACGTCCTCACCATCGCGCGCCTCATCATGATCCCGATCTTCGGGTTCCTGTGGGCACGGGGCGAGGTCGACAAGGCGTTCTGGATCTTCGTGATCGCCGCGCTCACCGACATCCTCGACGGCTTCATCGCCCGCACCTTCAACCAGTACTCGCGTCTCGGCGCCATCCTCGACCCGGCGGCGGACAAGCTGCTGCTCTTCGTGAGCTTCATCGTCGCCGCGATGACGCGGGCCGTGCCGGTGTGGCTGAGCGTCCTGGTCATCGGCCGGGACGTGCTCGTGGGCATCGGCGCCAGCATCTTCGCGTGGATCCTCAAGGGCCGCTACGATCCCGAGGAGTGGCACCCCTCGCGGATCGGCAAGACCACGATGTTCCTGCAGTCGCTGGTCGTCGGCGGCGCGCTGCTCGAGGCCGTGTTCCACATCGCGTTCCTGCGGACCTGGCTGCCCGCGCTCATGCTCATGGCGGCCACGATGACCGCGGCCTCGCTGATCCAGTACATCGCCATCGCCGTGCAGGCGCTCCGGCGCCCGTCGCGCCCGGCCGCGCCCGGTGAGTCGCCGGGGGCCGGGGATTGGGAGTGAGATGATCGGCTGGCTCGCCCGCCAGGCTCGCACGCAGCGCTACTTCCAGATCATCTTCTGGACGCTGTGCGTCCTCGTCGGCTTCTTCATCCTGCAGCGGCTCTCGGCGGTGCTGGCGCCGCTCTTCGTGGCCGGCGCCATCGCCTACTGGCTGGACCCCGCCGTCGACTGGCTCGAGCGGCGCGGCATCAAGCGGACGCCGGCGATCCTGCTGCTCCTGCTCCTGTTCCTCGTCGTGATCGCGGGCATGGTGCTGATCGTGGTCCCGATCGTGGTCCGCGAGATCAACCAGCTCGGCGACAAGCTGCCGCGCTACCTCGCGCGGGCGCAGGGCAGCGCCCTGCCGTGGTTCGAGCGCACGTTCCACACGACCCTGCCGCAGACCATCGGCGCGCTGCTGAACCGCGCGGGCGCCGACGCCCAGAGCTTCGCGAGCGGCGCCATGCAGTCGGTGCAGACGGTCGTGAGCGGCGCGTTCAAGAGCGTCTACGGCCTGGCGCGCGTGCTCATCAACATCATCCTCATCCCGGTCTTCTCGTTCTACCTGCTGCGCGACTTCGACCACCTCGTCGACCAGGCCCGCCGCCTCATCCCGGCGCGGACGCGCGGGTACGTCGAGGGCGTCGGCCGCGACGTCGACCGCGTCCTGTCGGCCTGGTTCCGCGGCCAGCTCGTGGTCATGCTCATCGACGGCACGCTCTACATGATCGGCCTGTCGATCCTCGGCGTGCCCCTCGGCGTCGCCATCGGGGCGCTCGCCGGGCTGCTCGCGTTCGTGCCGGTCGTCGGCGTGCTCACCGGCCTCGGGCTCGCGCTCCTCGTCACCTTCCTCGAGTTCCACGGGTGGGGGCAGGTCATCGGCGTCCTCGCGCTCTTCGCCGCGGTGCCGACCATCGAGATGACGGTCGTGGTGCCCCGGGTCGTCGGCGGCCGGGTCGGCCTCGGGCCGGTCGCGGTCATCGTCGCCCTGCTCCTCGGCGGCGAGCTCCTCGGCTTCCTCGGCATCCTGCTCGCGGTGCCGCTCGCGGCGGTGATCAACGTCATCCTCGGGCGGCTCAAGGCGGCCTACGAGGAGAGCGCGTTCTTCACCCGGACCGACGAGGAGCTGGCGATCGCGACCGCCGCGGCGGCGGTGGCAGAGACGGCGCCGCCCAAGCAGGCGGGGCAGGGCGGCTCGGCGCCCTAGCTCAATACGGGAGCCGCTCGCAGAACTCGATCCGGCGCGGGACCTTGTACGGCGCCAGGTTGCGCGCGCAGTGGTCGATGATCTCCTCGGGGTTGAAGCGGCCGTGGAGCGGCACGACCCGCGCGACCACCATCGGCCCGCCGAGCGGGTCGGTGATGATGCGCACCTGCGCCGCCTTGACCTTGGGGAAGGCCTCGAGGCAGCCCTCGACCTCGCCGAGCGCGATACGCTTGCCGTCGACCTGCACCAGGTCGTCCTCGCGGCCGTCGAGGTACAGGCGGCCGCCGCGATCGAGGCGGCCGAGATCGCCGGTGCGGTACCAGCCGTCCGTGTCGCGACCGCCGACCGGCACGCCGACGCTCTTCGGCGCCGTCATGGCCTGGGGTCCGATGGCGCGCGGCGACACCGCCGCCGAGCGCACCCAGACGAGCCCGCGCTTGTCCGCGGGGAGCTTGGCGCCGGCCTCGTCGGTGACGCGGATCTCGACCTCGTCGAAGGGCTTGCCGAACGACTGCGGGGCGCGGCCCGTGCGGTCCACCGAGACCGGGCCGGTCTCGGCGGTGTGGTGGCACGAGAGCACCCGGACGCCGTAGCGCTCGTGGAACCGCTCGGCGACACTCTCGTCCAGCGCCGAGCCGGCGGCCAGGAACCGGGCGCCGCGGGCCCGCAGCGGCTTGGCCATCGGCAGCCGGCTCAGGGCCGCGTACACCGTCGGCGTGGCCGGCAGCAGGTCGATGTCCTGCTCGCGCGTGATCTTCTGGACGCGGTTGGGCGACACCTCGTCCTCGAGGAAGAGCGTGCCGCCGTACTTCATGCCGAGCAGCAGCCCGAAGTCGAAGCCGTAGGCGTGGAACAGCGGCACCGTCGTGAGGATCTTGTCCTCGGCCTTGACCTCGAGGGAGCTGGCGATGCTGTCGGCCGCGGCGCAGAGGTTCTGCTCGGTACGCAGGACGCCCTTGGGGTCGCCGCCCGCGTCGGTGGTGAACTGCACGAGGCAGGGCTTCACCCTGGACTCGCCGTTCGACTGCCGCTTGTAGGTCGAGCAGGTGAGCAGCGTGCCCTGGAGCCGGCGGCGGCTCTCGGGCGTGGCCTGGGCGGACCGGACGCGCACCGGCATCGTCGGGGGCCGGGGCGCCTGGATGTCGCCGCCGCGCGGCCGCGTGATGAGGCCGCGCAGGGGCGCGGCGTCGAGGATCATCTCCAGCTCGCGGCTCCCGGTCGTCGGGTCCAGCGGCACGACCACCGCGCCCACCTTCGACAGGGCCAGCGTGAGGATGACGAAGTCGGGCACGTTGCCCAGCATGAGGCCGACCCAGGCGCCCTCGCGGATGCCCATGGCCTCGAACTCCTGGGCCCGTCGGTCCACCCGGTGGCAGAGCCCGCGCCAGGACAGGTACGTGTCGCGATACACGAGCGCCTTCGCGTTGCCGCGTGCGGAGGCCGCCTCGGTGAGCCAACCATAAAGCAACATAGGGAACCTGGATTGCCTCGGACGGACCGAGGCATGCGCAGTATATCCCGGTGCCCCCCACATGGCAAGCGCGTGAGACCCTCGGTCAGGGGGCCGCCCGAGCACGTGCGGCTTGATCCCGCGTCGAGAGCCTGCTAAGCCAGCGGGCGTGCTAGCGCCCGACCCACTCGACGCCAAGGCCGAGCCGACCTCATCCATCGACCCCAAGCGCGAGGTCGCGGAGCTGCGGGCGCTCGCCATCAAGACCAACAACCTGGTCACCGCCCTCAACGCGGATCTCAAGGGCATCGGCCGGCGCCTCGAGCAGCGCGAGCGGACGCTGACGCTCAACTCGGCGGTCGCCTACGTGCTCTTCGTCGTGCTGCTCGGCGGCGGCTTCTACGTCGCGCACCGGCTGCGGGTCGACCGCGCGGACTTCGAGAAGGAGGCGGCGCTGCGCGAGGCCGCCGCGTCCCGCGAAGCGCTCGGGCAGACGCAGCGGGCCGGCGAGGAGCGGCGCCGCGGCGAGGACCGCGCGTACGAGCTGTACCAGCTCCTGCGCGGCGGCCGCGCCCGGGACGCCGTGTCGAAGTACCCCGAGGTCTCGCGGGAGCGGCTGTCGCGGGTGGAGGCCGAGGTGCTGCGCGAGGGCGTCGCGCGCGGCCGCCAGGAGCTCGCGTACGGCGCCTTCGAGGCGGGGCGGCAGGCGTACGGCGCCAGCTCCTGGAAGCGGGCCGCCCAGGAGTTCCGCCGCGCCGTCGAGATCGAGCCCTCGCCGCCGCACGCGGCCCAGCTCTACTACCTGTACGGGATCACGCTCTTCAAGCTCGCGGACTACCCGGCGGCCGCGACCGAGCTCGAGCGCGCGGTGGAGAAGGGGGCCGAGCGCAACGTCCAGAACGACGCCGGCTTCTACCTCGCCGCGGCCCTCGATCAGGCCAAGAAGCGGGACCGCGCCAAGGCCGAGTACCGCAAGTTCCTGACGAAGTACCCGCAGAGCCACTTCGCGAGCACGGCGAAGCGGCGGCTGTCGGAGCTCGAAGCGGCGAAGTAGGGTTGTTCTGCGAGGTGCCGCGAGCTACTTGCGGGCCATCAGCGTGTTGCTGCGGCCATCCTTGAGCGCCGCCTCCTTCAGCACTTCCCGCGCGACCTCGGCCGCCTTGATGTTGCGGCCGTCGGTCCCGACGATGACGCCGAAGGCGACCTGGGGGTGGCCGGCAGGGGCGAAGCCGACGAACCAGTTGTAGTGGGTGTAGGGCTTGGCCCGGGACAGGGAGCCGGTCTTGCCGGCGACCTCGTAGCCCAGGCGCCGGCGGCCGCCGCCGGCGAAGGCGCCGCGGGCGGTGCCGAAGCGGGTCGTGCCCACCATCATGCGGCCGACGTCGCGGGCGACGTCCGCGGGGATCACGCGGACCGGCTCCGGCGCGCGCGGCTCGGTCACCTGGCCGTCGAGGCCGCGCACGCGCTCGACCAGGCGGGGGCCGACCATCAGGCCGGCGTTGGCGAACGCCGAGGCGATGCGCGCGCCGTGCAGCGGCGACAGGAAGACGTGCCAGAAGCCGGCGGCGGTGCGCGCGAACTCGAGATCCTCGCTCGGCACCTCGGCGGGGCTCGCCGCGACCTCGAACGGGAACGCGGCGCTCGGCTGGAGCCCGGCGTTGAAGCCGAAGGCGTCGACGTAGCGGCGCAGCGTGTCCGGGTCGAGGTGGCGGTGGGCGAGCTTGGCGATGATCGAGTTCGTCGACAGGCCGACCGCGTGCGCCAGATCGGCGCAGCGCCGGTCGAGGCGGGGACGGTCCTCGATGTTCTCGCGCAGCAGGCGGCCGCCGCCGCCGTGGTAGCAGACGCGGCCGTCGGCCTTCACCTTGCGGCCGTCGAGCAGGGCGGCCGAGGTGATGACCTTGAACACCGACGCCGCGGGCGCCCACGGGCGCAGCGTGAGGTCGGTCACGGTGCGCTGGGGCTCGAGGCGCGAGCGGCCGGTCATCGCCAGCACCTTGCCGTCCGGGATGGAGACGAAGACCGCGGCGCCGTAGGCCACGCCGGCGCGGCGGAGGACCTCGTCGGCCCGCTTCTGCAGCGCGGGGTCGAGCGTGAGCTCCACGGTGCGGCCGTCCGCGGCGGTCCCGACGTAGCGGCCGCGCTCGAGCCGGATGTGGTCGAGGTCCACGATCGGCGCCGCCTCGGCCGCCGGCGGGGGCGTCGGCAGCGCGACAGGCGCGACCGCCGGCAGCCCGGCGGCGCCGGGCAGCATGACGGGCGGCAGCTCCGCCCCGGGCCAGGCGCGCGGGGCGGGCAGGGGGCGCGCGGCGGCCTTGGTCACGCCGCAGTGGCCGATGAGCATGGGCCCGAGGACCGCGATGACGAGGAACGGGAGCAGCAGCGCGAGGGGACGGCGGTGACGGAACTCCTGGACCAGCATCGCGGCACCCGTTTTGTGGTTGTCCTGCTCACACGGTATGACATGTAGGATAATGTGTCAAATTATCCGCCATGCACCGCGCGCGCGCCCGCTGGCGCGGCCCCCGCCGATTGACAACCGCCCGTGCTTCCCATAGGTTTGCGCCACCGTGCGCCGCCTCGGGCTGGTGTTACTGGTCGTGCTGTCGGCCGCGCTCGCGCTCACCGCCGAGCGCCTCGCCGGGCCCGCTCCCGCCTGGCGCGGCACGGCGCGCGTCGCGGCCAGCGCCACGGTCGAGGAGTTCCTCGAGAACGGCACCGAGGTCGTCGCCGGGCTGGCCCGGCACTTCCAGGAGTGGGAGGCGCTCGTGCCCGAGGCGCTCGAGCGGTCGCTGCGCGTCTTCGGCGAGCGCGTCCCCGCCCTGCGCCGGCTCCTCGTCGTCGACGCCGAGGGCCGCGTGCTGGCCGCCTTCGACACCGGCGCCCGCGTCGGCGCCGAGCGCAAGCTCCTCGGCGCGCTCGATCCCGCCGCGGCGCGCCTCAAGGCCATGCGCGGCCGGCCCGCCGCGTTCCGCGGCGCCGTCGTCGAGGCCGGCACCGTCGAGCGGCTCGAGCTGGGCGCGCCGATCCTCGGCAGCGACGGCGCGCTGCGCGGCTATGTCGCCGCCGACCTCGACCTGCGGCCGCTGTGCGACCGCCTGTCGCAGCTCGAGGCCGCCGGGGGCCTGCTCATCGGCCTCTTCGACGCCGAGCACCGGGTCGTCTGCCCGCCCAGCCGCAACCCGCCCGCGAGCGGCGAGCGGGTCGCCGCCGGCGCCGGCATGACGCTCGTGCTCCAGGCGCCGCTCTGGCGCCGCGCCCTCGTGCCCGCCGGCGTCCTCTGCCTGACGGCGCTCATCGGCCTGCTCGCCGTCGCCCTCACTCCCCGCCGGGAATCAACAGGGAGGCGGGGAGACGGGGAGTAATCTGGGTCGCGTGGCGCGAACGCGCGGCGTAGCCGTCGACGCGGGCGTGGCACATCATGACCAAGCAGACCTCCCCGTCTCCCCGCCTCCCTGTGAATCCGACCCCCCGGAACACGGCTTTGACAGTCGCCGAGCGCGGGTGCTACGCTTCGTGACGCCATGACCCCCCTCGAGCAGTTCCTGACGGTGTTCAAGAGCTTCTCGGACGCCATCATCGACAGCTACTTCATCTGCGACGCGGACCGGAACATCGTCGACTTCAACCGCGCCTTCTTCTCCCTGCTGCCGCGGCAGGTGGCCCGCGGCCTCAAGGGGAAGAAGTGCTACGACGTGATCCAGCACGACATCTGCAAGGACCGATGCATCGCGCACCAGTGCTGGACCGACAAGCGGCACGTGCGCTTCGACGAGATCAACTCGCAGATCCCGCAGACCGAGGGGCAGATCCGCTTCATCCTCTCCGGCATGCCGATCCTCGGCCCCAACGGCGAGCCCGCCGGCTGCGTCGAGATCCAGCGCAACGTGACCGACGAGGCGGTGGTCCAGGTCAAGTACCAGGAGATCCTCGACACCGAGGCCCGCGAGCGCGAGCGCCTGGCGCAGCAGATCCGGTCCCGCACCCGCGACGTGCTCGAGACCAACCAGGTCCTGCTCCGCGTGCAGAAGGAGCTCCTGAGCTACAAGAAGGGGCTGATGGTGTAGCGGAGAGGGCGGGGCGCCGGGCCCCACGCCGTCAGGCGGGGCGGATCGAGGTCTCGATCACCGTCTGCGGCATCTCGTGGACCTTGACCTTCGGCTTGCTCGGTCCCGAGAAGACGACGTAGGCGAGCAGGCCGATCGCCACGACCAGCAGGGCGACCACGAGGATGATCGCCACCTTCGGTCTGCCTGGCGCCGCCGGGCTGACCTGCGGATCGAGGCGCGCGGAGACGTCGAAGCCGCTCAGGCTCGGACGGCTGCCGCCGAAGCCCGGGCGTGACCCGGTGCCGGTGCTGCTCGGGGCGAACGTGGGCGCGCTCGCCGCGCCGCCGGCGCCGCTGCCGGGGGCGCTGCCGGTGCTGGTCGCGGGGCGGGTGATCGACGGCAGCGACGGCACCGACGGCAGCGACGAGCTCGACGGCATGCCGCCGAGCCCCGAGACCGCCGTGATGCCGACGCGGGAGCGGATCTTGCGCTCGCCCTTGCTGTCGCTCGGGCTCAGCTCGTTGAGGACGGCGTCGACCTTCGCGTTCTCGACGAGCTTGCGGCCCGACGTGAGGAAGGCGAAGTAGGACTCCTCCATGTCGTCGAAGTCCATGACGCCGTCGCACTCGTCACAGCGGCAGGTCGGCGCGTGCGGCGGGTTCTGGCCGGCCATCTCGGCCGCCTCGATGAGGAGCACCTTCTCGAGGTCGCAGGCGGGGCAGAAGAAGGGAGCGTAGAAGCTCTTGACCGCGCCGCCGCCGGTGAAGTTGTGGACCAGGTTGATCTGGGCGACGATCGCCGGGCTGCACTCCGCGAGGATGATGTTCGCGCCGTTCTTCTCGATCTTGCCCAGCCAGTTGACCCAGTCGCGGACGCCGCAGGAGTTGATGCGCTCGATCTCGGAGAGGTTGATGACCACGGTCCCCGAGGGGATCTGGTCGACGAGGCTGGTGAGCTGGTTGTCCTCGTCGATCACGCCGGAGAGCTTGGCGTAGCAGACTTCACCCTTCTGGGTGATCGCCGCCAGGAACTTCTGGTTCAACTGACGTGGCTGGGCAGCGGGCTGTTCCGGCATGAGACCTCAGGTGACGACCAGGCTGAGCGCTGGCCCGGGGTGCTGCTGCCGCCAAGACCCAGGCCAACCTACCAGCATCGAACACATTTTATCGGCTTCCGCAGCACCTGTCCAGACAAATGGTTGAGCCTCTTTGGCCCAGCCAGCATACAAGAATTTCAGCCTGCCGGAGGGCGTCACGCCACCGGTGGGCTGACGGCGAGCTGCAGGCGATGATAGGCGTCGGAGAGGTAGAAGCGAACCAGATCCGCGCCCCCGCCGACCGCCCCCAGGGCGAGCTCTCCGCCCGAGCCGAGGATGAACTCCTCCCCGGCCAGGCGGGCGATCATCCGCAGCGCGGCGCCGATGTCGTCGGCGGCGAAGAGACCGGCCCGGTCGCAGGCCGAGGCGAGCGCGGTGAACCACCCCTCGGGGTCGGGCAGCGCGCCGCCCGGCACGGACACCTTCTCGAGCGCCTTCAGCACCTTGCGCGGGAGGGCGCGCGCGAACTCCGCCGCCCCCGGCTCGCGCTGTCCCTCAGGCAGCAGGAGCTGCACGAGCAGGCCGCCCACCTCGCGGCGCTGGCTCGGGGCGAGGCGGATCGGGAGCGCCAGGCCCGAGCGGAGCGGGTCGAAGCAGCGGCCGAGCAGGAAGCGCCGCTCCGCGTCGGGCAGGTCGAGGAAGGTGCGGTCGAGGACGACCACGGGCTTGGGCTGGGCCTCGAGCGACAGCGCGCCGCTCGGCACGCGCGTGGCGACGACGACGTCGGCGTCCACGTTGAAGAGGCGCAGCATCTCGGCGATGGTCGCGCCCAGGCCCGGGTTGTCCTGCGGCAGGAGCGGCTGCGGGTTCTCGCCGACGTAGGTGACGGGGTAGAGCGCGAGGAGCGGCTCCCGGACCAGGCCGTAGATCTCCCGGAACGCGACCTGGGCGGCCGCCGGCAGCAGGAACTGCTCGCGCAGGTCGTCGCTCAGGCCGCGCACCCGCGGCCGCAGCGCCGCGCGCTGGCGCAGGCCGCCGAGGTACTGCCGCTCGGCCTCCTCGGCGTAGCCGAGCATGTCGAGGACGGTGAGGATGCGGGAGACCCGGTCCCGCTCGTTGGCCCGTTCGTAGAGCTGGACCAGCATGCGGTACGTCGGGGCGTGGCGCAGGTCGGCCGTGAGGACCTGGTTCAGCTCGCCGATGGCGTTGCCGAGGTCGCTCAGGTCCCGCGCGTACACCTCGGCGAGCGCCACCCGGTCGTCGCTGTTGTCCTCGATGTCGAGCAGGGCGCGGTAGTCGCGCACGGCGCCCTCGCGATCACCCGCGGCCAGGTGGAGCTGGGCGAGAGCGCGGCGCATGATGAGCGTGTGACGCGGGCTGCGCTCGGACGCGGCGCGCAGGGCCGCGGTCAGCGTCACCTCGGCGGCGTGCCGGTCGGCCGCGTGGGCGGCCTTCTTCGCGAGCGCGAGCGCCGCCGGCGGGTAGGCCGGGTCGAGCTCGAGCGCGCGGCGGTAGCGCGACGAGGCGCCGGCGAGATCGCCGCCGGCCTCGAAGATGCGGCCGAAGTAGTAGTAGTACCGGGCCAGCTCCTCGGGGGCCACGGTGCGGCCCGGCTGCGTGGAGAGGTCGATCAGCCGCGCGACCACCCGCTTGCTCTCCTCGTACTCGCCGAGCAGGTACAGGTCCTGCGCCAGGCGGTAGTGAGCCTCGCGGTGGTCCGCGTCGATGGCGAGGAGCGCTCGCAGCGCCTCGGCCGAGCTGTGCGGATCGAGCAGCGCGTCGGAGCTGATCTCGGCCAGCTTGAGGTAGGCCTCGGTCTTCTGCTCCTTCGGCAGGTCGCGCTCGAGGACGTCGGTGAGGATCCGGCGCGCCTCGTCGAAGCGGCGCATGACGACGAGCAGGTCCACGAGCGGCGTGGCGACGACGACCTCGTCCTGGCACATGCCCACCGCGTCGCGGTAGGCCTGCTCGGCCAGCTCGACGTCGAACTCCTTCTCGCGCAGCGTGCCGTAGCCGATCTGCACGCGGGCGAGGGCGCGCGTGTGCTCGCGGCGGCGGTACACCTTCTCGAGCTCGCGGAAGACCGTGAGGAAGTCGTAGGCCCCCGGGCTCTGGCGCCCGAGCGCCGTGAGGGCGTCGAGGGCCTCGAGGTTGTCGGGGCGGATCTCGAGGGCGATGACGAAGTTCTCGGCGGCGCTGCGGTGATCGAGCGTCTCGCGGGCGACGACGCCGCGCTTGAGGTAGAAGTCGCTGCGCTCGGCGGGCTCGCCGTCGCGCACGCCCTTCTGCGCGAGGGCCGCGGCCAGCGGCGCGGCCCGCTGCCAGTCGCCGCGGCGGTAGTAGAGGTCGAAGAGGGCGCGGTTGGCCGGCAGCGACTCGGCGTCGACGGCGAGCGCGCTCTCGAAGTACTGGATCGCGCGCTCCATGTCGTCGAGGTGCTCGCCGTAGATCTGGCCCATGTGGGCGAAGACGCCGGCGCGCTCCTTGTCGTCCTGCCAGAGCTTGACCTCGAGCTCGAGGCTCTCGATCACCTTCGCCCAGTCCTTGCGGCGCAGGTGCAGGTCCCGCAGGCCGTGCACGGCCGGCAGGCACGACGGCGACGTCTTGATGGCCGCGTCGTAGTAGCGGATCGCGTCGTCGTCCTTCTGGAACTTCGCCTCCATGACCGAGCCGCACTTGAAGTAGAGCAGGGCCTTGGCCTGGCGGTCGGTCGTGATCCGGATCTGACGGCGGGTGATGTCGACGAACTCGGTCCACCGCTCCGTCGCCTCGTGGATGCGGGCGAGCGCCTCGAGCGCCTCGCGGTGGTTGGGCGTGGTCTCGAGGATCTGGCGGTAGTTCTGGACCGCCTGATCGACGTCGCGCAGGCCCTCCTCGCACAGGCGGCCGAGGCGCAGGTAGATCGCGATGCGCTCTTCGCCGGGCTGGGTGCGCGACAGGCGGTCGGAGAGGACCGTGATCAGGTGATCCCAGTCGCGGGTGCGCTCGTAGTAGCGCTCGAGCGCCTCCTGCGCCTCGCGGTCGGCGGGGTTGACCTCGTGGATGCGGCCGTAGAGGCGCGCCGCCTCGGCCAGGTCCTTGAGCTTGGCCGCGGCGACGCGGGCCGCGCGCCGGAGCGTCTCGAGGCGCCGATGCTGGTCCTCGCTGTGCTCGGCCCTGAGCTCGTAGGCGGCGATGAGGCCCTTCCAGTCGCCCTGGCGCGACAGGATGCCCTCGAGGACCTTGAGCGCGGTGTCGTTGTCGGGGTCGAGCTCGATGACCTTGAGGTACGAGGCCGCGGCCTCGCCCGGCTCGTTGAGGTACTGGAGCTGGAGCTGGCCGCGCCGGCCATAGAGGTCGCCGAGGCGGTAGGCGCGGATGGCGCTCCCCTCGACGAGGCGGATCGCCTCCTCGTACAGCGCGAGCGCGGCGGTCCACTTCTCGCGCTTGTAGCAGAGGCGCTCGAGGCTCGTGAAGATGCCGCGGTTCGACGGGTCCACGTCGAACGCCTCGCGCAGCGTCTCGATCGCCGCGTCGGCGTCGCCGCGCGTCTCGCACAGCTCGGCGCGCCGCTGCAGCAGCTCGGCGCGCGCCGCGGGGTCGTCGACGACCTTGGCGGTGCGGTCGATCACCCGCAGGAGGTCCTGCTCGGCGCCCGACTTCGCGTAGATCTCGGCCAGCGCGCGCAGGGCCGTGAGGTTGCTCGGGTCCTGCGCGACCACCGCCTCGAAGGCCTCGGCGGCGGCGGCGGGCTGGGCGAGCGGCCCGCGGCGCAGCTCCCCGAGCTGCAGCAGCAGGGCGGCGCGCCGCGCCGGGTCGGGGCCGCGGCCGAGCTCGCGCGCGAGGGCCTCCTCCAGATCGGCGTGCTGGCCGGTCTCCTCGAGGAGCCGCTGCAGCTCGTGCAGCGTGCGCAGGTCGCCCGACTCGGCCTCGCTGGCCTGGCGGAAGTAGCGCGCGGCGGCGGCCTTGTCCCCGAGCTTCTCCTCGTAGAGCGCCGCCAGGCCGCGCGCCGCGCGGGCGACGTCCTTGCGGTCCTCGAGCAGCGCGAGCTCGGCGACGCGGACCTCGGACAGCTCGGCGTGGCGGCCCAGCTTCTCGAGCGCCTCGCCGAGCGAGCGGAGGATGCGCTGGCTGCGCGGCAGGCGCCCGAGGATCTCGACGAGGTCCTCGTGGCGGCCGTCGCGCCGGCACAGCCGCTCGGCCCCGGCCAGGGCCGGCGCGTTGCCCGGGTCGATCGCGAGGGCGGCGCCGTAGGAGCGCAGCGCCGCGTCGGCGTCGTTCTCGAAGCCGTCGGCGTTGCGGGCGATCTCGAGGTGGAGCGCGAGGGCGCGCTGCGTGTCGGTGGTCTGCGCGAGCTCGCGGCGGAGCACGTCGAGCAGCTCGGCGGTGCGCTTCGCCTTGCGGTGGAGCTGGGCGAGGGCGCGGAGCACCTCGACGGCGCGCTCATCGCGCTGGAGCGCCCGCTCGTAGGCGTGGCGCGCGCGCTCGTCGTCCTTGAGCTGGCGCTCGCACAGCTCGCCGATCTCGAGCAGGATGGCGGCCGCCCGCGGCGAGTCGCCGGCGGCGAGCACCGCCGCCTCGCGCAGCTCGACCGCGCGCTCGGGGTCCCCCTGCTCGCCGAGGATCTGCGCCAGCGCGTGCAGCGCGCCGGCGTCGCCGGGGCAGATCTCGAGGGCCTTCTCGTAGGCCTCGCGGGCGAGGCGGGCGTCGCTCACCTTCTCGCGCGCGACGCGGCCGATCTCGCACAGGAGCGCGGCGCGGGACTTCTCGACGACGAGGAGGGGCCAGAACTCGGCGAGGGCGTCGCACAGCTCGCGCCAGCGCGCCCCCATGCGGTACAGCGCGACGAGCGTGCCGCGCGCGAAGGCGTCGGCGGGCTCGCGGGTGACGGCCTCGCGCAGGCTCGCCTCGGCGTCGCGGAGCTGGCCGAGCGCGAGCTGGACCGCGCCGGTCATCGCGCTCATGAGGCCGCCCTCGCGCGAGTCGCCGGCGAGGAGGGCCATGTTGCGATAGGCGGTGATCAGGCGGCCGCGGTCGCCGATGCGGCGGTAGAGGCGCGCGAGATCGGACCAGCCGCGGAAGTCGTCCGGCGACCCCGCGGGCCGGGGGCCGCTCGTCGCGGGCGCGGCGGCGCCGGCGCCGAGGCTCTCGTGGCGGAGCTGGGCGGCGGGCTCGAGCTCGCCGAGGCGCTCGCGGATGATCGCCGCGCGTCGGAGCAGCCGGCCGCGCTGGTCCGGGCGGAGCGTAGCCGCCGCCTGCTGCTGGGCGGCGACCTCGGCGAGCGCGCCGCGCCCGAGGCGCAGCCGCTCGAGGGCGTGCAGGATCGGCAGGTTCGCCGGCTCCGCCGCCGCGACCTCGGCGTAGAGCGCCTCGGCCTGGGTCGGCTCGGCGAGCCGCGCGTCGAGCAGCTCGGCGATGCGGCGGCCGTAGCCGAGGGCGAGCTGCGGGTGGCCCACGGCCTGGCGCAGGTCGCGGTACACCTCGACCAGCTCGGCGAAGCTCTGCTGCCGGGCGGCCAGTCGCCGGCGCGCGTGCAGCACGAGCAGCGGCGCGAACGGCACGCCCGCCCGGCCGAGCTCGGCCAGGATCTGCTGCGCCTCGCCGAGCTCACCCCGGGTCTCGACCATGCCGGCGAGCTCGAAGAGGCAGGCGGCGCGCTCGCCCTGGGCGCGTGGCTCCGAGGAGAGCAGGGCGATCTTGCGGCGGAGCAGGGCCTCGAGGTCCACCTCGGCGCCGGCGCCGGCGCCGGCGAGCTCGAGCAGGCGCTCGATGATGTAGAGGTCGTTGCCCTCGAGGGCGAGGGCCTGCTGCACGGCGCGCGCCGCGGCCGGCACGTCGCCGGCGCGGTCGCCGAGCAGGTGGGCGGCCTCGAGCAGGGCCGCGGCGTCGTCGTCGGGTACGGCGCGGGCGTGCTCGATGAGCTCGGCCCACTGTCCGGCGGCGGCGAGGGCCACCGCCGCCAGCTCGCGCGCCTCGGGATCGGCGGCGTCCTGGGACAGCGCGGTCCGGAGCGCCGCGGCCGCGTGGCCGGGGTCCTCCTGGCCGTAGAGCCAGAGCTCGGCGAACTCGCGGTGCACGTCGGCGCCGCGCTCACCCACGGCGGCGATCTCGTCGTACACGGCGCTCAGGTCTTGCCGGTCGCGCTGGCCGAGCGCCATCGCGAGGCGCAGGCGAGCCGCCTGGGGATGGTCGGCGCCCGCCCGCATCAGGTATTGCGCCGCGGCCTCCGGGTCGTCGAGCACGTCCCAGCAGAGCATGGCGAGCCGCATGAGCAGGTCCGCGCGCCGTCGCGCCTCACCGGGCGCTTCGGCCTCGCGGGCGAGCAGGCCGGCCAGCTCGACCAGTGGCGTGGAGTCCAGAACCTCGGGCAGGCCGGGCGCGGCCGCCGGTGATGCCTCCGCGGTCGCGTCGCGCGGGAGTGGGGGCGGGCCGCGGCGGCCCTCTACGCTCGTGTCGGGCATAGGAGTTGCCTATGTGTACCAAGCCAGGCGGGAACCTTCAAGCTTGCTGCGTCGGTGAAGCTCTCGCACGCGCGGGCGCCCTGCCTGCTCGACAGGCTCCCGGGCGCACACGCGTGGGTACGCGACGGCTTTGCCGGCGCGGACCCATCGCGGGAGGTGTGGAACCCTGTCAGGGTTCCACATCCGCGAGTGGAACGTAACTTGTGCGGGCCGGCCAACAGTAAAATTGCCAGAGTTCACCAGTGCTGGTACAATACACTCAGGCTGTCCAAACTCATGAGTCATCTCGCCGTCTGTGTGACCGCCAACCCCGCCCTGCGGCGCATCTTGCGTCGCAGCCTGTTCGCCGCGGGCACGCAGGTCGACTTCGTCGATGAGTGCGCGCAGGTGCTGACCCGCGAGGGACCGCCGCCGGATCTCATCGTGGTGGATGAGGCGGCGACCCGCGACGGCCTGGGCGAGATGCTCGCGCAGCTCGGCGCCGCCGCCAAGGTCGTGCTGCTCGGCGACACCAGCGCGTCGGACTCGGTCGTGGACCTGCTGCGCTTCGAGGGCTGCGATCACCTGATCGGCCGTGACGAACAGGTCGACGAGGACGAGCTCGTCATCACGTCGGCGAAGCTGCTGCGCGGCAGCGACCTCTTCGGCGTCGAGAAGTACCTGACCTGGGGCGTCCCGGTCCGCGATCTGACGATCGCCTCGTACGACGAGAAGCGCACCGCGATCCGCGACGTGACGGACTACGCCCGCGAGGTCGGCTGCCGCCGGCAGCTCGTGGCGCGCATCGAGACGGTCACCGACGAGCTGCTGATGAACGCGCTCTACGACGCCCCGGCGCAGCGCTTCGGCTGCCGCCCGCTCTTCCAGGGCAAGGGGCGCCCCGGGGCCGGCCCGGTCACCGAGGAGTGCGCGACGCTGCGCTACGCCTGTGACGGCAGGAACTTCGCCGTCGCGGTCCGCGACAACTACGGCGAGCTGCGCAAGTCGAACATCCTCGACCACCTCGCGCGGGCGCGGGCCGAGAAGGGCCTGCCGAAGCTCACCGGCGAGGAGGGCGGCGGCGGCGGCCTGGGCCTCTACTTCATCCTCAACTCCGTCACCCGGTTCATCGCCAACATCCAGCCGAGCCGGGCGACCGAGGTCATCTGCCTCTTCGACCTGCGGGCCGGCACGCGCGACTTCCACTACCGCGCCAAGAGCCTCAGCATCTTCGTCGAGCCGGCGGCCGCGGCGTAGAGCACCGGCGGCCGCGGCCTAGCTCAACTTCGACTTGAGCTTGCCCCAGAGGCCGCCCTTCGGGGCCGGGGCCGGGACCTGCGGCAGGCGCTCGCACGTCGGCGGCAACTCGGCCTCCACCTCGAGGGTCGCGGGCGCGGTCGCGGCCGCGGCCGCCGCGCCGGTCGGCATCCGGAGCGTGGTGTCGTACGCGACGGGGACGGGCGCCGTGGAGGTGCGGCAGGCCTCGAGCTCCGCGTACTCCTGCTGGTACTCCTGCCGGAAGAGGCCGCGCACGAGGTCCCGCAGCTCCGCGGTCGTGAAGCGGTAGCCCTCGAGCAGCTTGAGCAGGTCGGCGGCGAGATCGGCCGCGGTCGCGTAGCGGTCCTGCGCGTCGCGGGCGAGCGCCTTCATGCAGATGGCGTCGAGCGCCTCGGGCACGCGCCGGTTGAACTTCGACGGCGGCGTCACCTCGGCGTTGCGCACCCGGTCCATGAGCTGGAACTCGGTGTCGCCGCGGAACAGCTTCTCGGTGGTCAGCATCTCGTGCAGCACGATGCCGGTGGAGAAGATGTCGGTGCGGGCGTCCACCGGCAGCCCGCGGATCTGCTCCGGCGACATGTAGCTGAACTTGCCCTTGAGGACGCCGATCTCGCTCGTGAATTTCAGCATGGCCTGGGCGATGCCGAAATCGAGCATCTTCACCTGTCCGTCGTAGCTCACCCGGATGTTCGAGGGCGAGACGTCGCGGTTGACGATGGTGAGCGGCCGCCCCTCGACGTCGGCCAGGGTGTGAGCGTAGTGCAGGCCCAGCGCGGTCTGGGCGGTGATGTAGATGGCGTGCGGCACCGGGATGCGCTGGTGCTGCTCCTGGCAGCGCCGCAGGACCTGGGTGAGGTCCTTGCCGCCGATGTACTCCATGGCGATGAAGTAGCGCCCCTCGATGCGGCCGATCTCGAAGGTGCGCACGATGGCGTCGTGCTGCAGCAGCACCGCGAGCCGGCCCTCGCGGATGAACATCTCGACGAAGCGCGACTCCTTCGCGAGCTGCGGCCGCATGCACTTGATGGCGAGGATCTCGGACTCGGCGCCGCGCTTGCGCGCGCGGAACACCTCGGCCATGCCGCCGCGGGCGATGAGCCCCAGCAGCTCGTACGGCCCGAGCGGGAGCGGTGCCTGCGGCGAGCCGGCCTGCAGCGTGTCGGACACGACTTCCCTCCGCGCCGTCAGTGCGGCTTGCCCAGCGAGAAGGACCAGTCGCCGGAGGCCTGCCGCTCCGTCGCCTCGTGCACGGCCTCGCGCAGCCGCTCCGAGTCGACGGGCTTCACGACGTACTGGTGGATGTGGCACTCCTCGACGGCCTTCTGGATGTCGGGCACGTCGGTGTAGCCCGACACGAGCACCTTGATGAGCCCCGGCATCCGGTCGCCGATCTTCTCCAGCAGCTGCACGCCCGTCATGCGGGGCATCTTCTGGTCGGTGACGATGATGTCGATCCCGCCCGCCTCGAGCAGCGCGAGCGCCTCGTCGCCGGACCCGGCGCGGACGACCTCGTACTCGCCGCGGAAGACACGCTCGAGGAAGTCCAGCATGTCCGGCTCGTCGTCGACTGCGAGGAGGCGTTTTTTGGTGGGGGCGCTCACGACGGCAGAATAGCCCGTCCGACGCGGCGGCGTCAATTCGGAGCGACGCAGCACGCTGCTGGTGGGCGATCGCGGGGGCGGCTTGTGCCACGGTTTCGGCGTTGGCGCTCGACGCGCGGTGTCCGTGCGCGGGGCTTCAAGACCTGCTCCCGCTCGCGCAGCGAGCGGGACGCCAAGGTCTTGCAGAGCGAAGCGCGTCCGACGCGCCGTCCGCGGCGCGGCGGGTAGGCGAGCGTCCCCGCGCACGGATACCGCACGGCGAGCGCACCCGGCACCCAAGTGCACCCAAGTGGGGTGGCTGGACAGGTCGCCGGGGGTTCGGGTAAGCTAGGTGCACCCGAGGGGGTCGTGAAGAACGTCCGCAACGAGACGGTCGTCACCGTCATCAGCTCCCTGGCCGGCCAGCCCGCCGCCAAGGAGGCCTGCATGGTCGTCATCTACGGCGACGACCTCGGGCGCAAGCATAACCTCGAGGCGCCCTCGATCCTCGTCGGCCGCTCCAACACGAGCGACATTCAGATCGATCAGGAGTCGGTCTCGCGCAACCACGCCAAGATCATCAACACCGGCAAGTCGGTGATCCTGCGCGACCTCGGCTCGACGAACGGTACGTACGTCAACGACGACCTCATCGACGAGCGCGTCCTGCGGGACGGCGACCTCATCAAGATCGGGCGCACGATCTTCAAGTTCCTCACCGGCGGCAACGTCGAGAACGCGTACCACGAGGAGATCTACCGCCTCACGACCATCGACGGGCTCACCCAGATCTTCAACAAGCGCTACTTCATGGAGATCCTGGAGCGCGAGATCAGCCGGTCCCACCGGTACCGGCGTGAGCTGTCGCTGATCATCTTCGACATCGACCACTTCAAGCGGATCAACGACACCCACGGCCACCTGGCCGGGGACCACGTCCTGCGGCACCTGGCGACCACGGTGAAGAACAACATCCGGCGCGAGGACCTCTTCGCCCGCTACGGCGGCGAGGAGTTCGCGATCGTGCTGCCGGAGATCGACCTGCCCGGCGCGCGCTACATCGCGGACAAGCTGCGCAAGCTCGTCGAGGCGACCCAGTTCCGCTTCGAGGAGACCGACATGCCGCTCACGATCAGCCTCGGGATCGCGGCCTGCGGCGAGGACGTCAACGAGCCCGCCCAGTTCATCAAGCTGGCCGACGAGAAGCTGTACGAGGCGAAGCAGAGCGGTCGCAACCGCGCCTGCGGGTAGCGCTCGCAGATGTGGAACCCTGAGAGGGTTCCACACCTCCCGCGAGGGGTCCGCGCCGGCAAAGCCGTCGCGTACCCACGCGCCGCCGGCGAAGCGCGCGCTACGCGCGCCCGCCGGGGAGCACGCGGAGCATGTGGCGAACCTTGGCCCGCCGCAGCGGCTCGATCCCGGCGCGCAGCATGGCGCTGTCGGGGAAGCGGCGCAGGCCCGCCTCGAGCACCGCCACGGCCTCGTCGGCGCGGCCGGCGGACTCGAGCAGCGCGCTCTTCTCGTAGTACAGATCCTCGACCAGCCAGTCGTCGCCGGGGGTGAGCCAGCGGAACGCGTGCTCGAGCTCCTCCAGCGCCTCGTCGTAGCGCTCGAGGTCGCCGAGGACCGCGGCGCGCACGTAGTGGGCCTCCGCGTTCTCGGGCTCGAGCCGCAGGCCCAGCTCGATGGCGGCGTAGGCGGCCGCGTCGTCGCCGAGCGACGAGAGCACCTGCGCCTTCAGCACCCAAGCCTCGCCGTGCTCCGGGCGCAAACCCAGGGCATGGTTCACCTGCTCGTTCGCTTCCCAGAGGTCCTCGTCGTCGTCGCCGCCGCCGAGCAGCGTGCGCGCGAGCTCCAGGCAATCCTCGAATTCGTCGGTGTCGATGTGGTTCAACGCTACCTCGATCGGGAGTCTCAGCCGAACAGTATGGATCGCCGTTGGGCCAGTGTCCCGTCGACCATCTCCTGAATCGCGCGGCGGACGTTCTCGGCCAGGCGGTTGACCAGGATGCGGTCGTCCGCCGCGGCGGCGTCGTACTCCGCGTTGAAGTACAGCGGCGCTCCCAGGCGCAGGAACCACTTCGTGGGGAGCGGGATCATGCCGAGCGGGCCGAGCCAGGGGAACGTCGGCGTGATCGGGATGAAGGGGATGCCCAGGTTGGGCGCCAGCCACGTCAGCCGGGCGACCATCGGGTGGATCTCCTCGGCGCCGACGATGGCGGCGGGGATGATCGGCGAGTCGGTGCGCAGCGCCAGCTTGATGAAGCCGCCGCGGCCGAAGCGCTGGAGCTGGTAGCGTTCGCGGTAGAGCTTCGAGGAGCCCTTGATGCCCTCGGGGAAGACGGCGATGAGGTGGTCGGCCGCGAGCAGCCGCTCGGCGTTCTCGGGGCAGGCGCGCACGCCGCCCAGGCGGTTCACCATGGTGCCGAGGTAGGGGAAGTGGAAGATGTAGTCCTCGGCCAGCGGGCGGACCTCGCGGTGGCTCGCGTGGTCCGTGCGCACCGCGTGCATCAGCATGAGGGCGTCGTAGGGCAGGGTGCCCGAGTGGTTGGCGACGATGATCGCCCGGCCTGCCGCGGGCACGTTCTCGAGGCCGCCCACGTCGACGCGGAAGTAGCTGCGGTACAGGAAATCGAGCAGCGGCTCGACCTTCTGCGCGAACACCGGGTCGCGGCCGAATTCGTCGACGGTCTCGGACCGGTCGCGCATGGCGAAGCGACGCCAGAGCTTCCACACGAAGGAGAAGGGCGGCTGGCGGCGCTCGCTCAGCATCGGCTGCAGGCGGTCGCGCACCCAGCGCTCCATCATGCGGAACTCGTCGCCGAGCCCGCCGCGCTCGGCGAGCGGCGGCGGCCGGTCGAGCCCCGGGCCGTACTCCGTCGGCGCGGGCGCGACCTCCGGCGCCGGCGCTGCGGTCGGCGCGGGCGTCGCGTCGACCCCCAGCAGGTCGCGCTCGCGGCGCGGGCGCGGCGAGCGCACCGGCGTGCGGGCAGCGGGCTTCTTCGCCGGCCGGCGCGGCTTCGGCGCGGGCTTCGGCGCGGCGGCCGCGGGGGCGGGCTTCGGCGCGGCGGCCACGGGGGCGGGCTTCGGGGCGGCGGCCGCGGGGGCGGGCTTCGGCGCGGCGGCCACCGGGGCGGGCGCGGGCGCTTCCTCGGCCGCGGGCTCCGGCGGCGGCGGGGCGGGCGGCGCGGCCTCGGCCTTGCGCGGCGCCTTGCGACGCGCGCGCGCCGGGGCGGCGGGCTCCGGCTGGGTCTCGGGCTGGGCCGGGGCGGGTTCGCCGAACGGGTTGTCGCCGAGCACCTGCTTCGCCATTTAGGGCCTCCCTCCCGCGCTCGCGAAGTCGTCGGGCTCGCCCTCGACTCCGAGGAAGTCGTTGATGGTCGCCCGGATGTCGTAGCGCGGCAGGAACCCCATGACGGAGCGGGCCCGGGTGCCGTCGGCCACGCACATGAAGCGGAGGAACTCGAGGAACGCCGGCGGCGTCTCCATCGCCTGGGTCACCCACAGCGCGTGCGCGACGGGCGTGGCGAGGAAGCGGGGCACGGGCACCGGCACCCGTCCGAGCATCGCGAGCACCGTGGTGTACGGCAGCACGCCCTCGCCCACGATGTTGAACTCGCCGGGGTAGTCGTCGTCGACGGCGAGCTTGAACGCGTCGACGGCGTCCTCCTCGTGGACGAACTGCATGAGCGGGTCGTAGCCCATGAGCCGCGGGGCGACCGGCGAGCGGAAGAAGCTCGAGACGAAGTTGCGGATCGTGGGGCCCAGCACGTGCGCCGTCCGCAGGACCGTGGTCACGATCTCGGGGTGCTCACGGCGGAAGCGCCGCGCCTCGAGCTCCGCGTTGACACGGTCGGTCAGGTAACGGCTGCCGGGCTGGCCGTGCAGCGGGTGGTCCTCGGTGAGGTAGTTGGGGTTCGCGGCCTGGGCGCCGTAGACGGCGGTCAGGCTCCACTGCACGAGCTTCCGCAGCCCGACCTCGGCGGCGGCGTTCAGGACGTGCACCGTCCCGATGTTCTCGAGCTCGTGCGCCCACGCGCTCGCGTGCGTGGGGTTGTAGAGGAAGGCCGCGTGCACCAGGGTGTCGGCGCCCTCCCGGCTCAGCACCGCCGCGACCTCCGCGTCGGCGCTCGGCATCGTCAGATCGACGCGGTGGAACTGCGTCTTGTCCATCGACATCTCGGGCTTGCGGATGTCGATGGCGAGGATCTTGTAGTAGCGCCGATCCTCCTCCAGCCGCCGGATGAGCTGCGACCCGAAGAAGCCGTGCGCGCCGGTCACGGCGACGACGCGCTGCTCCGGGTCGTAGTGGGTGCGGGGTGGAGCGGTCTTGCGCCTGTCTCTCGGGGTCCGCTTCGCCATCCTGTCGCCCTCGCGCGGGCACTGAGTCTAGGATTGGGGGGGCGCGAAGTCAACGCGGGACGGCGGCCCGCGTCACAGGCCCGGGGCCGAGCGGGGCGGTGGGGCGGGAGTGACAGCGGCGGGGCGGTGTGGTAGGGGTTTCCCCACCTGATGGACGCGCCGCGCATCCGCATCCTGCCGCCCAACCTGTGCGACCAGATCGCCGCGGGTGAGGTGGTCGAGCGGCCGGCGTCCGTGGTCAAGGAGCTGTGCGAGAACGCGCTCGACGCGGGCGCGCGGCGCATCGAGGTCGAGATCGAGGGCGGCGGGCGGACGCTGTGCCGCATCACCGACGACGGCTGCGGCATGACGCCGGAGGAGACGGCGCTCGCGCTGCAGCGCCACGCGACCTCGAAGATCACGCGCGCCGAGGACCTCGTCGACCTCCGGACGATGGGCTTCCGCGGCGAGGCGCTGCCGTCGATCGCGGCGGTCTCGCGCCTGACCGTGACGAGCCGCCCGCGCGGCGCGCTCGGCGGCTGGCGGCTCGCCGTCGAGGCCTCGGCGGTGGGGGAGGGGCACGCGATCGGGGTCGCCGAGGGCACCCAGATCGAGGTGCGCGACCTCCTCTTCAACACCCCGGCGCGCCTCAAGTTCCTCAAGGCGGAGCAGACCGAGTCGGGGCACTGCATCGAGGCCGTCGAGCGGCTCGCGCTGGCGTTCCCCGAGGTGCACTTCCGCCTGCGGGTCGGCGGCCGCGCGGTGCTCGACCTGCCCCCGCACCGCAGCTTCGCGGAGCGCGTCCGCGCGGCCCTCGGCCGGCGGGCGCCGAAGGGCGGCGAGCTCTGCGAGACCGAGGGCGAGGAGCACGGCGTCCAGGTCCACGCGTTCCTCGGGCCGCCCGAGGAGAGCGGCGCCACGGGGCGCGCCTGCCGCACCTTCGTGAACCGCCGGTTCGTGCGCGACCGCGCGCTCCTGCACGCCATCGGCATGGGCTACGGCGAGCTGGTGGAGCGCGGCCGCTTCCCGGCGGCGATCCTCTATATCGAGCTCGGCGGCGGCACCGTGGACGTGAACGTGCACCCCCAGAAGCTGGAGGTGCGCTTCGCGCGGCCGCAGGACGTGCAGGCGGCCGTGCGGCACGTCATCGCCCACGCCGTCGCGCAGGCGCCCTGGCTCGACCGCAAGCCGTCCAGGCCCGTGCGCCTCTACACGCTGCCGCCGAGCGCGACGCCGCCCGCCGCCCCGACCGGCGGCGACGACGAGCACCGCCGCCGGCTGCGGGAGGCCTTCCAGCGCTACACCACCGCGCCCGCCGCGCCGCCGCGGCTGCGCGAGGGCCCGGCCGGGCTCGAGCCCGCGGGCGACGACCCCGCCGTGGCGGCCCTGGCGGTGGACCCCGCGCCGTCGCCGTCGCCGGCGGCCGCGGTGAGCGAGCAAGCGACGATGCCCGGGACCGAGGCGGGCGGCTTCTTCCACCGGCTCACGTACCTCGGTCAGCTCCACCGCACCTACCTCGTCTGCGAGGCGCCCGGGGAGCTCGTCCTCATCGACCAGCACGCCGCGCACGAGCGCATCGCCTTCCAGCGGCTGCGCGAGGCGCACCAGCGGCGCCAGGTGCGGACGCAGCGGCTGCTCTTCCCGCTGACCCTCGAGCTCGGCCCCGCGGAGCTGAGCGCGGCCGAGACCGAGCGCGAGGCCCTCGCGGCCCTCGGCTTCGAGGTCGAGCCCTTCGGCGGCAGCACGCTCGCGATCAAGGTGGTGCCGCAGTCCCTGGCGGAGCGCGACCCGCGCGCGGTGGTGCGCGACGTCCTCGAGGAGCTCGCCGGGCCGGGCGCCGCGCGCGCGGCGGCCGACCGCATCGACCAGCTCCTCTCGACGGTCGCGTGCCACAGCGTCGTCCGCGCCGGCGACGTGCTCCGGCCCGAGGAGGCGCGGGCCCTGATCGACGGCCTCGACGCGGTGGACTTCCGCGCTCACTGCCCCCACGGGCGGCCGGTGCTGCTCCGGCTGCCCGCGGGCGAGATCGAGCGGCGCTTCGGCCGGACCTGAGATGTTGCGCGCGCAGGATCTCACGGGGCTGGCGGAGGAGGCGCAGGCGCGGCCGCGGGTGATCGCCGTCGTCGGGCCGACCGCCTCGGGCAAGACCGACCTCGCCATCGCCGTCGCCGAGGCGCTCGGCGGCGAGATCATCAGCGTCGACTCGATGCAGGTGTACCGCGGGCTCGACATCGGCACCGCGAAGCCGGACGCGGCCGCCCGCGCCCGGGTGCCGCACCACCTCCTCGACGTCGCCGAGCCGGGCGAGGAGTTCTCCGCGGCGCGCTTCGCCCTCGTCGCCGACGCCGCCGCGGCCGCCATCGCCGCGCGCGGCCGGGCCGTCATCGCCTGCGGCGGCACCGGCCTCTACCTCCGGGCCTGGCTCGACGGCCTCTTCGAGGCGCCCGCCGCCGACCCGGCGATCCGGGCGCGCCACCGCGAGCTGGGCCCCGCCGAGGTGGCGGCGCGCCTCGCCGCGGTCGACCCCGCGGCCGCCGCCGCGATCCAGCCGAACGACCTCGTGCGCCTGTCGCGCGCGCTCGAGGTGTACGAGCAGACCGGCGTCCCGATCACCGAGCTCCGGCGGCGGGCCGCCCGCGGGCGCCGTTACCGGGCGCGGATCGTCGGTGTCGATCCGCCGCGCGCCGAGCTCTACCGCCGCATCGACGGGCGCTTCGCGGCCATGATGGCCGCGGGCCTCGTCGACGAGGTGCGTCGGGTGATCGACCGCTACGGCCCGCAGGTGCGGCCGCTCGGCGCCCTCGGCTACCGGCAGATCCGCGCCCACCTGCTCGGCGAGCTGGAGTCGGCCGAGGCGGTGCGGCTGGCGCAGCGCGACACGCGCCACTTCGCCCGCCGCCAGCTCACGTGGTTCCGCGCCGAGCCCGGCGTGGCGTGGCACCCCGACGCGGCCGCGGTGGACGTCGCCGCGCTCGCGCGCTTTCTCGCCAACGAAGGGGACGGATGACTGAGCTCAGGACCTACGACCGCACCGTGCTCGAGTTCGAGCGCCCGATCATCGATCTCGAGCGCAAGATCACCGAGCTGCGCAAGCTCGCCGCCGAGACCCCGGACTTCGACGGCGAGATCGCGCGCCTCGAGCGCAAGGCGCGCAAGCTGCAGGAGCAGGTCTTCGCCGAGCTGACGCCGCTGCAGAAGGTGCAGCTCAGCCGCCACCCGGCCCGCCCCTACACCCTCGACTACATCGAGCACCTCCTCACCGACTTCACCGAGCTGCACGGGGACCGCGCCTACGCCGACGACGAGAGCATCATCGCCGGCCTCGGCCGCCTCGCCGGCGAGCGCGTCATGCTCATCGGCCACCAGAAGGGCCGCACGACCAAGGAGAACATGCGGCGCAACTTCGGCATGCCCCGGCCCGAGGGCTACCGCAAGGCGCGCCGGCTCTTCCAGATGGCCGCGCGCTTCAACCTGCCGGTGCTCACCCTCATCGACACCCCCGGCGCCTATCCCGGCATCGGCGCCGAGGAGCGCGGCCAGGCCGAGGCGATCGCGGGCAACCTCGAGATCATGGGCGCCCTGCCGGTGCCGATCATCGCGACCGTCATCGGCGAGGGCGGTTCGGGCGGCGCGCTCGCGCTGGGCGTGGCCGACCGCATCATCATGATGGAGTACGCGATCTACTCGGTCATCAGCCCCGAGGGCTGCGCCTCGATCCTGTGGAAGGACCAGGCGCAGGTCGCGGCCGCGGCCACGGAGCTGAAGGTGTGCGCGGGCGACATCAAGGCCCTCGGGGTCGCCGACGAGGTCGTGCCCGAGCCCGCGGGCGGCGCGCACCGCGATCACCCGACGGCGATCCGCAATCTCATGCCGGTGCTCATCCGCCACCTCGGGGAGCTGCGCCGCCTGTCGAAGGACGAGCTGCTCGAGCAGCGCTACGCGAAGTTCCGCGCGCTCGGGGTCTACGTCGAGCGGTAGCCCGCCGCCGATCTCACGGCTGCGCGCAGGTGAAGAGCGTCAGCCCCTGCTGCGCGCCGGTGCCCGCGAGACCCACGGTCAGGCTCGTGGCCGACCACCCCGTCAGCACCCCGGGGAGGTTCTCGAAGCCGCAGCCGAGCAGCGCGAGCGCCTCGATGTGCACCTTCGTCAGGTCGGGGCAGGTCAGGTCCACCTCGGTGTTCGAGACCTCCTCGCGGAAGGTGCCGAGCGAGGTCGTGAGGGTCACGCCACCGGCCTGTCTCTCATCGAGCTGGAGGCAGTCGGCGCCGCTCCGGGTGATCGTGAGGTGCAGCTCCCATCCTTCCATGTTCGCGAGGTCGACCGGGTTCTCGAACACGATCAGGGTGCCGTCCGGGAACGTGCACTGCGATCCGTCCGCGCTCAGCGTGCCCGTGGTGCCCGGGTCGGCGGCGCACGCCTGCGCGGCGTCCAGGCTCTGCCGCCAGCAGTTGTCGTCGGCGAACCAGGTGCAGCTCACCTCGGCGCCGTGGTCCGGGTCGCAGGAGAGCAGGGCGAGGGGCAGGAGCAGCAGGGCGGCGCGGGCGAGAGCAGGGCGCATGGCAGGCCTCCGGGGCCATTGTCACCCCGCGCCGCGGGCCGGTCAAAGAGCCCGTCCGCCCGCGGCGGACCCCAAGGATTCCCGGTCATTGACACTCTCGTCGCCCCGCACCTAACATAGCGCCTCGCCGCCGGGGGCCGTACGCCGGCGGCAGAGAGGGATGGCCCGTGTCAGCAGCTCGCCGTACCCCGATCTCCTCTGCGCTGGCCCTGGCGGCCGCGCTCGCGCTCGTTGCCTGTGGTGGACGGAACGACACGAACAGCCTCACCAACTGCTTCGAGCAGGGCCTGTGCGAGTGCCGCGACAAGAGCGACTGCCCCGCCGGCAAGGACTGCATCGATGGCCGGTGCGGCATCATCCAGGAGGACGCCGGCCCGGCGCTCCTCGGCTTCGGCCTGCCGTGCGCGGCCGACGCCCAGTGCCAGTCCGGCCACTGCCTGCCGCCGGGGCCCGGCAACGGCGGCGTCTGCACCGTCGAGTGCGTCCCGGACACCGCCTGCCCGCAGCAGTGGGACTGCAAGGCCGCCCCGGCCGGCGACGGCGGCGCGGGGCTGCGCCTGTGCGTCCCGCCCATCGATCGACTGTGCCAGGCGTGCCAGCAGGACGCCGACTGCAACGCCATCGGCGACCTCTGCTTCATCGTGGGGACGCAGCAGGTGTGCGGCCGCGACTGTTCGGCCACCGACTGCCCCGCCGGCTATCTCTGCACCATCGTGCCGGGCGGGGACGGCGGCACCCGCGGGCGCCAGTGCACGCCCGCGGCCCAGACCTGCGAGTGCAGCGCCGTCTCGGTCGGCCTCACCCGCGCGTGCAACAACGCCAACCAGTTCGGCACCTGCTACGGCGCGCAGGTGTGCCAGGCGAGCCTCACCTGGTCGACCTGCGACGCGCAGGTCGCCGCGGCCGAGGTGTGCGACGGCATCGACAACAACTGCAACGGTCTCACCGACGGCGACGATCCGGCGATCGACACGTCGAGCCTGCCGGCCTCGCCGGCCTACCCGTCGTGCCGCAAGGGCACCGGGGGCAGCACCTGCGTCGGGACCTGGGCCTGCGTCGCCAACGCCGCCGGGGTGTTCGGCTGGTCGTGCGACGCGGCCGACCCGGCCGAGGAGGTGTGCAACGGCCGCGACGACGACTGCGACGGCGTGGCCGACGAGCCCTTCGTCGACGCGGCCGGCCGCTACGTGGACGTGCACAACTGCGCCGAGTGCGGCTTCGACTGCGCGAGCGCGATCGACGATCTGAAGAAGGACGCGACCGGCCAGGTCGTGGACGGGGCCGTGGCCTGCGAGGTCCGCGGCCAGTCGCCGACGTGCGTGCCGAAGCAGTGCGCGCCCGGCTTCTACCCGTACCCCGAGACCCTGCCGATCATGTGCATGCAGGCCGTCAGCTCCGAGTGCCGGGCCTGCAGCAACGACGGCGACTGCTTCGTCTTCTCGGACCGCTGCGTCCCGGTCGGCGGCGATCCGGGCTCCTTCTGCGCCCAGGGCTGCGACGCCGACGCGCCGTACGCGGGCTGCACCGGCGCCCTCGGCCAGCAGGGCTGCTGTCCGGAGCGTCACGTGTGCCAGAGCGTCGGCGGCCACAAGCTGTGCATGCCGCTCGACGGCACCTGCACCTGCAACGCCGCGCGCGTCGGCGCGACCCGGCCGTGCTTCAAGTCCTCGGCGACCCAGACCTGCCTCGGCATCGAGACCTGCCTCGAGGGCGGCGGCGGCTACAACTGGGACGCCTGCAACACGAGCGTCACGGCCAAGGAGCTGTGCGACTACAAGGACAACGACTGCGACGGCTTCGTCGACGAGACCTTCATCAACCAGCACGGCAGCGGCACCTACGACGTCGACGAGCACTGCGGCACGTGCGAGACCAACTGCCTGGCGCAGTGGAGCAAGACCATCCAGCACGCCATCGGCGGCTGCCGCACGGCGCCGACCCCGGTGCACTGCGAGATCGTCGGCTGCACGACCGAGAGCGTCGCCGGCGGCGGCGCCTGCCAGCGCGACGTGGACTGCGGCGCGGGCCGCGCCTGCCACCCCCTCTACCGCCAGTGCGTACGCACCTGCACCGGCGCCGCGAGCTGCGGCGGCAACCCCTGCGTCGACGGCTTCTGCACGCTCGCGTGCACGTCGGACGCCCAGTGCCAGGCGGCGCTCGGGTCGCCGTCGACCTGCCAGGCGGGCAGCTGCAAGGTCACCTACCAGTTCGCGAACGTCGACAAGGACCCGACGAACGGCTGCGAGTGCCCGGCCGCCGTCGGCGCGACCGACGAGCCCGACACCTACCCCGTCTACCCGCAGGCCGGCTGGGCCTACGTCGACCGCGACTGCGACGGCGTCGACGGCGTCGCCGCGCGCTCGCTGTTCGTGTGGGCCGGCAGCACGACGAGCCAGGGCACGCGGGACCAGCCGTACAAGACCATCGCCGAGGCGCTCGCCGCGTTCAACCCGGCGCAGCACGCCGCGATCCTCGTCGCGGCCGGGAGCTACGCGGAGAACGTCGCGCTGACGAACCGGGTCAAGCTCTACGGCGGGTACGCGCCGGGGTTCGCCAAGCGCGACGTGGTCACGAACCCGACGATCATCGAGGGGCGCGAGCCCGACTTCACGAGCGGGGGCGTGAAGCCCGGGACGGTGAACGCGACCGGCATCACGCAGCCGACGGTCCTCGCCGGCTTCATCGTGCGCGGCTACGACGTCACCTTCCGGCCGCCGGCGGGCGGGGCGGGGAAGAGCTCGTACGCGATCTACATCAAGGACTCGACCAGCGCGCTCGTCGTCGCGAACAACCGCGTCGTCGGCGGCCGCGGCGGCGACGGCTCGAGCGGGGCGCCCGGCGCCGCCGGCGGCAACGGCGGCAACGGCGGCAACGGGCTCGACACGGCGGAGTGCGTGACGGCGAGCGGGGCCTACAGCACGAGCTGCCAGGGGCTGTCGCAGGCCGGCGGCGCGGGCGGCGCGAACCCGGCCTGCAGCGCCGGCGGCCGGCCGGGCGCGAGCGCGAAGGGGGGCCAGGACCCGCAGGACTACCAGTCCGGCGGCCTCGACGGCCTCGGCGGCTCCAACGGCTCCTACGCGCACGCGCTGGGGGCTCCGGAGCAGGGGCCGCTCTGCAAGTACGACTGCACCGTGCCCGACCCCCAGGTCGGCATCCTCCCCGGCGGCGACGCCCAGAACGGCTCGGCCGGGAGCACGGGCATGGGCGGCGGCGGCTGCACCGGCGGCGTCGGCGGGCTCGCCGGCGGCGAATGGCAGGGGGGCAGCGGCGCCGGTGGCGGCGGCGGCCAGGTCGGCGGCGGCGGCGGCGGCGGCGGGGCCGGCGGCGGCGCGGACAACCAGAACGCCGGCACCGGCTGCACCGTCGGCCACCTCGCCGGCGACCTCGGCGGCACGGGCGGCGGCGGCGGGGCCGGCGGCTGCGGCGGCGGCACGGGCGGCGGCGGCGGGGCCGGCGGCGGCTCGTTCGCCATCTTCGTCGTCTTCAGCGCGAACCCGGCGTCGCGGCCGGTGATCAAGGGCAACCAGATCGACCCCGGCATGGGCGGCTTCGGCGGCAACGGCGGCGCCGGCGGTCATGGCGGCCTCGGCGGCCAGGGCGGCAAGGGCGGCGTCTCGAAGCTGCCGGCCTGGTGCTCGGGCGGCGGCGGCCACGGCGGCCGCGGCGGCGACGGTGGCTCGGGCGGCGGCGGCGGCGGCGGCTGCGGCGGCACGGCCTACGGCCTGGCCGGCAACCTCATCGCCGGCGCGAACTACGACACCCAGAACAGCTACGGCCCGGTCCCCCAGGGCGCCGGCGGCGCCGCGGGCGCGGGCGGCGCCTCCCCCGGCGGCGGCACCCACAACGGCTCGACCGGTACCCCCGGCGACGCGGCGGTGTACCATGCCTTCTAGCCTCGTGACGTCGAATCGCGCGCTCGTCGCGCTCGCGGCGCTCGCGCTCGCCCTCGCCGCCGGCTGCGGCCGCACCTCGCCGCTCGTCGACGGTCCCGGCCGCTGTGTCTTCGACACCGACTGCGAGGGCGGCCTGCGCTGCGTCAACCACCAGTGCATCGACCTCGTGCCCATCGACGGCGGGCAGGACGGCCCGGCGGTCCTCAAGGGCTTCGGCGAGCCGTGCGAGGAGGGGCCCGAGTGCCAGAGCGGCTACTGCCTGGCCGGCCCCGTCGGTAGCTTCTGCACCGTGCGGTGCCAGAAGGCCTGCCCGACCGGCTACGACTGCAAGCTCGTGCCCGATCCCAACGGCGTCGGCACCGACCTCGGCCTGTGCGCCATGGCGCAGAACACGCTGTGTCAGACCTGCGCCAAGGACACCGACTGCAGCCCGACGGGCGGCGACCGGTGCGTCCCCTTCGGTACGACCAGCTACTGCGCGCGGGATTGCACGTTCATCGCCTGCCCCGACGGGTACACCTGTGGCGGGGGCGACGGCGGCGGCACCGGGCCCGCGGCCCAGTGCGTGCCCGCCTCCGGCGGCTGCGAGTGCACGACCGCGACCGAGGGCATGACGAAGGGCTGCAAGAACGCGAACACCTTCGGCACCTGCTGGGGCGGGCAGCTCTGCCACGCGCAGGCGTGGGGCGCGTGCTCGGCGGCCACCCCGGGGGCCGAGGTGTGCAACGGCATCGACGACGACTGCAACGGCCCGATCGACGACGGCCTGCTGCCGCGCGAGTGCAGCCGCACCAATGCCGCCGGCACCTGCCACGGCACCGAGACGTGCCAGGGCGCGGAGGGCTGGATCTGCGACGCGAAGGAGCCCAAGGCCGAGATCTGCAACTACCTCGACGACAACTGCGACGGGCAGACGGACGAGGGCTTCACCGCCCGCGGCATCTACCACACCGTCCCGCACTGCAACGGCTGCGGCCACGACTGCATGAAGCTCATCCCGCACGTGAAGACCGCGGCGTGCGTCATCGCGCCCGACGACACGGGCGCGAGCTGCCGGGCGGTCGAGTGCGAGGCCGGCTTCTTCCCCTACCAGGACGGCACCGTGTGCCTCGCCCTGCCGGCGACCCTGTGCCGCACCTGCAGCGTCGACGAAGACTGCGTCGGCCCCAAGGCGCAGTGCCTCGACGTCAACGGCGAGCGCTTCTGCGGCCGGGACTGCGGCGCGGGCTCCCCCTACGGCACCACCTGCCCCGGCGGCTACGAGTGCAAGGCCCAGAGCGGCGGCGGCTCGCAGTGCCTGCCGGTGACCCGGACCTGCTCGTGCACCACCGCGAACGCCGGGTCGATGCGCGCCTGCACCGTCGCGACCTGCGGCGGGTTCCAGACGTGCGCGCAGCAGGGCGGCACCTACGCCTGGAGCGACTGCAACGTGAAGGACTACAACCCCGAGATCTGCGACAGCGTCGACAACAACTGCGACGGCCGCATCGACGAGGGGTTCATCAACCCGACGACCGGCAAGTACGACACGGCCGCGAACTGCGGCTTCTGCAACAACGACTGCGCGAAGTACTGGTCGGCGACGCTGCAGCACGCGACCGGCGTGTGCGACGCGGCGCCGCCGCTGCCGGTGTGCAAGATGGCCTGCGTGAACCCCGACCCGCAGGGCCTCGAGTGGGTGGACGTGAACCGCGACCCGGCCGACGGCTGCGAGTGCAAGCGCACGCCCGGCAACACCACCGTCGACCTGCCCGACGTCCCGACCGGCTACCCCGTCCCGGGCCAGGCCTACGTCGACGAGAACTGTGACGGCATCGACGGCGTCATCGGCGACGCCCTCTTCGTCTCGGCGAGCGCGGCCGCGGGCGGCAACGGCAGCCTGGCCCAGCCCTACCGCACCATCGGCGAGGCCACGGCGGCGTTCCCGGCGTCGGGGAAGAAGTACGTCCTCGTCGCCGAGGGCACGTACCGCGAGAACGTGGTGCTCTACGCCGGCCTGCAGCTCCACGGCGGGTACGCGGTGGACTTCAAGCAGCGCGACATCGTGCTGCACGTGACGACCATCGACGGCCAGACGCCCGCGGGCGGCATGTCCGGCGCGCGGGCCGCCGTGCACGCCGAGAACATCACCGGCGCGCGGACGATCCTGTCCGGCTTCACGATCCTCGGCTACGACGCCGCGACCGCGGCCGACGATCAGGACGGCGCGGCCAGCTACGCGGTGTACGTCAAGGACTGCGGGTCCTCGCTGACGCTCGCCGCGAACGAGATCGTCGCGGGCCGCGGCGGCAAGGGCGGTCGCGGGGCGACCGGGGGCGCGGGCTACGGGCGGGGGTCGATCGGCGGCCTGGCGCTCGACGGGCGCACCGGCGTGAACAGCGGCCGCGCGAACGGCGCGTGCCCGGCGGGCATGACCCGGGCCGGCGGCGCCGGCGGCGTGAACCTGCAGTGCGCGGGCACGAGCGCCAACAAGGGCGGCTCGTCCGCCTGCCCGGTGTTCAACTGGAGCGTGACGCCCTACGGCGGCAGCAACCAGGTCGAGTACGTCGCGCCGACCACGGGCGGCAACGGCCAGGGCGGCTGGGACTGGAGCTTCGACCGGATGAGCGGCGATCAGTGTTCGCACGCGACCGAGTCGGGCTACCCCTCGAACATCCACACCCATGACGGCCACGCCGGCGACGACGGCGCGGACGGCGCGAACGGCGGCGGCGGCGCGGGCTGCACCGCGCGCTTCGGCAGCGTCGCGGGCGGCGCGTGGACCCCGGCGCCGGCCAGCGCGGCCGCGGGCAGCAACGGCGCGCCCGGCGTCGCGGGCGGCGGCGGCGGATCAGGCGGCGGCACGGCCCGCTGCTACGGCAGCGGCGTGTGCCCCGGCACGGGCTCGTGCAACGCGTACGAGTGGGGCGCGACCGGCGGCGGCGGCGGCGCCGGAGCGTGCGCCGGCGGCGGCGGGAAGCCGGGCCGGGCCGGCGGCGCAGCCATCGCCATCTTCGTGGTCTTCACGACGCCGCCGGCGGCCGGGCAGGGGCCCGCGCTCGTCAACAACCGCGTGCAGCGCAACTTCGGCGGCGACGGCGGCGACGGCGGCTTCGGCGGCCTCGGCGGCCTCGGCGGCGCCGGCGGCTTCGGCGGCAACACCACCACGTGGAGCGGCTCGGTCGGTGGCAAGGGCGGCGACGGCGGCAACGGCGGCTCGGGCGGCGGCGGCGGCGGCGGCTGCGGCGGCCCCTCGTACGGCATCTTCACCTACAACGCCGCGGCCCTCAGCTTCGACGCGCAGAACGTGTTCGTGACCGGCGCCCTCGTCAACACCGGCGGCAGCCGCGGCGCGGGCGGCACGTCGAGCGGCGCGAGCGCCACCGGCACGCCCGGCGCGGGCGGCGCGTCCGCGAACTCACTCTCCCTCGGGCCGTGCGCGCCCGGCTGCCCGTCCGGGCAGACCTGCGACGCGAACCACGTGTGCGTGCCCAACTAGCGAACCTGCCGTGAACGTGCAGTGCGAGCTGTGCCGCGAGGTCGTGCCGCTCGCGGACTTCACCCCCAGGGCCGACGGCATCGAGGTGCGCTGCCCGGCGTGCGGCGGAACGTTCTTCGTGGCGTCGGCGAAGCCGGCCGCCGCGCCGCCCGCCGCCGCCAGCGCACCCGCGCCCGCCGCGCGGCCCGCGAACGGCTGCGTGTGCCCGAAGTGCGGTCGCGCGCAGCCGCCCGCGGACGCCTGCCGGCACTGCGGCCTCGTGTTCGCGCGCTGGGACCCGGCCCTGGCTGGCCCCGCGGCCGGCGACGAGACCGCCCACGGCCTGTTCGCGGCCGCCGCGGCGGCGTGGGGCGAGGAGGCGCGCCACGAGGCCTTCGTCGCCTACTGCGCCCGCGCCGGCTGCCTGCCGTTCGCGGCGCGCTGCTACCGCGAACGCCTCGCGCGCGACCCCGCCGACGCCGTCGCGCGCGCCGGCCAGGAGCGCGTCGTCACGGTGGCGGAGCTCACCTACCTCGCGCCGGCCCGCGCGAGCCGCGACGAGCCGCTCAAGCACCGGACCGCGCTCATCGCCGTCGTGCTCCTCGTCTTCGCCGGGATCATGGTGTACCTGACCGCGCCGGTCTGGCGCGCGTGGCTCGCGCCGGCCGCACCGGCCGCCGGCCGGCCGGCGCGGTAGCCGCACCGCAGCGGCGCTGGCCCCCACTGGGCGCCTCCGGATGGGGACAGGACTGATTGCCGCTCCGGGGCGTCGCCGTGGCCGGCTTCGTCGGTGACTGGGGAGGCCCGACGCACGCAGTGCCCCTGCACAAATTCGCACTTGGGCCGCGGAAGTGCGCGGCTGCCGGCCTCGTGCGCGGCCTCGTGCTCGTAGTCGGCTTCGGCCGTCGGCTGTCGGCCGCAAGCGCTGGCCCTCGGTCCGGCAGGGGGCGCGCCGGCCCGTGCCGGGCCGTCACGCCCCCTGCAACGGACCGGTCCTGCGCGGCACGCACGACGGTGGGCACGTCGGCCTCGGTCGCGGCGTCGTGCCGCGTCGGCATCGGCATCGCTCGGACCTCCCGAGGTTCGTGAGGAGGTCCGAGCGATGCCGATGCCGACTACCACCACCGAGCACCAGCCCGACACCCGCCAGCCGATGCCGACGGTCGACACCCGCTTCCCCCACGAGCGGCTCGACGCTTACGCGGCGGCGCGGCAGGTCGTCACCTTCGTTGCGCGTCACCGCACGCGGCTGCACGGGCTGCCCGGTGAGGCCGGGCCGCAGCTCGAGCGGGCGGCGGTCCGCGCCCTCCTCAATGTCGCCGAGGCCGCGGGGCGGCAGGGCGTGCGCGACCGCGCGCGCGTGTTCGCGATCGCCCGTGGCGAGGCGTGTGAGGCCGCCGCCGCCCTCGAGGTGGCCGTGCTCTTCGGGGCCCTATCGGCCATCGAGGCCGCGCCAGCGCGGGCGTGGCTCGTGCGGCTCGCGCAGATGCTCACTCGCCTCGCGCGCTCGGCCTGAGGCCCGGGCCCGCGCGGGCCCACGCGGGCGCCCACAAAGAAGTTGCCCGGCCTGCCGCCTTGGACTTCACTGCTGGTTGCCAAACCATAGCGGCGCCGTGACGCGTGCCCCGGGAGTGGGGCCAGTTGCGAGACGGTGGTCCGTGGCTGCAGGCCAGGCCCAGCCAGCATCGCTGCTGGTCGGGCGCCGCGCAAGAGAAAGCGAGGTGCACATGGAAGCACGTACGATCCGGCGCCACGCCGGGCTGATGCAGGCCCGCTTGGCGGAGCTGGGGCTGGCAACGGTGCCAGATCCGCGCCAGTCCCAATGGTGTCGCTGGCGGCTGCCCGTCCTGCTGCGCGTCGGCCTCACCGCCCTCATGGCCGGCTGCCGCAGTCTCGCCGAGGTCGAGCGGCTGACGACCACCCTGACGCCGGCCGCCCGCAGCCTACTCGGCCTCACGCGCCGGGTCCCCGATACCACGCTGCGCGACGCCTACGGCAAGGTTGACCCCGCGACGCTGCGGCCGGTCATGGCACGGCAGTGTCTGGCCGCCCACCGCCGCAAGGCGCTGGCGCCGCACCGGCTGCCCTTCGGCGTCGTGGCGATGGACGGCAAGGCCACCGCCGGCGACGGCTGGGATATGCACTACGCGCAGAAGCAGACCCACTCCAGCGACGGCGGGGCCAGTGGGGTGGTGCGCACCATCACCTGCTGCCTGGTTAGCGCTCCGGC
>DASXVK010000797.1:0-6102 GCA_036504295.1 Polyangia bacterium
CGCGCCGGGCACGTCGGGCTGCGTGTCGTCGAGCGCGCTCCAGCGCCGCTCCATGGTGCCGGGCGTGAAGGTCGCCGCGCCGCGGTGGTGCAGGTCGGCGACCGTCGGGTCGAGCTCCGTCACCGTGATCGCCGCCGGGGCCGAGTCGTCGAGGGCGAGGCAGTCGATGACCCAGCGCGCCCCGGAGCGCCGGCCGAGGTGCACGCGCACGCGCGGGTCGGCCGGGTTGAGCAGCCCGCCCACGTCGATGACCATCGTCTTGAGGTCGCCCGCCGGCGTGCCGAAGTCCTTGACCTTCACCCACCCGCCGCCGGCGGCCGGCACCTCGATGAAGGGCTGCGTCGTGGCGCCGGCGTAGCGCAGCGACGCGCCGAAGATCGACCACCCGGTGATGACGAGCTTCGCGTTGGCCGGATCGGCCACCGCGCCGAGGTCGACGGTGTAGGTCGCGTCCGGGTCGTCGATGCCGGCGGGCGCGGGCGCCCCGTCGCAGGTGGCGAGCGCGGTGAGCACGTCGGCGCCGCGCGCGTCGGTCGCGGCGACCGGCGGCCGCGGGTCGCGCAGGGTGTAGAGGCGCAGCGGCTCGACGTAGCCGTAGGGGTAGGTCACCTCCTGGGTCGAGCTGACGACGCGCGTCCCGGCGGGGTGATCGACGACGAGCAGCCGGGCCTCGTCGACGTAGCTGACCTCGGTGAGCGTCTCGCGCAGCCGCACGACGTACTCGCCCTGCGCCGTCGGCACGAGCCCCGGCAGGACGACGTGCGCGGCGCGGTAGAGCGGCACCCCGCGCGACGCCGGGCTCGACGCCGGGAGCCCCAGCACCTCGCCCTGGACGTCCGTCACGTACTGGAGCTCGGTGCCGTTCCAGACGTAGATGAACGGGCAGCTCGAGGTCCACAGGTCGGCGAACACGTCGACCGCGGACCACGGCGACTCCGAGCCGGTGTGCACGGCGTCGCGCGCCTGCACGCGCCAGTAGAAGTACGAGCTCGCCGGCACCGTGAGCGCCCAGGTGAGGCCGCTCTGCCAGCCAGACTGGTAGTTGGGCGACGAGAAGTCGCTCGCGTCGTCCACCTGCACCCGGTACTCGACCGCGTCACCGTCGGGCGCGGCGACCGCGTTCCAGCTCAAGGTGATCGCCGTGCTCAAGCCGTTGCTGTAGTAGTCGGGCTGGTTGACGAGCGCCGGCGCCGGCGGCGCCGCGGCCGCGAGGACCGCGAAGGTAGCGGCCCCGGACCACGCCGAGACGAGCAGCGGGTGCGTGGCGTCGCGCGCCATGACACGCCAGTAGTAGCGCGGCCCCGGGGCGACCGCGACCGCGGTGTACAGCGTCGCGCCGATCCAGCCCGAGTCGTGGCTCGGGCTGCCGAAGGCGGGGTCGTCGTCGAGGACCACGCGATACTCGACCGGATCGCCGTCCGGGGCAGCCACGGCGTTCCAGCGCAGGCCGATGTCGACCGGCGTCGTGCTCGACAGGTCGCCCTGGTCGATGAGCGCGGGCGCCGGCGGTCCGCCGATGACCGTGAACGTGTCGACCGCCGACCACGCGGAGGTGTAGGGCGTGTGCGCGCCGTCCCGGGCCTGCACGCGCCAGTAATAGAGCACCTGGTCCGCGACCGTCACCGTCCAGCTCGTCGCCGCGATCCAGCCGGAGCTGTACGCGATCGTCGTGAACGTCGCCGCGGTGCTGAGCTGCACCAGATACTGCACCGGGTCGCCGTTCGGATCCGTCGCCGCGTTCCACTGCAGCGTGACCGCGGCCGGCACCGGCACGGTCACGTCCGGCTCGTGGATCAGCGTCGGCGTGGTCGGCGGATCGGTGATGTAGACGCGGAACATGTCCGTGCTCGACCACGCCGACGTCAGGCCGGGGTGGGCCGCGTCGCGGGCCATGACGCGCCAGTTCCAGGCGTAGCCGGTCGGGAGCCAGATCGTCCAGCTCGTCGCCGTCTGCCAGACCGAGGTTGAGTAGTTGACGCTCGTGAAGGCGGCGTTGTCGTCGACCTGGACCTGGTACTGCACGGCGTCGCCGTCCGGGGCGGTCACCGCGCCCCAGGTGAGCGTCACCTGCACCGACGTCGCGGTCAGGATGTCCGCCTGGTGCACCGGCGCCGGCGCCGGGGGCGGGAGGCTCACGCCGAAGTTGTCGGAGCTCGACCACGCCGAGGTGTAGATCGGGTGCGCCGCGTCGCGGGCCATCACGCGCCAGAAGTAGCGCGGGGCCGCGGCGATGGTCGTGGTCCAGCTCGTCGCCGCGATCCAGCCCGAGGTGTAGCTGACGCTGGCGAAGTTCGCGACGGTGGCGACCTGCACGAGGTACTCGACCGGATCGCCGTTGGGGTCGACCGCGGGGTTCCACTGGAAGGTGGCGCTCACCGAGCCCGTGCCCGCGATGTCGTTGCGGTGAATGAGCGTCGGCTGCGCCGGCGGATCCGACAGCCCGGTCGTGAACTGCTGCACCGGGAAGGTCGCCTCGTTGCGCACCGCGTCCGCGCTGCGGACACGGTACGAGTACGTGGTCAGCGGCTGCAGGCCGGTGAGCAGCACCGAGTGCGAGGCCGTCAGCCCGCCGTTGCCGGTGGTCTGCGTGCAGCAGGTCGGGCCCTCCTGCCACTCGACGTACGAGGTCGAGGCCTCGTCGGTGGTCCAGGTGATCGTCGCGTAGGTCGCGCTCGGGGTGGCCGTGGGACCGGCGGTGATGCGCGGCGGCGTGACGTCCGTGAGCGCGGGCGGCGTGGGCGGCGCGCCGTGGCAGTGGCCGCAGTCCTGGTCGTCGCGCGGGTTGCCCCAGTTCTGGATGCCGTTGTGGGTGTGGCAGTAGAAGCAGGCCGAGGGCGGCGGCACGGGGTCGCTGGTGTGGCACGTCCCCATCGAGTTCCCGTAGGAGCACCCCTCGTGGGGCGTCCCGAGGTGGCAGGCCCGGCAGAGCTGCTCGGCGCCCTCGCCCGAGCGCTTGATGGGCGTGCTGATCGTGACGCCGTTCACCTGGGTGCGGAAGAGGTAGGCGTGCGGGCTGCCGTGCTTGGTGTGGCAGGTCTCGCACGGGAGCGCCGCCTGGCCGCGCGCGTAGGGCGCGGCCAGGGTGCCGCCCCAGCCCGTGCCGGCGCGCGCGCCGTGGAAGTCGCCGGAGAGGCTGGTGTAGCCGGCGACGACGTTCGCGGGCGCCCGGGCGCCGAAGCTGAGGCCGGCGCCGTCGTGGCAGCTCCGGCACAGCGGGTCGACCTCGGCCGCGCCGGCGCCGCTGAGCGCGATCGGCGCGCCGCCCGCGGGGGTCACGCGGGTGATGCCGCTCGTGTGCTGCGCCTGATCGTGGCACTGCTGGCACCCGGCGCGCTCGGTCGCGGCGTCCACGGCGCCGCCGGGCGTCCAGCCGCACTGGCTGCAGCTGGTGACGGTCGTGTAGTTGGCCCCGCACAGGCTGCAGTCGGTGAGCGTGCAGGTCCGGGGCGCCGTGCACGCGCCGCTGCAGGAGTCGTACGCGTCGCAGCCGCAGGCCTCGCTCGTCGCCGTGCACGTCTTGCAGCTCGCGACGACGCTGCAGCTCTGGCACACGTCGACGCCGCTCGACGCGGCGAGGTGGCGCGAGGCGTACGTCACGCCCCCCGCGGTCCCGCCGGTCACCATCGCGCCCTGCGTGTCGTGGCACGCCGAGCAGCCCAGGGTGCCCGCGGTCCAGCTCGCGCTCTGCGCGAGGCTCGGCGTCTCGTTCGGCTCGGCCGGCACCGGGTTGTGGCAGCCGACGGTGCAGGTGGGGCTGCCGCCGTTGTACGACTCCGCGGGCGCGCCGCCGTTGCTCACCGTCGTGCCACCCGCGAACGACCGCGCCCCGAAGCCGATCTGGACGTTGGCCCGATCGAACACGCCGTCGCCCTGGTTGTGGATGGCGCCGGTGTGGCAGGTCTGGCAGCCGTAGCCGAGATCGACGACGTGCTTCTGGTGGGCGCCGCCCGCGCCGGGGTAGTGCTCGGTCGCGGGCGTCGGCAGGTGGCAGCCGGCGCAGGCCGGCTTGAAGCCGTCCCGGTGGCGGTGGCAGGAGAGGCAGTCCTGGGTGTTGGTCGCCGCGACGTTCGCGTGGCCCTGGTCGGAGCCGGTGCCGTCGGCGCGGTAGTGATCGGTGCGGGTGTGGCACACCTCGCACGGGCCGCGGCCCGGCGTGGTGCCGGTGACGAGCCCGTGGGCGCCCGGGCCGCTCGTGTCGCGCAGGTCGATGGCGGCGGTCGTGCCCGCCGGGGTCGTGATGCTCTCGGCCACGAGGTCGACGTTGCGCGTCGCGTGGGCGGTGTGGCAGGTCGTGCACGAGACGGTCGCGCCCCAGGCGCCGAACTTGCCCGTGCCCGCCGGGTCGTTGTGGCTCTGCTGGGTGTGGCAGCCCGTGCACACCTCGTCGGTGGTGCGCGTGCGGCGCAGCAGCATGCCGTCGCCGGGCCGCGGGCGGTCGTCGAAGGTGCTCGAGTCGGAGTCGGCGTAGTGGACGCCGTGGCAGGTCATGCACACGACGTTGCCCGCCCGGCCACTCGCCGCGCCGTTGTCGTCGAGGAGGAGGTCGTTCGTGGGGTTGCCGTCGCGGTCGATGGTGTAGGTCGCGCCGGCGGCGACCGGCGCCGGGAGCGCGGCGAAGCCGAGCGTGGCCCCGCTCGCGCTCGTGATCGCGCGGGTCGCGCCGCGGTTGGCGCCGCTCGTCAGGCGCAGCACCAGCCCCGCCAGGCCGGTGAAGTCCCGGCCGGCATCGATCAGGCTGGTCGCCGCGCCGCCGGTCGCGGTGCCGAAGACGGCCTCGACCTGCTCGCCGCCGCCGACGTCGGCGGGCACGGCGCGGAACGCGCCCGCGCCCGGGAGCGGCACGTCGACCGGGTGCGTGAGCGGCTGCCCGGTGTAGGTCCGGACGCTGGCGCTGGTGTGGCGCACCGCGTGGCAATCGACGCACATCGCCTGGCCGTCGTTCGCGACGCGCTGGAAGTGGCGACCGGCCGCGCCGGGCGCCGCCGGCGCCGCGGGATCGAACGGCGCGAGGCGCTGGCTGTGCTGGTCGTGGCACGCGGAGCAGGTGACCTTGCCCTGCTCGAGGCGGCTCGCCATCTCGGGCGCGAGCGGCGCGCTCGCGCCGCGGGCGGCGTTGTCGGCGACCGCGTCCCAGCGGTGCGAGGACCCGCTCGTGCCGGGCACCGCCTGGTCGCCGCTCGCGAAGGGCAGCGCGCTCGCGACGCCGGTGCCGGTGTGGCAGCTCATGCACAGGTTGGCGTTGCCGGCGACGGAGGTCAGCGACAGCCCCATGCCCCGGTGCATCGTGTGGCAGGCCGGGCAGCTCGTGCCGAGCGTCGCCGGGTCGTGCGGGGGATCGAGCGCCGCGGCCGGGGCGGCGAGCGCGAGCAGAGCCAGCACGAGGAGCCCACGGCCGCGGCGGCGCGCGAGCACGGCGAGGGCAAGCGCGAGCAACGCGCCACCGGCGCCGGTCCCCGCGCCGCCGCCAGCGGCGCAGCCGCTCAGGCGGGCCGGGTCCGCGGTGCGGCCCGCGGCGGTCGCGTGGCTGCTCGCCGGCACGGTCGGGGCGGCGGCGAGCGGTCGCCGCGGCCGCCGCGCCTCCGGCGTGAAGCGCTCGAGCCGCGCGTTCTCGGTGTTCGTGACCACGAGCCGGCCCTGCCCGTCGAGCGCGACGTCCATGGGCACCCGCAGCAGGCCGGGACCCGCGCCGTACTCGCCGAAGCCCCCCTGGAGCCGGCCGGCGTGGGAGAAGACGGCGACCTGGGACTGGAACGAGTCCACGACGTAGACGGTCCCGTCGCGGCCGACCGCGACGCCGCCGACCCGGGTCAGGCTCTGGGCGTCGCCAATGGTGCGCAGCGCCACGCCGGCGCGCGTGAAGACGCGCACCACCCCGCTCGCCGCGTCGCCGACGTAGACCTCGTCGGCGCCGGCCGGCACGGCGACGCTCAGCGGCAGGCCGGCGGCGAAGCTGCCGACCGGCGCGCCGCGCAGGTCGTACACCTTGACGCGGCCGGCCGCGCGGTCGGCGACGTAGACGCGCCCGTCGGCGACGGCGATCGCGACCGGCGCGCCGAACTCCCCGGCGCCGGCGCCGAGGGCGCCGCGGCGCTCACCCAGGCG
>DASXVK010000798.1:0-2040 GCA_036504295.1 Polyangia bacterium
CCTGACCGCGGTGCTGGCTCATGGGAGGTCCCTCCGTCGCGACCCCTCGTCCCGAGCACGGAATCGGTGCGCCCAAGGGGGCGTCTCGGCGCCACATCTGGCGCCCCATCTGGCGCCCCATCTGGCGCCCCATCTGGCGCACCGGATCAGCGGGCGGCTCACGCGTGGTGCGCGCGCTGCTGGTCGGACTGTGCGGCGCCCGCGACATCGGCTTGCTTCGTCGGCACCTCGTCGTCGCCACCGGCCCGCCGGAGCACCTCCGCGCGGACCCCATCGACCGGCCGGGCATCGCGCTCGTCGCTGCGCGCCACGATCGCCGCCGCGGTGGCAGGGTCGGACGGACCAGGCGCACTGACCATCCCGCCGTACACACCCGGGCGCCCGTCGGGTCCCGGCATCCGCAGCAGCACCTCGAACCGGCGCATCGCCGCGAGCTCGTCGACCGACACCGGCGCCACCAGGCGCGCAAGGCCACGCAGGTCGTCGGCGCCCGGGGCGAGGAGCGCGAGGCATGCGGCGTTGGTGAGGACGGTGTTCCGAAGCCGCTCGCCCAGGCCGCCCATCGACTGCGACGCGAGGGCGAGCGCCAGGCCGAACTTGCGCCCTTCCACCGCGATCTTGCCCAGCGCCCGCGTGTCGAACCGCTGCGCCTCGTCGACGATCAGGACGTGCTGCCGCCGGGTCGCGCGGGGGGTCCCCTGGCGCCCGGTGGCGTCGATGAGACAGCGGCTGATGAGCATCGCGCCAAACAGGTTCGCGTTGTCGCCGCCGACGCCCGAGAGATCGACCAGGAGGATCTCGCCGCGGTCCATGAGCGTTCGCGGCCGGATCGTCGAGACCCCCTGCCCCACGACGTTGCGGATCGAGGCATAGGTCACAAACGCGCCGAGCTTGTTGAGGACGGCCTTGATCGAGCTGTCGCGCTCGCGCTCCTTGGGCCCCGGCCACTCGTTGTTCCAGAAGGCCGCGACCAGGGGGTCGGTGACCTTCTGGACCAGGGGTTCGCGGAAAGCGTCGTCGGTGAGGATGCGCGTGAGCTCGATGATCGTCCCGGGCTCGTCCACCGCGAGCAGGGTGAGCAGGGCATGGCGGAGGTAGTGCTGCATCTTGGGGCCGCAGAACCGTGGCCAGAGGTCCTCGAACAGCTCGACGAACTCGCTCGTCACGAGCTGGGCCTCGTCGGGTGACGCGCGCTCGAGGAAGTTGAACCCGCGCGGATGGTCGCGATCGGCGAGCCGCAGGACGTGGACTCTGGTTGCCGCGTTTGCGGGCAGCCGCTCGAGGATGTCGGTCGTCAGATCGCCATGGGGATCGATGACCGTGGCCCCGATCGGCGATTCCGCCAGTGCGAGCACGAGGTTGAGCAGGAGCGTGCTCTTGCCCGATCCCGTCGAGCCGAACACCGCGAGATGGCGGGCGAGGGCGTCGGCAGGCAGCACCAGGGGGCGGCCGCGGCTCTCCCCGAGCACCAGGCCGAGGCTGTCGGGCGACGCCGGTGGCGCGGCACCAAGCGGGCGCGCGCGAGTGAACCCGGCCTCGTCGAAGGACGCGTCGGGCAGCGGCCACAGCTGGGCGAGCTCCCAATCCGCGAGTCTCGCCGCGGGCGCTCCCCCGCCCCGGCCACGCCGGATCGTCCAGCGGATCGCCTGACGGCCGTCGTCGAGCTCGGCGGTGACGTGGACCAGGCGCCACAGGAGCGCCTCGGCGGCCGCGGGTGGGATCCCCGCAACCTCGAGGCGGAGGCCGACATCGAACCCGACGACGCCGCGGCGCCTGCGGGCCTGGGCCTCGCGTTCCGCCGGGGACAACCGGACGGGAGCCTGTGGCGCGGTCGCGGCGGTCGGACGGAGCAGAATGGCGTCGACGATCGCGCCGCCGATGAGCGATCGAAGCGATCCGGGGCTCGCGTCTTCCGGGGCGGCCACGTCGCTCCGCCAGGCCTCGGGCGGCACCGGCCGCGCGACGCACCGGAGCCGCACCTCGGCACCGGTGGGGGCATTCTCGAGCGCCGCGGCGAGGGCGCGTGGGATACGGGCCTCA
>DASXVK010000799.1:0-3574 GCA_036504295.1 Polyangia bacterium
CCGGTCGAGCCTCCCCCTCACCGCGCGCGTCCCGCGCGAGCTGGCGCTGAACCCGGCGTACTCGCATGTGCACCGCATGCTCACGCCCACTGCACCTGGTGCAGGTCGACGCCCTGCTGCTTCATCTCCCACAGGGGCGACATGTCGCGCAGCTTGCGCACCTTGTCGACCACCAGCTTGGCGACGTAGTCGACCTCCTCCTCGGTGTTGAAGCGGCCGAGGCCGAAGCGGATCGAGGTGTGCGCGAGCTCCTCGCCGACGCCCATGGCGCGCAGCACGTACGACGGCTCGAGGCTGGCCGAGGTGCAGGCCGAGCCCGAGGAGACGGCGACGTCCTTGAGCGCCATCATCATCGCCTCGCCCTCGACGTAGGCGAAGCTCATGTTGAGGTTGCCGGGCATGCGGTGCTCGAGCGAGCCGTTGAGGAAGACCTCCGGCAGCTCGCGGGCGAGGTGCAGGCGCAGCCGCTCGCGCAGGGCCAGCAGGCGCGCCGCCTCGACCGGCAGCTCGTCCTTGGCGAAGCCGGCCGCGCTGCCGAAGCCGACGATGCCCGGGACGTTGAGCGTGCCCGAGCGCATGCCGCGCTCGTGGCCGCCGCCGTCGATGATCGGCGTCAGCCGCACGCGCGGCTTGCGCCGCACGTACAGGGCGCCGATGCCCTTCGGCCCGTACATCTTGTGGGCCGAGAGCGACACCAGGTCGGCCTTGGCCTCGTCGACGTCGAAGGGGACCTTGCCCGCGCCCTGGACCGCGTCGATGTGGTAGAAGGCGCCGCGCTCCTTGACGATGCGGCCGATCGCGGCCCACGGGTGGACGACGCCCACCTCGTTGTTCGCGAGCATGATCGAGACCAGGATCGTCTGATCGGTCATCGCGCCGCGCAGCCGCTCCGGGTCCACCCGCCCGTCCTTCTCGACCGGCAGATAGGTGACCTGGTAGCCGTGCTTCTCGAGGCGCTTGCACGAGTCGAGCACCGCCTTGTGCTCGGTCACGCAGGTGATGATGTGGCGGCCCCGGTCCTGGTAGAAGTCCGCGATGCCCTTGATCGCGAGGTTGTCGCTCTCGGTCGCGCCCGAGGTGAAGACGATCTCCTTGCCGCTCGCGCCGATGAGCGCCCCGACCGCCTCGCGCGCCGCCTCGACCGCCTCCTCGGCGTGCCAGCCGAACACGTGGTTGCGCGAGGCCGCGTTGCCGAACTCCTCGGTGAAGTACGGCAGCATCGCCGCGAGGACCCGCGGATCGACCGGGGTCGTCGCGTGATTGTCCATGTAAATCGGGAGTTTGACCGTCATCTGATCCTCGTCTCAGGGCCAGTGAATCCCGCTCACCAGGATGGGCGGGGGCACTTCGTGGGTCCGGCCGCAGGCGCTGCAGGTCGAGGGCTCCGCGCCCGGCTCGCAGCCGAAGCAACCCTCGAGGTACGCCAGGCTCTGCTGGAGATCCTGCTCCAACGCGTTGAGCTTGTTGATGTTCTCGCGCGTCTCCCGGAGCTTCTCCTCGAAGATCGCGCGCACCCGCAGCATCGCGAGCGGCCCGCGGTGCGAGGTCTCGAGGCTGTGGGAGAACTCCTGCAGCTCCGTGAGCGAGAAGCCGAGCTGCTGGAGCTTGCCGATCCAGCCCACGCGCTCGACGGCGTCCACGCCGTAGAGCCGGTAGCCGCCCTTGGAGCGCTCGGTCGGCTTGAGCAGGCCGAGCTCCTCGTACAGGTGCAGGGCCCGGACCGTCTTGCCGGTCAGGCGCGCAAGGTCGCCGACTCGCAGGCGATGCGGCCCGCACACGGCCAGCGGCGCCGGCTCGCCTGTCATCCCTTGCGGTGCTTCGTCTGCGCTCATGCGGCCAACCCTAACCCTTACGTATGGGTTCGAGACAGCCTCAAGATGCGATCCGGGGGTGGAATTGTCAAGCGGTTTTGGAACTTCAGGCCGCGCTTGACCTCCGGCCCGGTCGCCGCCTACCCTCACGGCCATGCCTGACGCTGTCGCGCCCCGGGTCCGCGTCTGCCGCTCCGGCCTCGATCTCGGGACCGGCGAGGTCATGCCGCTCTGGAGCGGCGCGCTGCACTACTGGCGCCTGCCGCAGGTGCGCTGGGACGAGGCCCTCGCCGGGGTGCGCGGCCTCGGCTTCGCCGCCGTCGAGACCTACGTGCCCTGGAGCGTGCACGAGATCGCGCCGGGCGAGTACGACTTCGGCACCCGCGACGGCCAGCGGGACCTCGGCAAGTTCCTCGCGCGCGTCCAGGCGGCGGGCCTCAAGTGCCTGTTGCGGCCGGGGCCGCACATCAACGCCGAGATGACCCTCTTCGGCTTCCCCGAGCGCATCATCGCCGATCCGGGCATGCAGGCGCGCACCGCCCGGGACACGCCGGCGTTCCTGCCCGCGCCGCCGCGCGCGTTCCCGGTGCCCTCCTACGCCAGCCGCCGGTTCCTCGACGCCGCGGCGGAGTGGCTGCGCGCGTTCGCCGCGATCGCGCTGCCGCACCTCTGGCCCACCGGGCCCGTCGTCGCCATCCAGGTCGACAACGAGTGCGGCTACTTCTTCCGCAGCGGCCCCTACGACCTCGACTACCACCCCGATGCCGTCGCGGCGTTCCGCGCGTTCCTCGCGCGCCGCTACGGCGACGACGCCGGGCTCGCCGCCGCCTGGCGCCGCGACGTGACGCTCGCGGCGGTCGCGCCGCCCCGGCGCTTCGCCGCGGCGCGGCCCGAGGACCTGGTCGAGCACCTCGACTGGATCACGTTCAAGGAGCACCTCACCACCGGCGCGCTCGGCGAGCTCGCGGCGGTGCTGCGGGGCGAGGGGCTCGGCGTGGTGCCGCTCTACCACAACCTGCCGCCCTCCGACCCGGGGCAAGGGGGCCTGCCCGGCATCGAGCGCGTCGTCGACTTCTGCGGCGTCGACTACCACCACCCGGGGCGCGACTACGACCGCGTGCGCGAGCGGGCGCTGTACCAGGTAGGGACGAGCGCGCTGCCGTACGCGCCGGAGCTCGGCGCGGGCGCGATGCTCGCGGGGCTGCCGGTCACGCCCGAGGAGCAGCGCGGGATCATCCTCGCGACCCTCATGCACGGGCTGCGCGGCGCCAACCTCTACATGGCGGTCGACCGCGAGCGCTGGTATGGCGCGCCGCTCGCGAAGTCGGGCGCCGAGCGCGAGCCGCTCGGCCCCTTCCTCAAGCGCCTCTCGGCGGCGCTCGCCGAGACGCGCCTCTTCGCCCGCGAGCGCGCGGCCGAGGTCGCGCTCGTGCTGCCGCCCGTCTACCGGCGCCTCGCGCTGGCGACGCAGCTCCTCGAGGCGGCGCCGCCCATGATCATGGAGTTCGCCGGTCTCGGCGCCGCGGAGCTGTGCCGCGAGGACAGCTTCGGGCTCGCCGGGCCGGTGCAGCTCGAGCACGCCGCGGCGGTGCGGGCCATCACGCGCGCGCTCGCCCGCGCCCACGTGCCCTACGTCATCGTCGACGGCGGCGCCGAGCCGGTGCGCCTCGCCGGCTACCGCGTGCTGCTCTGCCCCACCTTCGACCTGCTCGACCGCGAGCTCGCGGTGGCGCTCGCGGCCGCGGCCGACGCGGGGGTGCGGG
>DASXVK010000800.1:0-18547 GCA_036504295.1 Polyangia bacterium
CGACGACGAGCCCGCGGCCGCGCGACTCGAGGGCGGCGGGACCGGCACCAGCGGGACCGCCGTCATCGACGAGCCCTCGGCGGTCGGCCCGCGCGAGGAGCGCACCGCCTCGCTCGTGGCGCCGCCGGAGCGGCGCCAGGACACCGCGACGACGCCGATCGTCGTGCGCCGGCCCCGGCCCCCCGAGGAGGCGGCGCGGCCCCCTGACGAGGCGGCGCCGACGCTGGTGCGCCCGGCCCCGCCGCCGCGGACGGGGATCACCGCCGCGCTCCGCCGGCCCGCGCGCGCCGCGCTCGCGGCGGTGCGGCGGCGGGGGCTGCTGCAGCCGATGCCGGTGGCCGCAGCCGCGGGAGTGTGCGCCGTGCTCGCGCTCGGCGTGTGGACCCTGCTCCCGGCGGCGGCGCCGGCGACGCACGCGCCCGCGGGCGGCGCCGCCACCCGGGCGAGCGCGAGCGGGCGGGACGCCGCGACCGGCGCGCCGGCGGCGGCGCCGGCGCCAGCACCGGCGTCGGTGTCGGTGTCGGTGTCGGTGAAGGCGGCGGCCGCGGCGCGGGAGGCGGGCCCGGCCGCCGCGGCGCGCGCGGCGCTCGCGGGGGACGCCGGCGCGGCGGCGACCCGGCCCGACCGGGGGGACGGCGCCGGCGGGCCGCGCGCGACCGGCCGGGAGCCCGCCGCGCGCCCCGTCGAGCACGGGCTGCTGAGCGTGCAGGCGCGCCCCTCGGCGGTCGCGTTCCTCGACGGCCGCAGGATCGGCGAGACGCCGATCTACCGGCGCCGCACGCCGGCCGGCGGCCACACGCTCGAGCTGCGGTCGCCCGGCCGGGCGCCGTTCAAGCGCCGCATCCACGTGCCGGCGCACGGCGAGTTCCAGAAGACGTTCGAGCTGGCGCCGGCGCCGTAGGGCTACGGCAGCGGCAGGGTCCCGAGCGACCCGCGCGGGGTCTCGCCGCCGCGGCTCGCCGCGACCGACACCACCACCGTCGTCAGCACGACGCCGCCGACCACCCACCACACCCAGCCGCGGCGCCAGATCGGGGGCGCGCCGCCGGGGACGCCGCCCGCCCCGTCGCCGGGGGTGACGCCGAAGAGCAGCACGCGGCGCGGGTGGTCGGGCGTGCCCGCGCGCGCCAGCGCCCGCGCGCGCTCGCCGAGCAGCGTGACGTAGTACTCGAGCTCGCGCTCGCGCAGGTTGAGGCCGGGCAGCTCGACGGAGGTCGCGCCCGCCTGGACCGGGGCGGCGGCGTGGCGCCACCGCGCCTCGCCCGGGTGCCGGTACCACACGACGACGCGCCCGCCACCCGGCGCCCCGCCGATGAGGCGCACGCGGACCCCGGCGAGCACCCCGCCGCGCGGCAGCGGCTCGGGGTCGAGGCGCACGGGCGGGATGCAGCCGGCCTGCCGCACGCCCTCGAACACGGCGACGAAGCGCGGCGGGTAGATCGGGTCGCTCGGGCGGTGGCGCGGATCGACGGTGAGCGCCTGGCAGAACGCCGCGCGCGCCATGGGGACGTGGCCGAGGACGAGGTGCGCCATCCCGGCGACCTCCCACCCGGTCGCGGCGGCGGTGCGCGTCGCGGCCGGGTCGCCGGCGACGTCCGCGCACAGGTCCGCCGCCAGCTCGTAGCGCTGCTCCTCGTAGGCGCGGCGGCAGCCCGCGAGATCGGCCGCCGCGGCCGGCGCGGCCTCGAGCGACACGGCCAGCGCGACGAACGCGCCGAGGGAGGCGGCGCGGCGATCACGGCGCATCGTGCACCCCGAGGAGGCGCGCGCGGATGCCGAGCCCGCCGCTCGCGCCGTCGCTGCCCAGCTCCTGCCAGACGACGAGGAAGCCGGCGGCCGCGCCGGCGATCCGCGGGAGCGCCTGCGCCCCCGCGCGCGCCGGCGCGATGAGGAAGCTCTCGCCGTCCGGCGCGTCGCCCACGAAGCGCTGCGCCCGGATCGCGGTGTCCGTGTCGTCGGCGGCCTCGACGCTCTCCCAGGCGACGAGCGTGGTCGTGCCCGCGACGCCCACCGCCGGCCGGGCCTCGCGGCTGGTCGCGAGCGTCGCCACCTCCACCTCGGGGGTCAGCAGCGCGCCCGCCGTGCCGCACCGGCGCAGGCGGATCGCGTGGCTCGCCGCGGCCGCCCCGAGGTCGTCCCACACGATGACGCTCGCCCCCGCGCCCGTCGCCGCCGCGACGCTGCCCTTGTCGCCGCCCCCGGTGCTGAGCGGCGCCTCCTGCCCCGCCGCCGGCGGGCTGCCGGCCACCCAGCGGCCGCGGATCTCGCCGGGCGCGTTGCTCGTGTCCCGCCAGGCGACGAGGAAGGTCTCGGCGTCGTTGCACGACCCGGCCACCGCCGGCGCGAACTCGGCCGCGGTCGGCGGCTGGCCCACGTAGTCGGCGCTCTCCATCCACGTGCCCTGCCACAGCAGGCGGCGAAACATGACGCTGAAGCCGGTCCCCGCCGGCGGCCGCGCGTCCTGCCACGCGAGCAGGAGGCCCTGCGGCGAGGACGCGAGGGCCGGCGCGATCTGCGCGGCGGTGACCCCCGGCGCCGGCGCCTCGGCCGCCCCGAGCGGGGCGCCGGCGGCGTCGAAGCGGCGCGCGCGGAGCCCCTGCTGGCCCTCGGCCCAGGCCACCACGAACCCGGCGCCGGCCGGATCGGCCGTGATCGCCGGGAAGGCCTGTTCCGCGCCGGGGGCCACCCCCTGGTCGGCCTCCCCCTGGGGCAGGCCGTCCGCGTCGAAGCGCCGCATCCGGAGCTGCGGCTGCGCCTCCGCCGCGTCGACCCAGACGACGACGAAGCCGGCGTCGCCGACCGCCGTCACCGCCGGGGTGGCCTGATCGCCCGCGGCCACGGCGTTGACGGCGAAGGCGAGCCGTCGCGCCGCCGGCACGCAGGCGCCGCCCGCGCCGCAGAAGGCGCGGCCCTCGCACACCACGCCGCGGCAGGCGGCGCGCAGGGTGACCTCGGCCGCGACCGTACCGCCGGCCGCGAACCGGACCGCGGCGCCGCCGCGCCCGACCTCGAGCCCGCGGTCGAAGGCGACCACCGCGAGGTCCACGCCGCCGCCGCAGCGCGCGCCGGCCAGGACGGCGATGCTCTGCGGCCAGGCGAAGCCGGCGACGGGGTAGGTCTGCGGCCCGAGGTCGCAGGTCGCGCCCGCGGCGCCCCGCCCGACCGCGCTGACGACGAGCGCGTCGAGGGTCAGGTTCGGGTCCGGTCGGATGGTCACCAGGACCGCGGTCGGATCCTCGCCGCAGCCCGCGCCCCCGCCCGCCGCGGCGAGGACGAGGACGAGCGCCGCGAGGCCGCGGCGGCGGGCGTGGGGGCGTGCGGTGGTCACGGCTCGGGACTGCGATATTACCTTCCCGGCGCGCCGGCCGGCAATCTCGTGCGTGAGGGCGTGCGGAGGCGCGCCGCTGGGGTCCGGGGTCCTCAGTCGCGGCGGCAAGCGCGGATCGCGGCGCCCTGCCAGGAGTCGGTCACCCGATTCGCATCCTCAATCCTGCGGTGGCGGTAGACGTCGGGTGGGTCCTTCTTCATGCGGTAGAGCATGCGTGCGGTCGCGACCGGCACGTGAATACCTTCGACCACATGGTCCTCGACTTGGATGTCCTCGAAGCCGAACGCCTCTCCCAGCCGGTGCAGGATGTCGATGTGGAAGGTCCCCGACGGCGGCACATACTGCACCCGTGGGGTACTCTCCGCCCAGATCCGCCGCGCTGATCTGGTCGATGTCGGGGTCGTGGAACACCGCCTTGAGCGCCGCCCGCAAGCGCGCGACGTTGGGCTGGTCGGCCGCGACGAACAGGTCGAGATCCTGCGTCGCGCGCGACAACCCGAGAAGGTTGAGGGCCACGGCCCCGACCACGCTTGTAGCGTAACCCCCTCGCGTTCGAGCACGCGGAGCACAGCGAGCACCTGCGGCGCGTCCACCCCGCTAGGATAGCACGGCTCACCACCGAGGCGCCCGCGGGTCAGCTCCGCGGCTCGCGTCCACCCTTCGCGGCTCGCCCCGCGGCCCGCGGCGTGCTCGCAGCGTGCTTGACGTTCTTGACGTCGGCAGAGGGACCCCGGTACCCTGCATGGGGTAGGGTTCAGCGTCGACACGCCTGGGGGCCGCTGGGCGCGCGAGGGGAAACCCCAGTCCGGCCCTGCAGGGGAACGTCGATGCAGAGTCGGGTTCTGATCGTCGAGGACGAGGTCACGGCGCGTCGTGCGTACGGCCGCATCCTCAGGGCCGCCCGGTTCGACCTCGTCGGCGAGGCCGGCGACGGCCGCGAGGCGTTGCGGGTCGCGCACGCGACCCGACCGGACGCGGTGCTCATGGACCTCTGGATGGCCCGCCTCAACGGCTGGGACGCTACCCGCCTGCTGTTCGAGGAGCAGCCGCAGGTGCGGATCCTCGCGCTCTCGGCGCTCGACGACAGCGAGTCGGTGTATCGGGCGCTCGTGGCGGGGGCGGCCGGCTTCGTCAGCAAGTACTCCCCGCCCGCCGAGTTGGTGGCGGGACTGCGAGCGGTGGCGAGCGGCCTCCAGTTCTTCTGCTCGCGCACTTGCAGCCGACCGCTCGAGCGCGCCCTCGCGTGGCAGCGCGACCCAGGTGCGGCGCCGAAGGACCTGCTGACGCTGCCCGAGCGGCAGGTTCTGCAGCTCTGGGCCGAGGACTGCTCGACGGCCGACAGTGCGGCGGACCTGTGCCGGAGCGTGAAGACGGTAGAGAGCCACCGCGCGTCCATCATGCGCAAGCTGGAGACGCGCGACGTGCGGGAGCTGCGACGGTACGCGGTGGAGCGGCATCTGGCACGGCCGCGGGAGGGCGGCCGGTGGGAGCGAGCGGGGGGGAGATGGTAGGCGCAGGACCGCCCTCGCGCGAGCGGCTCCCCGCCCGCCAGGAACTCACCCGGCGTCACGGGTCAGGCACTGGAGTGCCGCGCGGGAACGCCCAGGACTCGCCGGTGAGCGCCTCGAGCGCCCGGCGGGCGGTCGCGTCGAGGCTGAAGTAGTCGATGCCCGGGTACGTGTCGGCGTCACCGCATGCGCGAGAAGCAGGCGTGTGGCACTGCTGGAGCCTGAGAAGATACAGGTAACCGCAACTGGGGCCGCCACTCCGCCCGAGAAGCGCCTCGAGATCACTGATCGCCTCGGGCGCTCCGAGCCGGCCCAGCGCCTCGGCCACTTGCGACAAGAGAGCGACGTTGGAGTAGGGCCGGCGGCCGTTGCGTTCGCTCTCCAGCACCTGCCGCAGCAGTTCGAGCGCCTTCGGGTGCTTCCAGGCTACGACCTCAAGAGCGGCCTCGGCACGGATGACAACGCTCGGATCGTTGAGGAGTAGCCGGGCCCACAGGCGCTGTGCCTGCAGCCGCGACAGCCGTCGCAGGCGCAATTCTGCGAGACGAATCGACGCATGTGGCCCGGATTCCTCGAACTCCGGCCGACAGCAACGGATTGGCGTCACGCGGGTGCGCAGGGCGTGAGCATATCGATTGAGCGCCTGCCGGTACTCCCTTTCTTCCTCGCGCATGCGTCGCGCCATGTACGGCAAGGCCTGACGGTCGTGCAGCTTCGCGAGCGCCCACGCGGCCGCTGCTACGACCGTGCCATTCGGGTGGGCCAAGTACGTTCGCAGCCGGCGTCGCGCGTCTCTTCCGGCTGCTTCGCCGCGGGCAATCGCCTCAAAGAGCGGGCGCTCTCGCGTGAGAATGCCGTCATCGGGCGTCGAGCTGCAGCTGTCAGCAACCGCCTCTCGGGGCGCGCAGACGAGGGCTGCGATCAGGACGCACAAGCACAGAACGCGCACACCGGCTCACTCCGCCAGACGACTGTTCTTCCCTGGGTAGGCCCAGTCAGACCCGTAAAATGCCGCGCCAGTCACATTCGCGTGGTCGCAGTAGTCCTTCCATTCGTCATCCGGCCTCGTGGCGGGGAACGGCGACCCTTCCGTCACGGGTGCGGAAAGGTCGAACTTCTCACCATCCGAGGGGTACGCGGGACAGGTGGGCGAAGATGAAGGGCGCTCCCAGATCCCGTTCAGGTCGGGATCCTCGATCCGATTGGGCAGCCCGTCACCGTCAAGATCCTCATCCGGGCCAGTGTGTCCAGGCCCCTTATGATCGCTCCAGTAGCTCGAGCTGTTCCGCCACCATTCGCACGACCACACGTAGTGCTGCGACTCATGAACGACGTAGTAGGCGAAAGTGTCGATTCCGTTGAGCGGATTGGGAGCCAGCGGGGGCTGCCCATACCTACATGCGCCGGGGCCGATCTCAATATAGCAATTCCCCGTCCGGAAACGTCCCATGAGGGGTTCGGGAAGTAACGCCAACTCGGGCGCAAACACCATGTCGGGTCGCGCCGGGCAGGTCGCGCCGCCGCTGCAGTAGGTCGAGTTTGCCACGAGAATCGCCGGCGTCACGACCTGGGACCAGTAGTAGAACCAGTTGGGGTCATTGTTGGGATCCGGCGGGTGGTTCTTCGCGTCCTTCTGGAAGAACACCTCGTACGGCGCGCTTGTTCCCGTCCAGATCGGCCAGTCGGTGCCACGATCGGTGCGCCAGTACAGTTGCACCGTCTTGAGCCCGAATTCCGTCGCCTGCTGCGGCAGCCCCCTGAACGTCGCCGTGGGTCGCTGCCCGCGGCCTATGGTCGGCTCGCCCGGCCAGCTCCGGCTCCACCGCAGTCTGGTTGTCGTGCCACTCGTGTGCGAGTCGCCGATCGCGCTCACGACCCAGCGGGTCTGCGCCCACCGCGCCCGCCGGCGGTACTGGTCCGGCTCGAACGACGCCCGGAACCGGATCGTGAGGTCAGCCGGCACCCACCAGTCGTAGACGTACTCATCCGGGTCCGTCGGGTTATCGGGGCGCGGCGACGCGATCTTGTAGGTGTTGGTGGTGCTGAAGCTCCACACGTTGAAGCCCAGCGACCCCGCCGAGAACCAGCACGTCTGCGCGTTGGTGTTGAAATCGGGGTCCGCCGGCTGGGGCAGGCTCCCGTCGTTGCGCACTGGCGGCAAGACGTGTGAGAACGCGTCCGCCGTGACGTCGTTCAAGCCCTCACCGCTCCCAAGCACGACGTCCGCGTGGATGAGCCCGGTCTGGTCATACGAGGTGGACTGCGGCGTCACGCTTGCAGTGAGGCCTGCCGCATGCAACACGGGCCCGGTTCTGCCAGCCAGCTCCCGCCGAGTCACCGCGACCGTCCGGTTCCCTTGCACGGCATTGTTGATATCCTTGACGAGGTTCCCGGACGCGTCGCGAAGGAGATCCTCCCTCAGAACGAGGACGCCAATCTCCAATGTCGGCTCCGTGTACCCGGCGGGGCCCACGTCGCCGTAGGGCGCGCCGTTGCCGGTATAGACTCGGCGCGCCTGGTAGAGATCCCGATGCAGGGCCGTGCCTCCGGAGCAGCCAGCATAGCTGGTTGCCCCCTCGCTATTCATCGCCCGCGAATGAATGGCGAATGACGAGGTCAGCGAGCTCCCGTTCGCCCCCGGCGCGGTGATGCTGAAGGGGTGGCGGACGTTGGGCATGTTGCCGAGAGCGTACCACGCGGCGGCGACGCCGAGGTAGTCGGTCCTGACGGTGCGCGCCGCCACGAAATCGCGGTCGGGGTCGGTGCGGACGAGCACGGGAGTGTGCTCGCCGGGGGTCTGAGCTCCGTCGAACCGCGCCGGCAGGAACTGCGGGTTGGTTACGGGGGTGCCGCGGGGCACCGGGAGCTGGTTGCCATTGCTCTTGTCCTCGGCCGGCAGCACCGTGAAGGTGACCGGGACATTGGCCACGGGGTTGCCCTGGGCGTCGGCTGTGCATGCGAAGACGTCGGTTGCGAACAGCGCCTCCCAGTACCAGTCCGCCCCGGTGTAGTCGACCCGATCGTACCAGCACGGGTATACGCGCGTGGCCTCGCCAGGGAAAGCGTACATGAAGACGTCGGCGGAGGTCGAGTTCGCGCCCGTCGCCTGAACCCAGTTCACGCCGACCCGCTGGGGTTCCTCGTTCGGGTCATCCGGGTTGCGCTTCATGAGCAGCTCGGCGTCAGGCTGGGACGGCGTTGCCGGGTCGGGGTTGGTCGTGTCGGTCGAGGTGCCCGCTCTGAACGTCACCTGCGCGACGCCGGTGGCATCCGTCGTCTGGCTCGAGGTGGAGGTGAGCGTGCCAACTTGTGCGCTGGCCCGGGTCACGCTCCTTACGGCGAAGCTCACGCTGGCGCCCTGCACGACGCTGCCCTGGGCGTCAGTCGCCACGACCCGAATGGGCTTCTCGAGATCGGCGCCGACCGTCGTGGTCGTCTCGCTGCCGGTGAAGACCTCGATCTTCGTGATCGCGCTCGGGCTCGGGTTCGCTTGAAGGCCGGGCGTCCCAGGGTCGAAGTCCACAGCGCCGAAGAGGTCGAACTGGACGAACTGCGAGGGCACTCCCGCCACGAAGGCACGCACCTGGCGCGCACCCATCTCGAACGTGAGGGGGGGCGTCAAGCCGGCCGTCGTTGCTTGACTCGTCGCGTCCGTGACCGTGAGGTAAGCGAGCGGTCCGTCGAACTCCACGCTCACCCCGGCCCCGGCCGGATCCCACTGGCTGAGAGCCTCGTTGTAACGATCGACGCGTACCACCAGCGGCTGCACCGGATCATCGACCACGCCCACCTGCGGATCTCCGGACACGATCACTACTCGCGTCCTGGGCAAGTAGGTGACCGTGAACGCGCGCGTGGCCTGGTTTCCCGCGGCGTCGGCGACGGTCGCGTTGAAAGCGTTGGCCCCCGACTGTAGCGTGACCGCGTAGGTGTGGACCCCGGCGGACACGGTGCCGCTGAAGCCGGCGATGTTGCTGCTCACTACCGTCGCTTCCTCGCTGAGCGCCAGTTGCAGGTTGATCGCACTCGCCCCGACCGACCCCCCGTCCGGCGGCCACACCAGCGTCACAGTCGGCGCGACCAGGTCGGCCGTGACGCGGATGGTGGCGCTGCCCTGGTGACCTGCAAGGTCGTACCCTACGGCCCGGATAGAGTTCTGGCCCTCGTGAAGGGGGCAAGTGGCCTGGAATACGGCCGGGTTGATGCCCGCGCCCGACATCCGCGTCGCCGGGCACACCACCTCCGCCACGGTGAGGTCCAGATTGTCGCCGACGCCGGCGGGATCGTCGACATGGATGTCGATCGTGACATTGGGCCCGTGGCCGAGGTCGGCGAGATCGGCCGGGGCAGTGATGTTCACCAACGGCGGCGTGTCGTCGCGGCACTCCGATTGATCGGGCGTGCACGTGAGACCTGGGTTGCACGAGCCGCAGTTCGCAGTCTTCGGCTGACTGCACAGGTTGTCCGTGCCGCTCACCTGACCACAATGTTTGCCGAGACGCGAGCAGAAGGCCTGGTCGGATTCCTGGGTACAGCAACTCCCGCCAGCGCAGACGCCGACGTCGCAGGCGGTGCCGTTCGGCTTCGGCGTGGTCGTGCAGCCGCCCGCCCCGTCGCACACCGAGGTCGCCTGGCACTGCGTCGGCATGCAGCTGTAGCTCGTGCCGCCGCACATCCCGCCCGTGCACACGTCGTCATGGGTGCACGTGTTGCCGTCGTTGCAGCCGGTGCCGTTCGTCTTCGCCGTGGTCGTGCAGCCGCCCGCGCCGTCGCACACCGAGGTCGCCTGACAATCCGTCGGGGTGCAGCTGTACGTCGTCCCGCCACACACGCCGCCCGAGCACACGTCGATCTTGGTGCACGGGTTGCCGTCGTTGCACCCGGTGCCGTTCGGCTTCGTCGTGGTCGTGCACCCGCCCGCCCCGTCGCACACCGAGGTCGCCTGGCAATCCGTCGGCGTGCAACTGTACGTCGTCCCGCCGCACACGCCGCCCGAGCACACGTCGTTCTTGGTGCACGGGTTGCCGTCGTCGCACCCGGTGCCGTTCGGCTTCGGCGTAGTCGTGCAGCCGCCTGCGCCGTCGCACACCGAGGTCGCCTGGCACTGCGTCGGGGTGCAGTCGACTACCGGCCCGCCAACGCAGGCGCCAGCCACGCATATGTCGGGGCCGGTGCACGCATTCCCATCGTTGCACGGAGAGCCATTAGCCTGGCGCGAATACACGCAATGCCCCGAGCTGCAGGCGCCGGGAGAGCTGTAGCACTCGGGGGGCGAGGTGCAGGTGCTGCCGCAGTTCACACCCTTCCGCGTGCCGTTGCATGAGTCGGTGCCGGTCTGGATCCCGCAATCCCACCCGTGCGCCCGGCAGAAGTCCCAGTTCATCTGTGAGCACACGGAGAACGGCCCGCTCCAGCAGGTGCCGATAGAGCTCTTCAGGTAGAGCCAGTAGGGGCCCTGCGTGGCAGATGTGCTGGTCGTGCAACTGAGCGTCGCGTGCGTCGTGTCGGGCACGGCCGTCACCGAGCACGTGAGCCCCGTGCCGGTCGGATCGACGATGACACTCAATGCCGCCTTTGCCCAGCTCGCCCCCGCATCGGCGGTGGCCTGCACCGTGAAGCCGGTCAGGCCTCGGGGGGCGAAAGTCGGGCTGAAGGTGACCTTGTCAGAGTAGGTGGTGTTGCACCCCGTGACGAGCGGGCCAACCGGAGTTGCACTCGAGGATGCGGATGCCGCGCCAACCTCGGGCGTTGCAGCGCCCGCATCGAGTGGCAGCGTGTGCGCCAGCCGCAGCGGCACCGGCGCCTCGGCGGACTCGCACGCGGCGAATGCGACAGTGAGAATCAGGAACACACGAGACGCGAACCGCATGACCACCTCCTTGCCGGACCAGGGTCGCCCCCGCGGCCCGCTGCGCTCAACCTGAAAACGGGGGTGATCGCCCCTGAGGGGGTCGAGGGTCAGCGGCAAGGGGTCTCGTCGGGACGGAACACCCGCACGCCCGTGTCAACCTGAAAATGCGCCCGCCCATCCCTGATTCTTCGCCCAACGTCCGGGTCATTGACGCGCAACCGCCACCCGGGGGTACACTGGGGGCAGGAGCAGCACGCCGCGCGCTTTGTCCTTGAGCGCCGGCCCGGCGGTAGAGGTAGATGAGGCCACGATGACGCGATCCGGGTGGATGCTCCTGCTGGCGGCGCTGCTGGCGCTGGGCTGCAAGGACCCGGCGATCGGGCAAGCGCTGCCGCCCGGGGTCATCGACGAGCGCGGCGGCAGCCTCGAGGTCGACGGCGCGCGGCTGGAGGTCCCCGCGGGCGCCGTCGCCGGGCCGACCACCTTCGGCATCGAGCGGTACGACTACGCGGTGCCGGACAGCGTCGTGCCCGGCACCGCGTACCGGTTCAAGCCCGAGGGGCTCACGCTCGCGCAGCCGGTCCGGCTGACGATCCGCTACCGCGCCGAGGACGCGCCCGCGGGCGCGTGGCTGCGCGTGGTCGCGGTGAACGAGAGCGCGCTCCTCGGGGGCACCTGGCGGCCGCGCCTCGATCCCGCGCTCCCGGCCGTGCAGGGCGAGACCACGCACCTGTCGCTCTACGCCGTCGCCGACCTCGTCGCCGCGGGCATGACCAGGACGCAGCCGGCCACGCCGCGGAGCAAGGCCGACGTCCTCTTCATGATCGACAACTCGAAGTCCTTCTCGCTCAGGGCGCTGCGCGACTCGATGCAGAGCCGCTTCGGGCAGTTCCTCGCGCCGCTGAACACGCTCTCGCCGCCCATCGACCTGCACCTCGGCATCGTCACGTCCGACCTCGGCGCCGGCGCCTTCACCCCGCCGAGCTGCGAGGTGGCCCTGGGCGACGCGGGCGCGCTCCAGAACCAGGCGCTGGGCCCGACCTGCGCGACCGCGCACCTCAACGACGGCGGCGACCGCTTCCTCGCGAGCGGCCCCGAAGGCACGAATTTCACGGGGGGTCTGGCGGACGCCTTCGCCTGCTACGCGGCCGTGGGCGGCGCCGGCTGCGGCTTCGAGCACGTGCTCGGCTCCGTGCGCGCGGCCCTGGAAGGCTGCAGCGGGTGCGCAGACCCCGAGACCTGCCCGGCCTCGCGGACGTGCGCCCAGCCGCTCAACCAGGGCTTCCTCCGCCCCGACGCCTCGCTCGCGGTGGTCGTCATCACCGACGAGGACGACTGCTCCGCGCCGGCGGACTCGACGCTCTTCGACCCCGCGACGAGCGCGGAGCTGGGCCCCGCCACGTCGTACCGCTGCTTCGAGTTCGGCGCGCTGTGCGGCGGCGGCGACCCGGGGCGCGAGGCCGGGCCGCGCGCCTCGTGCGAGCCCGGCACCAAGCAGCCCGATCAGCCGCTCCACCAGCTCGTGCCCGTCGAGGACTACGCCGCGTTCCTCAAGGGGCTCAAGCCCGACCCGCGCCTCGTCTCGCTCGCGGTGCTCGCCGGACCGGCGACCCCGGTGGTGGTGGGGAGCGACGCCGAGGGCAACCCGGAGCTCGCGCCGAGCTGCTCCTCGGACGCGACCGCCGTGACCGCCGCCCCCGCCCTCCGCCTCGCCAAGCTGACCACGCTCTTCGACGCCGACCGCGCGAGCTTCGTCTCGATCTGCGCCGACGACCTCGACGCCGCCATGGCCGAGCTGGGCCGCCGCGTGCAGGAGTCGGCCAGCCTCGCCTGGTGCCTCGACTTCGTGCCCGCGGACGCGGATCCGATGACCGGGCTGCAGCCCGACTGCGTGGTCGCGACCGGCGCCGGGGCGGTGGTGCCGCCCTGCAAGGCCGGCGCCGCCGACCTCTGCTACTCCGTTGGCAGCGCGCCGCTGTGCGCCGGGAGCGGCTACTCGATGCAGATCCTTCGCGCCCCCGGCGTGACCGTCGGGGAGACCGTGAGCATCCAGTGCACGACGCTGCCGCCGACATCGTAGCCTTTGCCAAGACCCCGTCGGGGCTGGGAGAATGGCAGCAATGGAGCCAGCTTCCGCCCGCGCGCTCCGCGAGCCCGTCGATCAGGCCCTCTGGCAGGCCCTCTGCGTCCGCTTCGTCGGCGGCGACGAGGAGGCCTTCGAGGAGGTGTTCGCGCACCTGCGGCGCGACGTGTGGCGCGTGGTGCAGCGCTTCTTCCACCGCGCCTTCGATCAGGAGGAGGCCTTCCAGGAGGCCTGGCTGGACGTCTACCGCAACCGGCGCCAGTTCGACGTCAACCGCGCCGCGGCGCTGCACGGCTGGGTGCGGACCGTCGCCCGTAACCGCTGCCTCGACCTGCTCGCCGCCGCCGGCGTGCGGCCGCCGGCGGTCACCGACGACGACGCCGCCGACCTCGCCGCGCCCGAGCCCGGCGCCGGCGCCAGCGAGGAGATCCGCGCCGCCCTCGAGCGCTTCACCGCCGCGCTCGACGCCGAGGAGCGGCGGCTCTTCACGCTCTGCTTCGTCGAGGAGCGCCCCCACGAGGAGGTGGCGCGGCTCCTCGGCATCAGCGAGCGGCGCTCGAAGTACCTCAAGAAGAAGCTCCTGGCCCGGCTCGAAGCCGACCCCGGGCTGCGGAGCGTGCGGGAGGGCACATGAGCCGCGCTGATCGATTGATCGAGCGCTCGCTCGGCGAGGGGCTGGGGCCCGAGGAGGAGCGGGAGCTGCGGGGGCTGCTGCGCGCCGACGCCGACGCGCGCGCCCGCTACGACGGCCTGCGCGCCGTGGCCCGGGTCGCGGCCGGCCGCGCGCCGGACGAGGCCACCGACGCCGAGCTCGACCGCCTCGGGGCGGCGCTCCGCCAGCGGCGCGCCGCGGCCGCCGCGCCGGCCCAGCCCAGCCTGGCCCAGCGCCTCTGGCCCTTCGTCGCGGTGGCGACGGCGGCGACCGCGGTGCTCATGCTGTGGCCGCGCTCGGTGCACCACGACGGCCGCCTCACCCGCGGCGGCGGCGTGGCCGCACCGGCCCTGTGCAGCGTCGAGGCCTACGCGGTCGCCGGCACGCCCGACGACGCCGCCGCGCCGCGCCGCCTCGGCCCGGGCGACCGCCTCCGGCTCAGCGACTACCTCCAGCTCCGCTACTACAGCGCCGACCCCGAGGTGCGGTGGCTCTACGTCTTCGGCCTCGACGCGCGCATGCAGCCGCTCGACTACTACCCCCGCCCCGACGCCGCCGAGAGCGTGCCCATCGAGCCCGGCGACCCGCAGAGCATGGGCCGCTCGATCCGCCTCGAGAAGCGGCACCAGCCCGGCCCGCTCAAGGTGATCGGCCTGTGCTCGCGGGTGCCGCTGCACCGCGAGGCCGTGCTGCGCGGCGTCGCGACGATGCGGGCCGCGGCGGTCGGCGTCCGCGCCGTCGACCACGTGCCGGTCGACGGCGTCGCGCAGACCACGGTGCTCGACCTCGAGGTCGTGCCGTGACGGGCGCCGGGGGCCGGCGATGACGGTGCGCGGCCTCGCGCGCCTGCTCGGCGTGGCCGCGGCGCTCGCCGCCGCCACCGCCGTGGCGGCGCCGCCGGCCGCGGTCCGCGTGTCCCCCGGCACCGACGTCTTCGCCATCATCATCGGCCACAACGACGGCGGCGGCGTGCTGCCCGACCTCAAGTACGCCGACGACGACGCGCTGCGCTTCTACCGCCTGATGCGGCAGCTCACGCCGCGCGATCAGATCGCGCTCTTCACCGAGCTCGACGTGGACACCTGGCGCCAGATCCAGGCCTCGGGCGAGGAGGCGCCGCTCGCCCTGCCCCCGCTCAAGGGGCGCATCAACGAGGTCTTCGCGCTGTTCAAGCGGCGCATCGCCCAGCATCGGCAGAAGACCGGCCGCCCGGTGACGCTCTTCTTCTTCTACAGCGGCCACGGCGAGCGCGGCTACTTCTTCCTCAAGAAGACCGGCAGCCGCCTCGCCGACTCGGTCTACACCGGGCTCGACCTCGAGCGCGCCTTCGCCGACTCGCCCGCCGACGTGAACCAGATCTTCATCGACGCGTGCAAGTCGCAGAGCCTCTTCACGGTGAAGGGCGCGGCCGAGGACGACGAGCTCGGCCCGGACTTCGGCCGCCTCATCGATCGCATGGAGCGGGCGGCGCGGCGCGAGGCGAACCTCGGCATCATCACCTCGACGCAGAGCGAGCAGCCCGCGGGCGAGGCGCGCGATCTGCGCGCCGGATACTTCAGCCACGTCGTCGTGTCGGGCCTCACCGGGGCCGCCGACGCCGACGGCGACGGCGTGGTGCAGTTCCGCGAGATGGCCGCCTTCGTCTCGCTCTACACGAAGCGCCTCTCCGGCCAGCAGCCCTGGTTCCACGCGCCGCGCGGCCGCCTCGACCAGACGCTGCTCGACCTGCGCGGCCGGCAGGACGTGCTGGTCTTCCCCGCGGGCCTCGGCGGCCACTTCCTCGTCCTCGACGGCGGCGGCCGCACGATCCGCGCCGAGCTCCACAAGCCGTTCGGCCGCAAGGCGCGCCTGCTGGTCCCGCGCGGCCGCCTGCAGGTCGTCCGCATCGACGCCCCCGACCGCGGCTGGGCGGCCGACGTCACCGTCGGCGCGAGCGCGGTGGAGCTGCGCATGGCGGCGTTCAACCGCGAGGTGGGGCTCGGCCCGGGCCGGGCGCGGCGGGGCGCGGCGGCCCAGCCCGCGAGCGCCGCGAGCCAGCCCGCGAGCCAGCCGCTCGGGGACGCGGGCGGCGCGCCCGGCGAGGACGACCTCAGCGCCCTCGCGTGGTACGACGCGACCCGCTCCGGCTTCGGCGAGCCGCTCTCGCCGCAGGCCGTGGACCTGCTCGAGGCGGGCTTCGGCGCCGGCCAGGCGCGGCTCGACCTGGGCGCGCGCTCGCGCCACGCGCTCTTCGCCGGCTACGGCTGGGCGGCGCCGCCCGTGACCGGCGCCGTGTTCGGCCAGCAGGTCGTGCTGGGCTACCGCATGCTGCTGCGCTCGAACGTGGCGCTCGGGGTGCGCGGCGGGTTCGCCTTCTCGAGTCACCCCGCGACGGACAGCCGCGAGAGCTTCCGCCTGAGCCGCACCCTCGTCGAGGGCACCGCGCACTACCTCATCCCCTTCGGCCGGCGCCTCGACCTGCTCCTCGGCGGCGGCCTCGGCTGGCAGGTCGCGTTCGTCACGAGCACCAGCCGGGGGCTGGACCGCGGCACGATGATCTGGGGTGACGCCGCGGGGCTGCGAGCCGGCGCCGAGGCGGCCCTGCGCGTGCGGCTGCGCGGCCGCTCGGCCGTCGTCCTCGACGCCGCCATGGCCGTGAACGTGCTGCGCGACTGCCCCTCCACCGCCTGCGCCAGCACGACCGCCCACGCCTTCGCCGAACCGCAGGTGACGCTGCTCCTGGAGCAGGGCCTGTAGATGCGCCGCACCCCGGCGCCCGGCGCCCTGCTGCTCGCCGCCGTCGGCGCGTTGCTCCTCGGGGCGTGCCTCGACCCCATCCCGCCCGGCATGCTGACGCCTGGCCAGGGCACGCTGCGCGGCCTCGTGCGCCGGCGCTGCGGCACGCAGCCGTTGATCGCGGGCGCGAAGATCGCCGTCGATGGGGTCGTGCGCGCCCAGACGGACGCGGCCGGCGCGTACCGGGTCGACGGCATCGACGCGGCGGGCGCGCACACGGTGACCGCCGAGGCGCCCGGCTACATCTACACCGAGACCATCGTGCGCGTGACGCCCGGCGAGGTCTTCGACTGGAACTTCGCCCTCGAGCAGCCCGGCGACGACCGCCAGCCCGTGCTCCTCGACGTCCTCTTCGTCGTCGACGACGGCCCCGACATGAAGGCGGCGCAGGACGAGCTCCTCGCGGCCTTCCCCGCCTTCGCGGCCCGGCTCGAGGCGGGCAGCATCAACCTGCAACTCGGCGTGGTGACGACCGACATGGGCGCGGGTGACGGCGCCATCCTGACGTGCACGCCGGGCGGTGACGAGGGCCGCCTCCAGGTGCACGGCCGCGGCGAGACCTGCAGCCGCGCCAGCCTCATCACCGGCGCCGTGCCGTACCTCCACCTCATCCAGGGCGCCGGGGGCGCCGACCGCAAGACCAACTTCACGGGCACCCTCGCGGACGCCTTCGCCTGCTACGCGCCCGTGGGCACCGGCGGCTGCCGCTTCGGCATGCCGCTCAAGGCGATGGCGCGGGTCCTCGATCCCCACAACGAGGACACCGTCGGCTTCGTCCGCGCCGGCGCGACGCTGCTCGTCATCGTCGTCACGCGCGCCGACGACTGCTCGGCGCCGGACGACACCGGGCTCTTCGACCCGTTCCAGACCGGCGTCGACACCCGGCTCGGCCCGCTCGGCCGCTACCGCTGCTTCGAGTTCGGCGCCACCTGCGGCGGCGCCCCCCCCGGCCGCACCCCGGGCCCGCGCGCGAGCTGCCGCCCCGGCGCCCCCGATCCCGATCCCGCCTACCAGCTCACGCCGCTCGACGGCTACCGCGACCTCCTGCGCGACTGGCACGGCGGCCGCGCCATCCTCGGCGTCATCGCCGGCCCCGAGGCCCCCGTCGAGATCGCGACCGACGTCGACGGCCACCCCAACCTGCTCAACAGCTGCGGCACGGCGGCGACCGGCGCCACCCCCGCCCTGCGCCTCGCCGCGCTCGCGACCGACCCCGAGCTGGCGCAGACGAACCGCGCCTCCGTGTGCGGCAACTACGCCGCGGATGGCGATCTCGCGCTGTGGGCGCAGCAGGCGCTGGATCTGGCGGTCGCGGCGCGGAGCTGCGAGTAGGGGGCGCGGGGGCGGTGGGGCGCGGCGGGGTCACACCCGCGGGCGCGCCAGCCGCTTGCGCATCAGCACCTGGGGCCGCAGACAGTCGAATCGCGCGAAGTGCGCCTCGATCACATCGGTCCAGCGCGGCTGCTCGAAGTCCGCGAATCCGAGCTTCGCGTAGAGCCGCCGCGCCGTGACGTTGTCCGCGGCGACATTGAGCAGCAGCTCGTCATGTCCGAGCGCGACGGAGGCCTCCTCGACCGCCGCGACCAGCCGCTCGCCGATGCCCATGCCGCGCAGGGCGCTGTGCAGCCACACGCCCCCGAGCCACCACCCCGGCAGGCCCCGTTGGCTCCACAGCGGCGAGCCGTGCGCGCCGCCAACCTCCCACGCGAGCCAGGTCGCCAGGACCGCGATGTGCTCCGGCGGATGCGCGCAGCACGCCGCCACCAACTCGGACGGGTACCCGGGTGGCAGCCAGCCCCATCGCGCCCATGTCGTGGCGTCGCGCGGCGTCCGGAGATGCCGCACCCGTACCCCCGGGACGGGGACCCGCCGCTTCAGGCTGCGGACCAGGGCCACGTCGTTGCCGGCGAGAAGCAGGCGACGCGCCACGCCGCGGCTCAAGGAATTGATCGACCTCATGGGCGCTCAGCCTGCCCGAGAGCCCGGGCGCGCGCAATGGCGGTTCCGTGGCGGCGCGGAGGTACGACGAGCCCACGGGGATCACGGCGTCACTTCCGCCAGGCAACTGGGCGCTCGCGCCTCGCGCGCATGTGCGGCCCGCCCGTCTCCCGCTGACATCGCCACGCGGGCGTGACTTCTCCTAGCGGAAGTGACGCCGTGAATGCACCCGGTGTCGGCTCGCACATAGATCCGCACGGTGGTTCTCTCGCCACTGCTGTCCAAGACAGGCAATCGTTTGAACGTCACCCCCTCGCGGACGGCGTAGAAACGGCCCTGGGATGAGGTCCGCGCGGCAGCCCGAGTTGAGGTCACCCTGTCGCGGAAGGCATTGCCTGTCCAAGTCGGGGGA
>DASXVK010000801.1:0-25469 GCA_036504295.1 Polyangia bacterium
GGGGGTTCCGCGCGGCCACCGGCTGGTCGCCGCGAGTGCGGGTCCGCGACGGCGTGGCTCGGCTGCGCGAGTGGCTGGCCCAGGCGCCGCGCCTGGCCCCCGCCGCGGCCGTACGGAGCGCGTCGTGAGCGGCGCGAAGGCAGTCGAACTGAACGCGCGGTCCGGCGACATCCAAGGTAGTAGGCCGGCCACGCTGGCCGCACCGGAGCATCCACCGTCCCATGACACCCCCACGTCCTCGCGCTGACCTCACCGTCCTCATGACCGCCGACACCGTCGGCGGGGTCTGGACGTACGCCCTCGATCTCGCCGCCGCCCTCGCGCGGCGCCGCGTCCGCGTGGTGCTGGCCACCATGGGCGCCGCCCCCTCGCCGGAGCAGCGGCGCGCCGCCCTCGCCATCGGCGGCGTCGAGCTGTACGAGAGCGTCTACCGCCTCGAGTGGATGGACGATCCGTGGGAGGACGTGCAGCGCGCGGGCGACTGGCTCCTCGGCCTCGAGCGGCGCGTCCGGCCCGATGTCATCCACCTGAACGGCTACGTCCACGCCGGGATCGCCTGGCAGGCGCCCGTCATCGTCGTCGGCCACTCCTGCGTCCTGTCGTGGTGGGAGGCGGTCAAGGGGGAGCCGGCGCCGGCGCGTTTCGACCGCTACGCCGCCGAGGTCGCGCGCGGCCTGCGCGCCGCCAGCGTCGTCGTCGCGCCCTCGGCCGCGATGCTGCGCTCGCTCTCGCGCAACTACGGGCGCCACCCGACCACCCTCGTCATCCCCAACGGCCGCGATCTCGACCGCAGCGGCGCGGCCCAGGCCGCGAGCGCGACGCAGCCGCCGCGGCTGATGCCCCACGGGAGCAAGGAGCCCTTCGTCTTCTGCGCCGCCCGGCTCTGGGACGAGGCGAAGAACGCCCTCACGCTCGCCGACGCCGCCATCGGCCTCGAGTGGCCGGTCGTGCTGGCGGGCGACCCGGTGAACCCCTCGACCGGCGAGCGGCGCCACTTTGACCACGTCCGCCTGCTCGGGCGCCTCGACGGCGCCGCGATGGGGCGCTGGCTGGCGCGGGCCGCCGTGTACGCGTCGCCCGCCCGCTACGAGCCCTTCGGCCTCTCGGTGCTCGAGGCTGCCCTCGCGGGCTGCGCCCTCGTGCTCGGCGATCTCCCCAGCCTGCGGGAGCTGTGGAACGACGCCGCCGTCTTCGTGCAGCCCGGCTCCGCGGCGCAGCTCCGCCAGGTGCTGTCGCGCGTCGCGGCCGACGACCGCCTGCGCGAGGCGCTGGCCCTGCGCGCGCGCGCCCGGGCGCTCAACCTCTCCGCCACCCGCATGGCGGAGCGCTACCACGCGGCCTATCAGTACCTCGTGTCCGCCGGGCGGGCCGAGGGCGTGAGCCCCGCGGCCGCCTGAGGCACGATGCAGCTCGTCCTCTTCTGCCACTCCCTCCGCAGCGACTGGAACCACGGCAACGCGCACTTCCTGCGCGGGCTCGCCGTCGAGCTCCGCGCCCGCGGCCACAAGGTGCAGGCCTACGAGCCGCGGCACGGCTGGAGCTTCGATCACCTGGTGGCCGACGCGGGTCCGGCGCCGGTGGAAGGGTTCCTGCGCGCCTACCCGGGCCTCGTGCCGACGCTCTACGACGAGGCGGCCATCGATCTCGACGCCGCCCTCGCCGGCGCCGATGTCGTGCTGGTACACGAGTGGAGCCCGCCGGAGCTGGTGCGGCGCATCGGGGAGCACCGCGCGGCCCGCGGCGGCTACCTGCTCCTCTTCCACGACACCCACCACCGGGCGGTGACGGAGCCCGACACGATGGCGCGCTACGACCTGCGCGAGTATGACGCCGTGCTCGCGTTCGGCGAGGTCGTCCGGCGCCTCTACGTCGAGCGCGGCTGGGCCCGGCGGGCCCACACGTGGCACGAGGCCGCCGACACCCGGGTGTTCCGGCCGGCGCCGCGCGTCATCGCCGCCGGCGATCTGGTCTTCATCGGCAACTGGGGCGACGAGGAGCGCACCGCCGAGCTCGAGGAGTTCGTGCTCGAGCCGGTGCGCGCGCTGGGTCTGCGCGCGCGGATCTACGGCGTGCGCTACCCGATGACGGCGCGCCGCGCCCTCGCCGCGGCCGGCGTCGAGTACGGCGGGTACCTGCCGAATTTCGCCGTGCCGCGGGTCTTCGCCCGGTACCGCGTCACGGTGCACGTCCCGCGGCGGCCCTACGCCCGCGCCCTGCCCGGCATCCCCACGATCCGGCCGTTCGAGGCGCTCGCGTGCGGCATCCCGCTCGTCTCGGCGCCGTGGGACGACGCCGAGGGGCTCTTCACGCCGGGCGCCGACTACCTGGTCGCGAGCGACGGAGCGGAGATGAAGCGGCAGCTCGCGCGCGTGCTCGGCGACCCGCTGGTCAGCGCCGACCTCGCCGCCCACGGCCTCGCGACGATCCGCGCGCGCCACACCTGCGCCCACCGCGTCGACGAGCTCCTCGCCTTCGTCGCGACGCTCCAGGCGGAGGCGCCCGCCGGCAGCCTGGGGCTGGCGTCATGAGCCCGCCCAAGGGCCTCGACATCGCGTTCTTCGGCTCGAGCCTGGTGTCGGCCTACTGGAACGGCGCCGCCACCTACTACCGCGGGCTCATCCGCGCGCTCGCCGGCCGCGGCCACCGGGTGACCTTCTACGAGCCCGACGCCTTCGAGCGCCAGCAGCACCGCGACATGGACGATCCGCCGTGGGCCCGGGTGGTCGTCTACCCCGCGACCGAGGAGGGCGTCTTCGGCGCCCTCGCGCAGGCCCGCCACGCGCAGATCGTGATCAAGGCGAGCGGCGTCGGCGTGTTCGACGAGCTGCTCGAGGCCACCGTCCTCGACGTCGCCGACCCCGACACCCTCGTCGGCTTCTGTGACGTCGATGCGCCGGCGACCCTCGACCGCGTCCGGGCCCACACCGACGACCCGCTCCGGGAGCTCATCCCGCGCTACGACTTCGTCTTCACCTACGGCGGCGGCCCCCCGGTGGTCCGCGCGTACGAGGGGTTCGGCGCCCGGGCGATCGTGCCGATCTACAACGCGCTCGACCCGACGACGCACCACGCCGTGCCCGCCGACCCGCGCTTCGCCGCGGACCTGGCGTTCCTGGGCAACCGGCTCCCCGATCGCGAGGAGCGCGTGGAGGAGTTCTTCTTGCGGGCGGCGCGGCTCGCGCCCGCGCGCCGCTTCCTGCTCGCCGGCTCCGGCTGGGACGCGCGACGGCTGCCGGCGAACGTTCGCTGCCTCGGCCACCTCTCGACCAACGACCACAACGCGTTCAACTGCACGCCGCGCGCGGTGCTGAACGTCAGCCGCGCCAGCATGGCGCGCTACGGCTTCTCCCCGGCCACCCGCGTCTTCGAGGCGGCCGGCGCCGGGGCGTGCCTCATCACCGACGCGTGGGAGGGGATCGAGCTCTTCCTCACCCCGGGCGAGGAGGTGCTCGTCGCGCGCGACGGGGCGGAGTGCGCCGAGCTGCTCGGCGCCCTGACGCCGGCGCGCGCTCGCGCGCTCGGGGCCGCCGCCTGCGCCCGCGTGATGCGGGAGCACACCTACGACCACCGCGCCGCGGAGCTCGAGGCCTTCCTCGGCCTGCAGCGCCGCCACGCCCTGGCTGGATGACATGGCGGGCTCGTCGCTCTCGTTCGTGTTCCTCGGCCTGTCGATCACCTCCTCGTGGGGCAACGGCCACGCCACGACGTATCGGGGGCTGGTCCGCGAGCTGTGCGCCCGCGGGCACGAGGTGCTCTTCCTCGAGCGCGACGCGCAGTGGTACCGCGAGAACCGCGACCTGGCGGCGCCGCCGTACGGCCGCACGCGCCTCTACGACAGCGTCGCTGAGCTCCAGGACCGCCACGCCGCCGACATCCGCGACGCTGACGTGGTCGTCCTGGGCTCCTACGTGCCCGACGGGAGCCTCGTCGCCGACTGGGTCACCCGCACCGCGCGCCAGGCGACGGCGTTCTACGACATCGACACCCCGGTGACCCTCGCCGGCCTGGGCGCCGGCACCTGCGCCTACCTCGAGCGGGCCCAGGTGCCGCGCTTCGACCTGTACCTCTCGTTCACCGGCGGGCCGACCCTCGCGCGCATCGAGCAGCGCTTCGGCGCCCGGCGCGCCCGGGCGCTGTACTGCGCCGTCGACCCCTGGCTGCACTACCCCGAGCGCGTCGAGCCTCGCTGGACGCTGGGCTACCTCGGCACCTACAGCGTCGACCGCCAGCCCGCGCTCGGCCGGCTGCTCCTCGAGGCCGCGCGGCGGCGCCGGCGCGAGCGATTCGTCGTCGCCGGCCCGCTCTACCCCGAGGCCACGCGCTGGCCGCGCAACGTCGAGCGCATCGCCCACGTCGCGCCGTCGGAGCACCGCCGCTTCTACTGCGCGCAGCGCTTCACGCTCAACCTCACGCGGCGCGACATGGTGCGCGCCGGCTACTCGCCCAGCGTCCGCCTCTTCGAGGCCGCCGCGTGCGGCACGCCGATCATCTCCGACCCGTGGCCGGGCCTCGAGACGGTGTTCACGCCGGGCCAGGAGATCCTGGTCGCGCGCAGCACCGCGGACGTGCTGCGCATCATCGACGGCGACATCCCGGGCCTCGTCGGCCGCCGCGCCCGCGAGCGCGTCCTGGCCGAGCACACGGCGGCGCACCGCGCCCGGACGCTCGAGCAGTACGCGCGCGAGGTCCTCGACGAGCGCGCCGTGCGCCGGACGGCGCTGCGCTCCAAGACCGCCTGATGATCACCCGGGTCAGCGTGCCGGGGGCCGCGGCGCCGGGGGCCGCCCTGGCCGCCGGACCGGTGATCTCGCTCGCCGCCTGGCGCGCTCCGGCGGCCGACCTCCTCGCGTTCGATCGCATCATCCACGCCGCCGAGGAGCGCGGCGACTTCGAGCTCCACCTGCTCGACGACGGGCCGGCCGACCCGGCGCGGGCCGCGGGCGAGGTGCTCACGCGCTACCAGCGGCTGAGGCCGCGCCGCAACGCGAGCTCGCGCGCCGCGGCCTTCGGCGCCGCCCTGGCGCGCCACCGCGCGCTGCACGACGCCTCCAAGCCCCTGGTTCGCGCCGACCTCGACCACGCGCTCGACACCTGGCAGTGGGTGCTGCGCCTCGAGCCGCACGCCGGCGCGGCGCTGCAGCTCGCCGCCCTCTTCCACGACGTCGAGCGCCTCGCCGCCGAGGCCGACGCGCGCGTCGAGCACCGGGCGCCCGACTACCAGGCCTTCAAGGACGCGCACGCCCGCGGGTCGGCGCGCCGGATGGTCCAGGCCCTCGCGGACCTGCCCCTCGGCCCCGGCGTCCTCGCGCGCGCCGCCGAGCTCGTCGCCGGCCACGAGCGCCCTGGCGCCGACCCGGAGCTCGCCGCGCTCAACGACGCCGACGTCCTGTCCTTCTTCGCGCTCAATAGCACCGGGTACTGGCGCTACTTCGGGCCCGAGACCACCGCCCGCAAGGTCGCCTACAGCCTGCGGCGCCTGCGACCCGCCGCCCGCCGTTGGCTGGCGCGCGTCCGCCTCGACGCGACGATCGGCGAGCTCGTCGCCGGGCAGGGAGACTCACATGGAGAGTGACGCATGAGCGCCTCGCAGCGCCTCTCGCGCCCCGAGATCGAGCGGCGCGTCCACGAGCTAGGGGAGTGGTTCCACAACCTCGATCTCGACGGCGTCCGCACCGCGCCCGACCACTTCCTGGGCGACTACCCGAGCCGCAAGTGGCGCGAGTTCGCCCACGCGATCCCGCAGGACCTGACGGGCCAGACGGTCCTCGACATCGGCTGCAACGCCGGCTTCTACGCCATCGAGATGAAGCGGCGCGGCGCCGCCCGGGTGGTCGGCACCGACACCGACGAGGGCTACCTCGCCCAGGCGCGCTTCGCGGCCGAGGTGCTCGGCGTCGACCTCGAGCTGCGCCGGATGTCCGTGTACGACGTCGGGTCGCTGCACGAACGCTTCGACGTGGTGCTCTTCATGGGCGTGCTCTACCACCTGCGCCACCCGCTCCTCGCGCTCGACCTCATCCACGAGCACGTGGCCCGGGGCCTGTTCGTCTTCCAGTCGATGCTGCGGGGCAGCCCGGTCATCGAGCAGCTCCGGCCGGATTACCCGTTCAACGAGCGCGAGATCTTCCGGCGGCCGGACTTCCCGGCCATGTACTTCGTCGAGGGCTGCTACGCCTCCGACCCGACGAACTGGTGGATCCCCAACGCCGCGTGCGCGACCGGGATGCTGCGCAGCGCCGGGTTCGAGATCCTCGACCGCCCCGAGGAGGAGGTCTTCATCTGCCGGCGGCGGGAGCTCACCGCCGAGGCGCTCGCGCACCGCGATGGCGAGCCGAGGATCGCGCGATGATCGAAGCGATCATGCTATGGAACGAGCCCAACAACCTCTCCCACTGGGACTTCGAGATCGACGCGAAGTGGGAGATCTTCGCCGCGATGGTGAAGGTCGCGGGGCGCGCGGTGGCGGCGGCCGCGCCCGGCCTCACCCGCGTGCTCGGCGGGATCTCGCCCATCGACCCGAGCTTCATCCGCAACATGGCCGACCAGGGCGTCCTGGCCGCCGTCGACGCCGTCGCCGTCCACGGCTTCCCGCTCGACTGGAACCACTGGACCATCCACGAGTGGCCCGACAAGCTGGGCGAGATCGAGGCGGTCACGAAGCTGCCGGTCTGGGTGAGCGAGGTGGGCGTCTCGTCGTTCGGCGCCGAGGAGGTGCAGGACTTCGGCCTGCGGCGCACGGCCGAGCTGCTGCGCGGGCGGGCGCCGCGCGTCCACTGGTACAGCCTCTTCGACCTGCCCCGCGCGTGGCCGGCCACGACGCGCCACCGGGAGGCCGAGGGCTCGGCGTACTACCGGCACTTCTACATGGGTCTCATCCGCGAGGACGGCACGCCCAAGCTCGCGCTCGAGCGCTTCAGCGACTACACGCCCGAGCTCGGGATCTGCCAGTGGTTCCACTACGAGGACCACCGGCTGGACGAGGCGGTCCGGTGGCTGCGCCGGCTCGGCGTCAAGCGGCTGCGCACCGGCCTCTCGTGGAGCGACCGGCTGCGCCCGAACGCGCTCGCGTGGTTCGACCGGCAGATGGCGGCCCTCGCGGACTTCGACGTGACGCTCACCTACTGCTTCACGCCCGAGTCGGCCGGCATCCGGCCGCACCACACCAGCCCGCCGCGGCGGGTCGAGGAGTTCGCGCAGTTCTGCGAGGAGATGACGCGGCGGTACGCCGGCCGCGCGAGGGAGGGCGTGCGGCTCGGGGCGTGAGGCCGGGCGCCCGCCGCGGCTGACCCCCTCTCGCCGGGCGGTGGCGCCTCTGTCATCTGTCGAGAGCCGTGGTGCGGACGCTACGATTCATAGGCGCCGCTCCCGCCGGCGGCCGCGGTCGCCCGTGATCAGGCGCGACGCCGACTGGCACGACGCGTGAATGCGCGACCTCGCATGCACGTCGTCGCGCTGATCGCCGCCCTCATTCTCGGTGTCCCGGCCGGCTGCGGACGGCCCGCGGCTCCTCCCGCGCGGGGTGCCGCGGCGCCCGCGTCCGCGCCGGCCACGCTCCCCGGCGCGCTCATCGCCGCGCTGCGCGGGAGCTGTGCGCGCGGCCTGCCGCTCGGGGCGCCGGGTGACTACCGCCAGCGCCTGCGGGTGGGCACGCCGCGCTCCGGGATGGTCCGCGTGCGCGCGACGCCGGCCTTCGACGCCGCGGACCGGTCGAACGCGCTCGGCGAGCTCCCCGGCGGTACGGTGCTCGCCGCGCAGGGGCCGCTGAAGAACCCCGAGTACGGCAACGCCGTGGCGTACGCCGTCGCCGTGCGGGACCTTCAGGGTCGGACGTGCCGCGGGTACGTCAGCTACACCGCGGCGCACGAGGTGGATCCTTGACGCAGGCGGTGGCGTGAGGCGAGGGTCGCCTCCCCCGAGCCCTGAAAGGAGAGTGCCATGAGAGGCTTCCAGTCCGTCCGCATGCTGTTCTTCGTGGGGCTCGCCCTCGGCGCCGTCGCCTGCGGGAGTCGGCAGCCGGGTGCGCCGTCGCGCGGCGCTCCGGGCGCCGCGGACGGGGTCGGCTCCGTGCCGGTCAAGGTCTTCGTCCTCGCTCCCGCGACCCCGGGCCAGCAGCCCGAGGGCGCCGTCCGCACGGGCTGCGACGAGTACCTCGTGCCGGAGCTGCGTCCCGTCCCCGCCGGGAGCACGGCCGCCCGCGCGCGCGCGGCCGTGAGTCAGGCCCTGGCCGCCAACCCCGACGCGGCCGAGCTGTCCGTCGCCGCCGTCGAGGCCCGGCCCGACGGGACGCTGCGGGTGGCGCTGCAGGGGCGTCCGCGCTTCGCGGGGGTGTGCGGCGTGCCGCGCCTCACCGGTCAGGTGCGCCTGACGCTGGAGCAGTTCGGCAAGGCCGAGGTCGAGCTCAACGGCTCGGGTCGCGCCTGGCGGTGTCTCGGGGACGAGTCGGGGGAGTGCCGCTAGCGCACAACGACCCGGCCCAGTCCGTCCCCGCCTCGAAGTCACCCGCTGTCAGCTGACGCCGAGCAGCCGCCCGAGATGGCGCGCGTACCGCGCGGCGGCCGCGTCGAGCCGCGCCGCCTCCGCGTCGTCGACCCCGCGCTGCCCCGCCGCCGCCATCGCGTACGCGCCGAGCTGGAACGCGAGGTAGCAGACGCCGTAGAACCGCCGCCACGCCGGGTTGCGCGGCACCGGCGCGGCGCGCGCGACCGCGGCGTAGAGCGCGTCCTCCTCGGCGGGGGCGAGCTCCAGCTCGACGGCCGCCCCGACGAGGTCCCAGGCGAGGTCCTGGGCTCCGATGAGGTCGTGGGCCGCGTGGTGCTCGAGGGCGTCGGTCTTGAGGAGCGCGCCTCCGGGCGTCACCAGCCACTCCCACGCGTGGAGGCGGTTGTCGGTCGCCACCGGCCGCGCCACGCGCGCGAGCGCCGGCACGTGCTCGTCGAGCGCGTCGAGCTCGCCCGCCAGGGCCTCGCCCAGCGCCTCGGCCGTGTTCGCGCGCGCCATCGCGAGGAGCTCGACGGGGGCCGCGCCCGGCGCCGGCGGCGCCTCCTGCGCGACCGCGGCGAGGTGGCGGGCGAGCGCGTCGGCGAGCGCGGCGCGGTCGCGCGCCGCCGCCGGCGGCAGCGGGCGCGCGTCCTCGAGCCACTCCGAGACGAGGAACCCGTGACACAGGCCGTGGACCGCGGGGATGAGCCCGCGCGACGCCAGCCGGCGCGCGCGTGCGAGCTGCCGCTCGCCGGGGCGGCCGAGTCCCGCGAACTTCGCGACGAGGGCGCGGCCGCCGTGGCGTAACAGGTACTTGCGCCGCTCCTGCGGCGGGTTCGCCGGCGGCCAGGTCAGCGCCGCGGGATCGCGCAGCGCGCGCCACCGCCCGCCGGCGAGGTCGACCAGGCCGCCGTCGGGCGCCAAGCCGTCTGCGGCGAGCCGGGCCGCGAGCGGGCGCGGGCCGCGCAGCACGGCCGCCTCGAACTCTACGACGTGGCGCGCCGCCTCCTCCCAGCGCCGGCGGTGACGCGCGCTCGCCCGCCGTCCGGGGGCGCCGGCGTGGCTCGGCAGGAAGCGCAGCCGCGCCGGCGCGACCCCGTTCCCCTCGAGCCAGTCCGCGACCGCGCCGAACGAGCTGCCCGAGAGCCCTGGCCCCTCGTCGACGACGGCGAAGGTGGCGCGCGGCGCCGCCGCCCGCAGCCGCGCCGTCAGCCGCGGGCCCAGCCGCAGCTCGCGCGCGAACGGATGCCCCACCGGCCGCACCGTCACCGGGGCCGCGGCGCCGCGCACCGCCGCAACCACGGCGGCGAGGCTCGTGCCGATGCTGCGCACGCCGATGACGACGAGCTCCGACTCCGGCAGCTCGGCCGCCGCGGCCGCGACCATCTCCGGGTAGAGCGCGTAGAAGGCGTACCCCTCGGGCTCGACGACGTCGACCTCGGCCGGCAGCTCCAGCGCGGCGAGCGCGGCCAGCGCCGCCCGCACCCCCGCCGCCGCGGGCGCGCCGGCCAATCCGGCCTCGGCCCCCTGCCACGCCTGGACCGCGGCCAGGGTGAGCGCGCCGCAGGCCGCGGCGAGCGCGCTATCCTCGTCGTGGCCGCGGCGGGCGAAGTCGGCGTCGAGCAGCCCCTGCGCCAGAGCGCCCGCGTCGAGCAGCAGGCCGAGCGCACCGCCGGCCGTCCCGGCCGTGGCGGCCAGCTCCTCGATCAGCCCCGCGGTCCGCGTGCGCCGCGGCCGGCCGCCGTAGACGATCACCGCTTGCCGCGCCCCTTGGGGCCGTCCGGGCCGGGGTTCTCGACGGCCGCGCGCTCGATCTGCTCAAGCACCCGCTTCGAAGCCACGTCCCGCGTCGGCTCCTCCATGGCACAAACCCACGCTACTAGATTCGATGTGCGCCCTCGGGGCCGCGCGCCAGGGTGCGGTCTGCCGACAAACCCATCCCCCGCCGGATCACCAGGACCGCGTGATCCTCGAGGGGATGCTTGCCCAAGTCCCCTCGGACCACGTGCATGGGGTGATCCGTGAGGGGATGCGCGCTGGGGCGCGCACGCGTCGAGCCTCGACTGACCCCGAAGTTCGAGATCCGCGCGCCCCGGCGTCAGACGACCGTCCCGCTGCCTCGCTGCGTGATATAGTGGCGCGCGCCGGCGCGTGGTCGCCCGGCAGCGGACCATCCCCGGTGAGCGAGTCGGGCCAGGCGGATCTTATCATCGGCAGCATGGTGGGCGGGCGGTACCGCCTCGTGCGGGAGCTCGGGGCGGGCGGCATGGGCACCGTGTACGCGGCCGATGACGCCCGCACCGGCCTGCAGGTCGCGCTGAAGGTGCTCGCGAGCGAGCGGTCGAGCGGCCCGGAGATCCTCGAGCGGTTCCGCCGGGAGACCCGCGCGGTGACGCAGATCGGCCACCCGAACATCGTGCGCGCGCTCGACGCCGGCATCCTCGACGCGCGCACCGGCGCGCGCGTCGCCGATCCCAGCCTGGGCCGCGCCTTCCTCGTCATGGAGCTCCTCGACGGCGAGGACCTGCACGCGCGGCTCCGGCGCGAGGAGCGTCTGCGCCCCGCCGAGGGCGTCGCGATCATGATGCAGGTGGCCGCCGGGCTCGGCGCGGCCCACGCGCACGGCATCGTGCACCGCGACCTCAAGCCCGAGAACGTCTTCCTGTGCCGCGACGGCGCCGTGAAGGTGCTCGACTTCGGGCTCGCGCAGGTCGAGGGCCACGCCGCCGCCGCCCGCGTCACCGCCCAGAACGCGCTCCTCGGCACGCCCGAGTACATGTCGCCCGAGCAGGCGGCCGGCAACCCCGTCGACGCGCGCAGCGACGTCTACTCGCTCGGCTGCATCATGTACGAGCTCTTCACCGGGCACCCGCCGTTCACCGGCCGGAGCTTCGTCGCGGTGCTGATGGCGCAGCTGGCCGAGGCGCCCGTCCCGCCGCACGCCTGCACGCCGCCGGCCCGGATCCCCGCCGCGCTCGAGGCGCTGATCCTGCGCGCGCTGGCGAAGGAGCCGGGCGCACGCCACCCGAACATGGCCGCGTTGCAGGCGGAGCTCAGCATCCTCGACCTCGACGCCGCGCCGGTGCAGCCGGCCCGCGGCCCGGACGCGCCCCTGCTCCTCGTCGACCACACGACCTTCGACGACGGCGAGGAGGGCCCGACGACGCTGTACCAGCCCCGCCTCGCGGACCTCGCGCCGCCGCCGCGAGCCGCGCCCTACGCCGCGCCGGCCATGGCGCGCCCCCGCCCCGCGGCCGAGGCCGCGCCGAGCCCGCCCGCGGCGGCGCTCCCCGCCCCGTCCCGGCCCGGGGCCGCGACGTCCCCGCCGCGGCGCATCGTCACGGCGGAGCTCGCGGCCCAGCCCGACCCGCTGCCCCGGATCCTCGACGAGATCGACCCGCCGCACCCGCGCCGGCTCGACCTCACCGTCATCCTGGCGCTCGTGCTCCTCGCCGCCTCGCTCGCGGGCCTGGCCGTGTGGCTGCTGCTGCGCTAGGCAGCGGCGCTACTCCACCACCACGACCCGGTCGCGGCCCTCGTTCTTGGCGCGGTAGAGCGCCTCGTCGGCGAGGCGGACCAGCTCCTCGTGGGAGATCGCCTGCGGGTGCGCGGTGGTGCACACGCCGATGCTGACCGTCACCGGCGGCACCTCCGGGCCGGCGGCGGTGGTCTGCGCCGCGATGCGGGTGCGGATGCGCTCGGCGACGATGAGGCTGGCCTCGGCGTTCGTCTCGGGCGCCAGGATCACGAACTCCTCGCCGCCGAAGCGCGACGCCAGGTCGGTGTTGCGCAGCGACGCCTTCATCACGTCCCCGACGATGCGCAGCACGCGGTCGCCGACCTGGTGGCCGAAGGTGTCGTTGACGTGCTTGAAGTGATCGAGATCGAGGACGAAGCAGGCGAGCGGCCGCTGGTAGCGCCGCGCGCGCGCGAACTCGCGCTCGATCTGCTGGTAGAGGTAGCGGCGGTTGTACAGCCCCGTGAGCGCGTCGGTGACGGCGAGTTCCGCGAGCTGCGCGTTGGCGCGCGCCAGCTGGTCCGTCAGCACCTTGATCCGGAGCATCGAGCTCACCCGGATCTGCAGCTCGAGCGGGCTCACCGGCTTGGTGAGGAAGTCGTCGGCCCCGGCGGCCATGCCGCGGCGCTTGCTCTGGAGGTCCTCGAGCGCGGTCAGCAGGATGATGGGCACGAACGCTCCGCCCTGGGCGCGGAACATCTTCGCCATCTTGTAGCCGTCGACGCCCGGCATCATGATGTCGAGCAGCACGAGGTCGGGCGGGTCCTCGCGGAACAGCCGCAGCGCCTCGGTCCAGTTGGCCGCGACGACCGGCTCGTAGCCGAACTCCTCGAGCATGCGGGCGATCAGCTGCCGCACGCTGCGGTCGTCGTCGAGGATGAGGATCCGAACGTGTCGCTCCGGCGCGCTCGGGACCTCGGTGCCGAGCGCGGGGGTGGGCGCCGCGTGGCGGGCCTCCGACATGCGCGGAGCATGTTAGGCCCGGGGCCCGCCGGAGGTCAATCGTAATGCGGCGTACGCCTCACGGAAGAAGAGAGAACGCGCGGCTCCACCCCGTCAGGGCCGGCGCACGCGGACGAGGATGAGCCCGCGCTGGCGGGCGGCGCGGAGATCGACGAACCCCGCGTCGCCGAGCGCCGCCTCGAGCTCGGCGGGGTCCCAGAAGTGCACGCCGAGGCGCCGGGAGATCGGCGCGGTGAGCCGCGCCGCGCCCGTGCGCAGCACCGTCGACGCGACGTAGACCCCGCCGGGCGCGAGCACCCGGTACACCTCGCGCAGCGCCTCCGCCGGCCGCGCGTAGAGGTGGAGCGCGGCCCCGTTGTTGACGCCGGCGAAGGTGGCGTCCCGCAACGGCAGCGCGTGCACGTCGCCGCGCACGAAGGCCGCGCCGGGCGTGGTGGCGGCGGCCCGGGCCAGCATCGCCGCGGAGAGGTCGACCCCCACGACGAGCTCGCCGGGGGCGGCGGCAGCGAGCCGTCGCGTGTGCAGCCCCGGGCCGCACGCGAGGTCGAGCCACGGCCCGCGCCGCTCGCCGAGGCCGAGCGCGTGCCGGATCATGAACCACTCGGTCTCGGCCGGCACCCCGAGCAGCCCGCAGGTGCCGATGAAGAGCGGCCGCCACCACCGCTCGTACACCGCGGCGAGCAGACGGCGCTGCATCAGCCACTGCGCCGCCCCGAGGCTCCCGGCCGGCGCCGGCTCCGGCCCGAGGCCGAGATCGACGAAGCCCCCGACCGGAAACGACCGGCCGCACCCACGGCAGCGGACCGCCGCGCCGGCCTCGTCGAGCGGCGTGGCCCGGCACGCCGGGCAGCGGAGCAGCGGCAGGAGCCTGCGCAGCACGGCGCCGCCCTACGCGCCACCGTCGAGGATCTGGTAGATCTCGTCGGGCTTGGGCCGCTTGCGCGGCGGCGGATCCGCCGGCGGCAGCTCCGGTGGCCGCGCCGGCGGTTCGACGGCGGGCTGGTCCGGCGGCGGGGCCGGCTCGGGCGGGGATGGCTCCGGCGCGGGCGCGGGGGGCGCGGGCTGGGGCGGCGCCTGGGGCTGCGGCGCGGGCTGCGGACCCGGCGGCTGCGGCCACGACGGCGCGGGCGGCGGCGGGCCCACGGGGAGCGGCGCCGGGGGCTCCGGCTTGGCGCCGGGCTTGCGCCCCTTCGCGTCGGCCTTGGGGTCGGCCTTGACCGCCTCCTTCGCGGGCTCCTTCGCGCCCTTGGCCTTGTCGCGCGCCTCGGCCAGCTCGGCCACCTGCACCTCGAAGCCGTCCTGCAGCTCCTTGCCCCCGACGTGCAGGTAGACGCGGACGCGGTAGGCGCCGGCCTCCTTGAGCTGGCACTCCGCCGCGTACCGCCCCGGCAGCGCCGAGGCCTTGCCCGGGCACTTGAGCTCCTTGTCCCGCGGCCGCTGGCGCGGGGTGCGCAGACCGAGCGTCACCTTCGCCGTCTCGAGCGGCCGGCCGGCGCGGTCGCGCACGTCCACCCAGAAGGTCGTGTCCGTCTTCGCCGTCGGGTGCGCCGGGTAGCTCACGCGCAGCGCATAGGCGCCGAGCGTCAGGTTCACCATCTCGACGTTCGCGCGCGGCGGCGCGGGCAGGATCGCGGCGGCCGTCCCGGCGTCGGGCGGCGGCGCCGGCCGCGCCGCGGGCGCGGCGTCCGCGGGCGCTGGCGCGGGCCGGGCCTGCACGCGATCGCGGGCCACGTACACCGCGGCCGCGAGGCCGCCCGCGAGGAGCACGACGAGCGCCGCGAGGCCGAGGAAGCGCACGCCGGGGTGGCGCGGCGGCACCAGCGCCTCCGCGCTCGCCTCGGCCGCCGCCATCGCCGCCACCGTCGAGGGCAGCGGCGAGCCCAGGCCGCTGGCGCCGGCCGCCTCGTAGCGCGGGGTCGGCGCGGGCGCGAGCGGCGGCGCGGCGGGCGCGACCGGCGCGGCGGGCGCGACCGGCGCGGCGGGCGCCCGGGCCGACGTGGGCGCCCGGGGCGCCGCGGCCGCCGGCGGGGGCGGGACCGCGGCCACGGCGCGCGTCGGCGCGATCACGCCGAGCGCCGTGGCGCCCGGCACCACCGCGTGCTGCGCGCTCTTGCCCGCCTCGACGAGCGCGAGGGCCGGGGCGCCGATGCCCGCCCAGGTCTCGCGCGGCGAGCCGTCCGCGCGCAGCTCGGGCAAGAGGTCGATGGCGGCGCACAGCTCGTCGGCGGACTGCCAGCGGGCCGCCGGATCCTTCGCCAGGGCCCGGAGCACCACCGCCTCGAGCTCCGGCGACAGCTTCGCGTTGAGGTCGCGCGGCCGGGGCGGCTGCTCGCGGATGTGCTGCAGCAGCACCTGCATGCCGCCCGCCGCGTCGAACGGCAGCCGGCCGGTGACCATGCGGAACATGATGACGCCGAGCGAGTACAGGTCGGCGCGGCTGTCGACCTCGCCCCCCGAGGCCTGCTCCGGCGAGATGTAGTGGGGCGTGCCGAAGATGGCGCCGGTACGCGTGAGGTGCGAGACGTCGGACTTGCCGCCGACGATCTTCGCGATGCCGAAGTCGAGCACCTTCACGAAATCCGCGGTCCGGCGGCGCGTCGCGACGGTGATGTTCTCGGGCTTGAGGTCGCGGTGCACCACGCCGGCGGCGTGCGCCTCACCGAGCGCCGACCCGATCTGCCGCGCGATGCCGAGCGCCCGCGCCGCCGGCAGCGGCGCCTCGCGCAGACAGATGACGGCCAGCGACTCGCCCTCGACGAACTCCATGACGAGGTAGGGCTGGCCCTGGTCGGTCTCGCCGATGAGGAACACGGTGACGATGTTGGGGTGCGACAGCCGCGCCACCGCCCGCGCCTCGCGCTGGAAGCGCTTCACCACCGCCGGGTCGCGCACGAGATCGCGGCGCAGGACCTTGATCGCCACCACCCGGTCCATGGTCGTCTGCCGGGCGCGGTACACCGTGCCCATCGCGCCGCGGCCGCAGCTCTCGAGGATCTCGAACTGGCCGAGGAGCACCTGGCCGATGAGCGGATCGGTGACCTCGGGCAACGCGATGCCGTCCCGGGGACAGAACCGGATGCTGTCCTCGTACTGGCCGTTGCAGCGGGGGCACTTCTTCATGCGGGCACGGTGAATCTAGCACTGCCCCGCGGCGCCAACAACGCGCGCCGGGTGCGCCGCGGCCGCGGCGGCGGTCTACAGCGCGTCCGGCACGCCGCCGTCGGTGGCCGCGGCGGTCGCGCAGACCCCCCAGGTGAGCGACACCTCAGCGGGCTGCTGCGGGTCGAGCCCGACCGGCTCGCAGCTCTGCCCGTCGGGGCAGCCGTGCGTCCCGGTCCCCAGGTCGCACAGCGCCCGGCAGCGCAGCGGGCCCGCGAGCCCCTCGGAGATGCAGACGCTCCCGGGCGCGCAGTCGAGGTCGCCCACGCACTCGTCGGTCGCCTGGCCGACGGCGAGGCAGAGGCCGTGGGGGTTGACCATCGTCGTCGGATAGCAGCCCTGCCCCGCCGCACAGTCCGTCGCGGACGAGAAGAGATCGCAGGCGGGCGTCGTCTGGCAGATCCCGAAGTAGCCGACGTGCGTGAGCCCGCTCGCGCCCTTGGTGATCCGCGACGCGTCCTCGCACCACTGCCGCTCGCTCTCGGGCGAAGCGGTGCACGTGGACGGGTCGGAGGGCGCCGCGCGGGTGGGATCACACATGAGCGCGCAGATGCCGTCGGTGTCGCCGGGATGCGCGACGCAGAGCAACCCCGGCTCGCAGCCGGTGATGCGCGTCCGCGGCAGGCAGCCCCCGCCCACCGGGTCCGCGGTGCAGGGCTGATCGCGTCCCGCCGCGGGCACGCCGCCGCCGTCGTCGGCGTTGCCGTTCTCGGCGCAGAAGCCCGTGCCGGCGTCGCTGTCGACCGGGATGCAGGTCCCCGGCCGCTGCTCGGCGCGATCCAGCCGCACGAGGTTGTCGCCGCCGACCCGGCAGGCGCCGAAGGGCGTGCCGTTGCCGTAGGTCGGACCGCAGAGCGAGCCGAAGCAGTGACGCTCCGCGAGGTAGAGGCCGCCGAACAGGATCTGCGACCGGTCCGGCACGCAGTACGAGTTGAAGGGACAGTCCGCCGTCCCGCTGCAGCGGCGCAGGCACAGAGCGTTCTTGCTAGGATCGATCCCGACCGGCACGCAGTCGAGCGCGGGGTCGCCGCAGGGGCCGGCGTCGCCGCCGCACACCTGGAACTCGAAGGTGCAGCCACCGTCGGCGACGACGCGGGCGTCCTCTGGCGCGGCGGCCTCCGGCGCGGCGTCCCCGGCGGCCGCCTCGACGCCGCCGTCGGCCGCGACGTGCTCGCCGCCGCAACCGGCCGCGAACAGCACCGCCGCGCCCAGCGCGCCCACGAGCGCCGCGCGCGCGCGGCCGGGCCGACCGGCTCCGATGAGGGGGTTGGGGGTCAGGGGTTCGCGTCCACGCCACCGTCGGTCTGCGCCGGGAGGGGCACGCAGACGCCCCAGGTGAGCGACAGCGGGTCGTCGTTGGGATCGGTCTCCGGCGTCGGGTCCGTGGCCGTGAAGATCTGCTCGCAGAACTGGTCCGCGGGGCACGGGTGCTTGCCAACGCCGCCGTCGCTCGGGCCGTTGGCGGCCAGGCCGCAGTACGCCTGGCAGGTGCCCTGGGTGGCGCCGTTCACGTAGATGCAGGTGTAGCCGACGCCGCACAGGTTCGTGCCGTCGCAGTCGCCGCCCGGCGCCACCGCGCCCGAGGGCGAGCAGAGGCCGTACGGGTCGACGTTGGTCGTCGGCTCGCAGGTGTTCCACGGCACGCCGCCGTCGCCGACCACCGCGGCGCACTGGTTGGCCGCGGCCAGGATGTCGCAGCCGTGCAGGTCGGTGCAGAAGCCGGCGTAGGCCGGGGTCAGCTCGCCGAGCGCGCCGACGCCGCCGTCGGCGTCCGGGGCGAGCCGGAAGTAGGTGCTCGAGTCCTGGCAGTACTGGTCGTGGGTGACGTTCGTGTCGCCGGCGCACGCGCCGGGCGCCGACGGGTCGAAGCTCGCCGTGGACGGGTCGCACACCTTGGCGCAGCTCCCCATGGCCTCGCCCGCGCGCCCGACGCAGATGTTGCCGGGCGCGCAGCCCGTGACCGTGGTCGGGTCGGTGCAGGTGTCGGCGTCGAAGGTGCACGCGCCGCCGCGCGGCGCGGCGCCGCCCGCGAAGCACTGGCCGAAGGGCCAGTCGCTGGCGATCGGCCAGCAGGTGCCGTCGCGCGTGTCGACCTTGCCCTGACGGATGAAGGCCTCGCCGCCGAGCTTGCACGCGCCGAGCAGCTCGCCGTTCTTCAGGGTGGAGCTGGCGTAGGCGGCCTGCCCGCAGAACGACCAGAAGCAGTGGCCGAGGGCCTTGCCCACCCACTGGCTGTAGGAGGTCGTGCTGGCGTAGTCGGAGACCTTGGCCGGGTAGCAGAAGGTCTCGGCCGGACACTCGGCGGTGCAGCCGCACTTGCGCAGGCACACCGGCTGGTCGAAGAGCTCGGTCTTGACGCAGTCGAGGTCGCCGCCGCACTCCTCGGAGTTGTCGACGTCGGCGGCGGTGCAGGTCTTCAGCTCGAGCGCACAACCCGCGAGCGACTTGAAGGCGCCGCACGCCGGCCCGTCGGTCTGCGGCCCCGCGTCGTTCTGCTGGGCCGCGTCGAGCTGCGGGGCGGTGTCGGCGCCGGCGTCCTTCTGCACGCCCGCCGTCGAGCTGCCGCAGCCGCCGCCGAGGATCAGCGCGACCGCGCACCCGAACACGACGTGCCCGGTCTTCCGCATGCTCATTCGAGGCCCTCCTCGTCCAGCGCGCGACCCGTCACGCGCCACTCCAGATAACTCGGCGCAGAAGCTGCTGTCAAATCGCGTCAGCGACCGCCGGCCAGCCCCGACGGGGGCGGGCTCCTGCCGTGACGGAGCGATACAAGATCAGTGCCACGGCGGGTACTGCGTGCGATTCAAGCGACTTACGGTCACCGGCGCCGGCCGCGCGGCCAGGCTGCCGCGACGTGGCTGTCATACTGCTGCGCAGGGAGTGCGGCGCGGACGCCGACGGTCAGGGCACCCGGCGCAGCGGGCCGGCCACCTCGACGGCGTCGCCGTCGACGATCCGGTTGCGGCCGTCGACGAGGACCACGGTCGGCCGGTGCGCCGCCGCCTCCTCCGCGTCCATCTCGGCGAAGGTGGCGATGATGACGAGGTCGCCGGGCTGGGCGAGGTGCGCGGCGGCGCCGTTGACGCACACGAGGCCGCTCCCGGCCGGGCCCTCGAGGGCGTAGGTGACGAGGCGCGTCCCGCGCGTCACGTTCCAGATGTGGACCTGCTCGTGCGGCAGGACGTCGGCCGCCTGCATCAGGTCGGCGTCGAGGGTGACGCTGCCCTCGTAGTCGAGGTCGGCGTGCGTCACGGTGGCGCGATGGATCTTGGACTTGAAGAGTGTTCTGCGCATCGTCCGTCTCGGCCCGCACGGGCGGGTCCAAGCTTCGTGTCTCTTACCAGGGGGGCTCTGCCCGCCCCCCCTCGACGGGCAAAGCCCGTCGAGCCGCCCCCCCACCGCGCGCTACCCGCGCGAGTTGGCACGGGGCTGTGAACTCGATTCTCTGTTCTCCTCGAACTTCGGGGCAGGCCGTGCGTCGGTGGGGCCCCGCGTGGTGCCCCCCTCTGGTAGCTCGGCCTGCTCCTCAGCCCACGGTAGTGTGCCCTCGACTGGTTGTCAATTCGAGGCCGCGGGCGGGCCGCATCACTTCATCGCCGACTCTTCCTTGCGGATCCAGGTCTTCGTCCGGCGGCCGTACTTGTAGTAGGTCGCGCCGATCGCCTTCGAGTTCGCCGACTCCCGCTCGAAGCGCACGACCCCGTTGAAGCTGTACAGGTCGCCCGGCTGGTCGGGCTTGATCTCGATGGCCTTGAACGTGACGCGGACCTGGTGCTCGGGGCTGTAGAACTCGTGCTCGGCACGCTTCTCGAAGCCGCCCATGTTGTCGCCCTCGCCGTAGGCGACGTTGTCGCTCTTGCTGTAGCCGTGCTTGAGGAGCTGATCGACCCAGACCTTGCGCAGGCCGTCCTGGGGCGGCGGCGTGTCGCCGCACCCGGCCCAGAGCGGGATCACCAGCGCCACTGCTGCGACGAGGAGCGCGCGCGCCATGAACACCTCCGTTCGTGCGAACGTTGCCCTGAAGTCGCGGCGCGGTCAAGCGCGCGCGCGGCTCCGGTGGTGCCCCCCGAGCTTGACTCCACCCCGCCTATCCTTCATCCCTGAGGGACGGATGCTGCGCCCCTTCACCACCTTCCTCGGCGTCGACCTCGGCGGCGGCAAGGGCAAGAACACCGCCGTCGCCCGGCTGACCTGGAGGGAGGACCACCTGTGGGTCGAGGAGGTGCTCGCGAAGCACGGCGGCCAGCCATTCTACGACGCGCCCCTGTGCGACTACCTCACCGCGCACGCGGCCGGGGCGGTGTGCGCCATGGACGCGCCGCTCGGCCTGCCGGCGTGCCTGCGCTGCCGGCGGCCGGCCTGCCCGGGCGCCGACGCCTGCGTCGACGACACGGTGGTGTGGTTCCGGACGCGGGCCCCGGCGCCGCCCGGGCCGCCGCACGCGCACGGCAAGCCGCTCGCGACCCCGTACACCCAGCGCGCCGCGGAGGTCGTGCTCCACCGCAGCTACCAGATCCTCCCGCGCGAGACCCTCGGCCAGGGCATGGGGCCGCTCACCGCGCGGGCGCACTACCTGGCCCAGGCGCTGCGGCCGACCTACCGTCTCGGCGACAACCTCATCGAGGTCTACCCGAAGGCGACGGTGCACCAGCTCTTCGGCCCGCGCGCGGCGCGCGGCTACAAGCGCCAGACCGCCGCGGCCCGCGTGCGCCTCGGCATCATCGAGCAGCTCGTCGACGAGGCCAAGCTCGCCTTCGCGCGCAAGCCGCGCAACTGGCCCGAGTTCTGCGACCAGAGCGACCACCTCTTCGACGCCCTCATCTGCGCCTACACCGCCTTCCTCTGGGCGCGCGACGGCTGGTCGCTGCCCGCGACCGACCGCCACGTCTTCGAGGAGGACGGCTGGATCTGGTTCCCGGGGGCCCGGGAGACGTAGCTTCCGAACCCCGTCCGGATCGGAGTCGGAGAAGAGAACCGCCAAGCCGCCAAGGCCTTGGCGTCTTGGCGGTTCGTTCTTCTTGGCTTGCCTGAGGACCTAATGCGCGATGATGTCGTCGACGAGCGCCTCGTCGACCTCGGTCTCGGTCGCGGGCAGGCGCACGACGTTGTCGCCGTGGTCGGCGCCGTTGCCGTTGCCGTTGCCGTTGCCATGGCCGCCGGTCTCGAGCACCGCCTCGGGCCGCCGGCGGCCGCGGCTGGCCAGCAGCGACGGGGTGCCGCGCTCGCGCAGGAACTCGAGGAACGCGATGGCCCCGGGCAACTCGATCGCGGGCAGCGTGTCGATCACGTCCTTCGCCTGACGGCGCAGGGCCTCGCCGGGGCTCTCGGTCGCGCCCGTCACGGGCCGCGGCAGGGGCTCGGTCGGCTCCGGCGGCGGCGTCACCTCGCCCCAGGGGGGCGGGCTCTGGGGCTCGACCTGCATCTGCTCGAGCCAGCACTTCATGCGGTAGTGCAGGAGGTCCGAGCGGTAGGCGAACCACCGCTCGCGTTCGGCCGGGTAGTTCAGCAGCACGTCCTTGAAGCGGCGGAACGCGCCCTTCCCGTCGATCGAGATGATGAGCCGCTCGCGGAGCGCCTCGTCCGCGACCGAGATCACGAAGCGCTCCATCCAGCGGTACTGCTCGCGGGAGGAGGCCGGCTCGACCCGCAGGTACCGGTCCACGCTCTGGCTCACGCGGCCGCGGCGCTCGGCGGTGTCCGCTTGGCCCTCGACGATCGTGAGCACCTCGCCTGTGGTCAGGTCGAGGTGGCTCTCGGCGTCCGGCGCGTTGCGCTCGAAGGCGGTCTCGAGATCAGTCCAGTTCACAGGGACGACATGCGGCATGTCTGCACGTTTCTCCGGGAGCCTGGTCCCGACGGGACCGTCCAGCTCGAAGGTTGCTGGAAGGCTACCGCGGAAATTCAGCTTTTCAAGCAAACAGATCGCGCACTTGACAGGCGTGGTCGGCCGCATAGAATTGAACGCTCACTTACCTTCCTGCCCCGGCATCTCAGCCGCGGAGGTCCATGTGGCTCGCGTTACCGTAGAAGACTGTCTCGAGAGGGTCGGCAATCGCTTCGCCCTCGTGATCCTGGCCGCCGAGCGCGCGCGTCAGATCTCCAAAGGCTCGCAGGCCCTCATCCGGTGCGAGAACAAGCCCGCCGTCACGGCCCTGCGCGAGATCGCCGCGGGCAAGGTCCACTTCGAGGAAGACGTCCGGGGGACCGTCGACCAGTACCTCCGGGAGATCCGCCAGCGGCTGATCAACCCGGAGGGCGAGGCCTGACGGAGCGCCCCGCGCGACCCCCGCCATGAGCCGCGAGAGCTCGATCCTCGCCGTCCGCCCCGCGCTCGTCGATGAGCTGTGGCGCCGCCGCCCGCTCGCCAAGGTCACGCGCGACTACCCCGGCACCCGCCTCGCCGCGCTGTGCGGGGCGCTGCAGGCCGAGGGCGCCGACGAAGGCGGACCGCTCGCCGAGGCGGTGCGCGAGAGCAGCCCGCGCGAGGCCCGCGGCACGTTCGAGGCGCTCTGCGAGACCGTCGCGGACGGCGTCTGGGACCTGCCCGGCTGGGCGCTGCGCCCCTACGTCGATGTCTCCAGCGTCATGACCCGGGGCCGCACGCCCTACCCGGCCGGCCTCGAGCCCGACGGCTTCTCGACCCCCGAGCTCTACGTCTGGCTCGACGGCAGCGCCGATCGCGCCGGCGTCGAGGAGGTGCAGCGCAAGCTGAAGGTCGCGGCCGACGGGGTCATCGGCGGCGCCGACCCCGACCTCGCCCGCGACGTGTGCGAGAGCCTCGCGACGCTGCTCGCCCACGCCCACGACGAGGGCCTGCTGGTCCTCATCGAGCACCCGCAGGGCCTCTGACAGGACTCGGAACAGGAAGACCGCCAAGACGCCAAGGCGACTGGCTCGAGAGCACGTTGGCGTCGGACGTGAAATTGGGAGCCGAAGCAGGGGGACGGATTTGGGTCGGGTCGCGCTGAACCACCCGTGCCTTGGCGTCCTGGCGGTTCAATTTTCTTCTCTGAGCGCCGTTGGCGCTACGTCCGCACCGCGATCGCGCACTTCAGGTAGTTCCCCTCGGGGAACCCCGGCGCGACCGGGTAGTCGGGCGGCAGGCCGCAGCGCTCGACGATCCGCAGGTCCGCGCCGACGCGGCTCGCGCCCTCGGCGATGGCCTTGTCATGCTCCTCGATGGACATCTTGGCGGTGTTCGCCACGGCGACGAGCAGGCCGCCGGGGTCGAGCACCTTGAGCGCCTCGCCGACCAGCGAGCCGTAGTCCTTGAGGGTCGAGAAGACGCCCGTCTTGCTCTGCCCGAACGACGGGGGATCGAGGACGATGAGGTCGAAGCGGCGCGGCTGCACGTACAGGTCGCCGAGCGTCTTCATGGCGTCCTCGGCGATGTACTCCGCGGCCTCGGGGTTCATGCCGCTGAGGCTGAAATTCCGCCGCGCGCGCGCGTGCGCCTTGGCGGCCAGGTCGACGTTGACGACCTGCTTCGCGCCGCCGCGCACGGCGTAGAGCGCGATCGCGCCGGTGTACGAGAAGAGGTTGAGGACGCGGCGGCCCGCGGCCCGCCGCTCGATGGCGCGCCGCCCCTGCCGCAGGTCCGGGAAGAGGCCCGTCGACAGCGGCGCCGTCACGTCCACGCCGAAGCGCAGGGCGCCCTCGCGCACCTCCACCTCGGGCGGCGCCGCGGCGCCGCGCCGCAGCTCCGCCGGCCCCCGCGGCGCCTCGCCGCCGAGCGAGCGGAACCGCCGCTGCTCGTAGATCGCCCGCGGGTGGTACGCCGCCTCGAGCGCGTCGTAGAGCGCCTCGAGCAGGGGCACGAGCGCGCCGGTGAAGACGTGCACGACCAGGTAGTCGGCGTAGCGCTCCACGGTGACGCCGGGCAGCCCCTCGCTCTCGCCGGTGAGCACGCGCAGCGCGTCGAGGCCGGCGAGCTCCGGGAGCCCGGCTCGCAGCGCCTGCGCCGTGGCCACGCGCCGCCGGACCAGCGCGGCGTCCACGAGCTCGTTGACGTCGCGCGTGACGACGCGGACGGCGATGGCCGCGTCCGGGTCGTACAGGCCCTTCGCGACGAACGCGCCGGTCGGGTCCACGACCTCCACCACCTCCCCGGCCGGCTCCCGCATGGGCCGCCCGCCCAGCGCGTCGCGGAAGATCCAGGGGTGGCCGATCCGCACACGATAGGCGACATCGCCCGGGACTCGCAGCGTCCCGCGGCGCCGGAGCGCGCCCCGCGCGATGGGCATGGGGGCACGGCGGTCGGGCCGAGCCGGGGGCTTCGGGGGGGGTCTCTTGGGCCTGCTCATGCGGGGGCGCATCTTAGGTATCCCCCGCTGCGGTGTCAAACGGACGGAGTCCCGGGAGGCTGGCGGCGACCCGCGCGCGGGTGCTTTTTGCTTGACAAGCCAACCCTGGGGTGAGATTTACGATCGGTTTTAATAATGAAGGGTTAGCTGCAGGCAGCGCGGCAGGGGCAAACATGAGCACCACGACTCAGCGTACTCGACGGCCCGTCCTCAAGCGGGTCCATTTCGGCGAGTTTCTGGTCGAGAATCACGCCATCACCGACGATCAGTTGCTCGACTCGCTCGCGGACCACTGGTCCCAGGGCGGGCGTCTGGGCGACGTCCTGGTTCGCAACGGGTACATTGGCCGCGACGACATCGAGCGGCTGGCCGCGCAGTACGAGGGCGTCGACGTCGTCTACGTGTAGCACGGAGACCGGCCTCGTTGCTGGAGGAGTCCCATGGCCCTGTCAGGATCAATGTCCGTGACCCCTGACGACATCGAGAAGTCTGTCGAGGACTCCCTCGAAGAGTTCGTCACCCAGGCGAACGCCGCGTTCGCCGAGGACTTCGACGGGTGGGACATCGCGCAGACCACCGCCGAGGTGCGCTTCTTCCAGGAAGGGAAGAAGCAGCAAGGCGAGGCGGCGCAGCAGGCGGCCGAGGCCGCGAAGCTGCAGCCGAAGCCCGCGCCGGCCGTCGCCGCCGAGAGCACCGCGATCGTCCGGCCGCTCCCGACGCCGGCCGCGAGCGCGGCGTCCACGCCCTCCCAGAGCGCCCGGATGCGCGCCGTGCCGGCGCAGCCGCCGGAGGACAAGACCGTCCCCATGGACAAGGTGGCGGTCGAGCCCGAGGACCGGACGCAGCCGCAGCCGCAGGCGCCCGTCGCCGCGCCCACGGGCATGAGCAAGGGCTTCCTCTTCGCCACCATGCTCGGCGCCTTCGTCGTCGGCGGCGGCGTCGTCCTGCTCGCGGTCAAGCTGATGTTCACCTCGACCGCGCCTGCGACGGTCGTGCCACCGGCCCCGGCGCCGGTGGCCGCGCCGGCGGTGCCGGGCGAGCCCCCCGCG
>DASXVK010000802.1:0-10497 GCA_036504295.1 Polyangia bacterium
ACCTACGTTGACGCTGCGCGTGCGGCGTGGGGCGGCGCACCGTCAACGGTGGCGACCCCGTTCACGTCCACGTCGCCGTCAAGGTCCACGTCAAGGTCCACGTCAAGGTCCACGTCAAGGTCCACGTCAAGGTCCACGTCAAGGTCCACGTCAAGGTCCACGTCAAGGTCCACGTCAAGGTCAACGTCCAGGTCGACGGGCGAGGTCCAGGCAGGTCAGATCTGGATGCCGGCGAAGAAGCCCGGCCACAGGCGGATGGTGTGGGCCGTCATCTGGTACACCTGCTGCGGGCCGAAGCCGATGGCGGGGCTCTGGCGGTCCTGCGACACGAAGACGTTGAACGACGGCCCGCCGTAGACGGCGAGCCGGCGCGCGAGCCGGCAGCCGACCGCGAGCCGCAGCGACGTGAGCTGGCCCACCTGCGTGACGTTCTCGCCGTCGTGCAAGCTCATCTCGAGGAGGTCGACGTCGGCGAAGTAGCCGGCGCCGAGCGGCGTGTGCACGCCGAGACCGCCGCCGTAGGCGGAGCGGACCCGGTCGGTGCCGGGGTTGAGGCCGGCGGCCAGCAGGCCGTAGAAGCGGCGGCCGCCGAGGCGGACGGCGATGGCGGCGGGGATCGTCTCGCTGCCCCAGGCGTCGACGTGCTGCGCGCCGTGCTTGATCGCGTTGACGAGGCCGACGGCCTCCGCGTCCTCGGCCACGTTGACGACGCCGATCTGCAGGCGCGCCCGGCGCGCGATGTTGACGACGCCGATCTGCGTGCCCTGGACCTCGCCGCCGAAGTTCACGACGCCGACCTGCGCGCCGCGCAGGACGCCCGCCGAGTTGATGCCGGCCGCGACCTGCGCGCCCACCAGCTCGTCGGCGAGGTTCAGGCCGGCGGTGACCTGCAGCCCGCGCGACCGCCCCGCGGCGCGGTTGAGGCCGGCGGCGACCTGCACGCCCTCGAACGCGCCCTCGGCCCAGTTGAAGCCGGCCGCGACCTGCCCGCCCTGCGCGCCCGCGCCGACGAGGTTGAAGCCGGCCGCCGCCTGCACGACGCGCGACCCCGGGCCCGCGAGGTTGAAGCCCGCGGTGACCTGGCCGCCGCGCGCGGGGCCGCGGGCGAGGTTCGCGCCCGCGCCCACCTGCGCCCCACGGAGCCAGCCGCCCGCGTAGTTGAGGCCGGCGGAGACCTGTACCCCGGCGACGTCCTCGCGCACGATGCTCCCGGCGACGCCGACCGCGACGCCGCGCAGCGCCGCGCTCTCGCCGTAGACGAGGTTGAGCGCGACGAAGTTGAGGGCGCCGGGGCCGTGGCCGTTGACGCTCAGCTCGGGGACGAGCGACAGGTTGAAGGGCACGATCCGGTAGCGCCGGGCGGGCGCGGGGGCGGCCGCGACCTCGGCCGCGAGCTCGGCCGTGCCGTCGCCGCGCGTGGCGACCCGCTCGGCCGCCTGCGCGACGAGGAGCCCGGTCGCGAAGTGCGCGCGGCCGCCGCGCTCGAGGCGCACGCGGCCCTCGCGCACGTGGGGCGGCTGGTCGAGCGTGATGCGGTACTCGCCGGGGTCGAGGCCGAGCTCGATCACGCGGCCGGCGGGCTTCGTCAGCTCGGCCACGAGGTTGCCCGCGCGGTCGCGCACCGACAGCCGCCCGGCCACGTCGGCGTCGAGCACCATGGTCGCGGCCGTGCCGTGCAGGTCGGTGAGGACGAGGTCGCCGCTGCCCGCGAGCTGGATGTCGTAGCTCGGGTGCTGCGCGCCGCCCTGGGTCCGCTCGGTGCGGGCGAGCGTCTCGTTGAACGCGAACTGGTACACCTCGTTGAGCGTCACGCGGCGGTCGCGGGAGAGATCGGCCGCGCCGCGCAGGCCCGACACGAGGAAGTGGGTGAAGAACGAGCCCCGGATGCGGTCGGACTCCTGCGCGGCCTCGTCCATCGACGCCGACGTGAGGTACGCGTGCCCGGCGACGCGGCTGGAGCCGTCGAAGAGGAAGGGCGGCCGGCGCACGCCGCCCTTGCGCCGGGTCATGGCGCCCGAGGAGCACGAGTCGAGGATGGCGACCCGCACGTCCGCGGGCACCGCGTTGATCGCCTGGCGCAGGTCGTCGTAGGTGATGCGCTCGCCCCGCAGCAGGAGGCCGAGCTCGTCGGAGTGGCCGGAGTAGTAGAAGACCACCTCGAGGCGGGTCCCGGGGGAGCGGCCCCGCGCGAGCGCGGCCCGCAGCCGCCCCAGCGCCTCGAAGAGCCCGGCGCGATCGGGCTCGAGCAGGAGCAGGCGGTCGGAGCGCGAGATGCCGCCGAGGTCCTCGAAGACACGCGCGACGGCGGTCGCGTCGGTCGTGGCGTAGCGCAGCCGCACGCGGCCCGCCCCGCCGTCGTTCGCGCCCACGATCAGGGCGAACCGGCGGACCGACGGCGCCGGCGCGTCGGCGGCGGCGCGGGTGGCCGCGGCGAGCGGCAGCGCGGCGAGGAGCAGGGTGATGAGCAGGGTGCGCATCAGTCGGCCTTTCGCAGGAGGAAGCTCGTCTGCTCGAGCCCGGCGGGCAACGCGAGCGGCTGGGCGGCGCCGGCGGCGCGCGCCGCGGCCACGACCGGCGCGAGCGCGAACGGGGCCGGCGCCGTGACGAGGATGAAGCGCTCGAACCCGGGCGCCTCGTCGAGCTCGAAGGCGTGCGGGAGCGCGACCGCGCCGCCGGCGGCGAGCGGGGGGGCGTCCTCCCCCGTCTCGGGCAAGTGGCGCGTGACCTTGCCGTGCCCGTCGACCGAGACGATCGCGCCGTAGCGCCGGCCGGCCGCGACGTACGCGACCTGGACGACCTCGCCCGCGCGCACCCGCGCCCCGGGCGCGAGCCGCTCGGCCTTGAGCTCCGCCTCACGGTGGAGCACGAGCTGGGGCGCGCCCTTGATGCGCGTCGGCTCGATGCCGCCGCCGGCGGGATCGACGCCCGGCCCCGCCCGCGTGACGACGACCACCACGAGCGCCGCCGCGGCCACGGCCGGCGCGAGCGCGAGCAGGGCGAAGCGCCGGCGGCGCCGCGCCCGGGCCTGGATGGCGGCCGCCATCGCCGGCGCCGGCAGGCGCGCCAGGATCGCGCGGTTCGAGGCCGCGAGCGCCGCCAGGCGCGCGGCGCCGTCGGGCTCGGCGGCGAGCCGCGCCCGCACCTCGGCCGCCCGCTCCGGGGGCAGATCGTCCGCCGCGAGCCGCTCGAGCAGCCAGTCGGGGGTCCGCGCCTGAGGCTCCATCATGACGCCACCTCGCCAAGCTCCGCCACGCGGCCCTTGAGGGTCCGCAGGCGCTTACGCACGCCCGAGACCGACAGGCCGACCTCGGCGGCGATCTCCTCGTAGGTCATGCCGTCGAGCAGGAACATGACCGCGATGGCCTGCGTCGAGACCTGCTCGCGGCCGAAGATGGCGCCGAGCAGGGCGCGCGCGGCCGCGCGGGCCCCCACGTCCTCCGTCGAGGCGATCCGGGCGAGCAGCTCGTCGTCCGGGCTCTCGGGGTGGCGCCGCGTCGTGCGCAGGTGGTTCAGGCACACGTTGGTCGCGACGCGCAGGAGCAGCCCCGCCGGCGCCTCGCCCGACAAGGAGTCCTGCCGGCGCAGCACCTGCACGAACGTGTCCTGCATGGCGTCGATCGCCCGCTGGTCGTCCCGGAGCAGGCGACGGCAGCGCCGCAGGACCATGGGTCCGTGCGTCCGGTAGAGGTTCTCCACGTCGATCGCCAATGCCCGCGTTCCCCGCTCACCCAGGAGAACACCGCCGCGCGGCCTAGGTGTTACCGGCGCCCAACCCGGGAGCTCGGACTCTACGCCGACCGCGGCCGTCATGGGGAAGCCTTCCGCAGGAGCAGCGCGTGCTGCTCCTGCCCGCGCGCGAGCGGCAGCGGCGCGGTGCGCGCGCCGCGCGGATCGCTGGCGAGCTCGCGCGCGACGTCGAGGAGTCGCGCGGGATCGAGCGGGCGCGCCGCGGTGACGAGGAAGAACCGTTCGAAGGCGGGCGCGTCGTCCAGCTCGAAGGCGTGCGCGAGCGGCAGCTCCGCGCCCGGCTCGAGGCGCGTGGAGCCGGCGGGCGCGTCGGGGTAGTGCAGCGTCACCCGCCCCCGACCGTCGAGCGACAGCACGACCGCGTGCGCGCGGCCGGCCGGCACGATGCTCGCCTGCACGAGGTCGCCGGACCGGGCCAGGGCCCCGTCTGCCAGCCGGACGGCGCGGCCGCCGGCGTCGCGGTACAGGTGCAGCCGCGCCCGGGCCGGAGCGGCCGGCGCCACCGCGGCCGCCGGCGGGCGCAGCGGGGCCCGCGGCCGGAACGCGAACCCGATCGCGACCACGATGCCGAGCGCCGCGCCGAGCGGCGCGAGGCGGACGGGAAGACGGTGAAGAGCGAGCAGGGTCACGCGAGTTCTCCGCTGCCCTGAAGAACACCGCGGCGGCGCGCAGCTGTCACCGGGGACACGCAGCCCCCCCATAAGCCCCCGTACGGGCAGCTGTTTTGGACCACACCGCGCATTCCGATCGGTGCCCGAAAGCCGTGCCATTCCACTAACTTGGACGAAATGCGCGGTGGGCCCGAAAACTCACGTACTCTCGCGCGCTTGCCAGGGGGCTGCGTGTCCCCTCATAGTCTCTCGATGTCACGTGCCCGTCTCGGTGCGGCCGCGCGCACGCTCGCCCTCGTCGTGGTCGCCGGCGCCGCCCCGGCGGCCGCGGCGCCGCCCGCCTCGGCGCCGGGGCCACTGCGCGTCATCATCCTCGGCGACACGCGGCCCAAGGTGCACTTCGAGCACGCCGCCGACGCCCGCATCGCGCCGGCGATCTTCGCGGCGGTCGCGGCCGAGCGGCCCGTGCTCGCGTTCCACACCGGTGACTACGTCGAGCGCGGCTCGGACCCGAAGCGCTGGGAGCGCTTCGCCGCCGCGCTCGCGCCGATCACCGCGGCCGGGGTGCGCTTCTACCCGGTCGCCGGCAACCACGAGTACCTCGACCGCCTCTACCAGCGCTCGCGCAACGCCCTCGGCGGCTACCTGCGCGCGTTCGCGTTCCCGGCGCGCGACGCCCGCGGGCACGCGCTGCCCGCGCCGCGGCCCGACGCGCGGCCGCCGACGGGGCCGCGGTGGTACTCGGTGCTCGAGCGCGGCGCCCTCTTCATCGTCCTCGACACCAACGCGGCCGACGACGACGGCAGCTTCGCCAAGGACGTCACGCCGCTCGCCGACTGGGACGCGCAGGCCGCCTTCCTGCGCCACCACCTCGCCTGGGCCGACCGCGACCCACGGGTGCGGCACGTGCTCGTGCTGATGCACCACCCCATGTACACGCGCAACTCCCGCCATCCCTCGCCGCGCGCGCTGTGGGACTTCCCGCTCGGCTCCCCCGAGGAGCGCCGCGCCCGCAGCCTGAAGCGGTCGCTCGACGCCAGCCGCAAGCTGCGCGCGGTCCTCTCCGGCCACAACCACAACTACGAGCGCTACGTCTGCGAGCGCGACGGCGGCGGCCCGGTGCTCTACGCCGTCATCGGCGGCGGCGGCGCCCCCGCGACCCCGCTCACGCACCCGCCGACGGGCCCGCGCTTCGGCCCGCTCGGCGCGCTGCCGAACGCCTGCGTCGCCGTGCGCGACGGCTACCGCCAGCCGCACGGCATCGCCGATGCGGCGCCCGTCTACGGCTTCGTGCGCCTCGAGATCGACGACGCCGAGGTGCGCTACGAGATGGTGCCCGTCGGCGTCAAGCACCCGAAGCCCGACCGCGTCCGCCTCACCGCCCCGCGCGGCCCCGACGCCCGGGTCGCGGCGTATTGAGGGGACACGCAGCCCCCTAGCAAGCGCGCGAGAATACGCGGGTTTTCGGGCCCACCGCGCATTTCGTCCAAGTTGGCGGAATGGCCCGGCTTTCGGGCGCCGAGCGAAATGCGCGGTGTGGTCTAAAACAGCTGCCCGTACGGGGGCTTATGGGGGGGCTGCGTGTCCCCTATTTCCTATTTCAGGTTCCGGCTCGCGAAGTCCCACTGCAGCAGGCGGTCGAGCACGGCGGTGACGTAGTCGGGCCGCTTGTTCTGGTAGTCGAGGTAGTAGGCGTGCTCCCAGACGTCGATCGTCAGCAGCGGCGTCTGGCCGTGCACGAGCGGGGTGTCGGCGTTCGCCGTCTTCACGACCTTGAGCTTGCCGCCCTCGAGGACGAGCCAGGCCCAGCCGCTGCCGAACTGGGTGGTCGCGGCGGCCGCGAGCGCCTTCTTCGCGCCCGCGACGCCGCCCAGGTCGCGGTCGAGGCGCGCCTTCAGCTTCGCGTCCGGCGCGCTCGCCTTGGGCCCGAGGCTGCGCCAGTAGAACGCGTGGTTCCAGGCCTGCGCGGCGTTGTTGAAGAGCACGCTCTTCGCGGGATCCGCCGCCGCCGCGCGCACGATAGCCTCGAGCGGCTGGCCGGCGAGCGGCGTGCCCGCGACCGCCTTGGCGGTGTTCTCGACGTACGCCCGGTGGTGCTTGCCGTAGTGGAAGCTCAGCGTGCGCGCGGAGATCGCCGGCTCCAGCGCGTTCTCGGCGTACGGCAGCGGCGGCAATGTCAGCCCGGCGGTGGGCGGCGGCGCCGCGTGCGCCACGCGCCCGAGCCCGAGCCCGCTGCCGGCGAGCACCGCCCCGGCCGCCGCGGCGGCCCCGAGGATCTCCCGCCGCGTCAGTCCCTTCGTCTCCGTGCTCATCTCATACCCCCTTCGTTCGATCAGATTCGACCAGCAGCAGACCCCGCATGGCCGTGAGGAACAGACCCGTGTGCGGCTGCTCTCCTTCATAAAGCTCGAGCAGCGGGACCGCCACCCGGGCCAGCGTCCGGGCGGTCAGGACCGCGTCGCCGGTGCGCAGCAGCCGGGCCCGCGCCGCCCGCTCGAGCACGGCGATGGCCCCACGCAGGAACGCCAGGTGCAGCGGCGCCAGCTCCTCGAGGGGCTGCTCCTCCATGCGCGCGGTGCAGCGCAGCTCCGCGGGGTAGCGCCGCCACAGCTCGAGGTAGAGCGCGAGCAGCGCCTCGACCCCGCGGCGCGGCCCCAGTTGCGCGAGCCCGGCCACGCCCGCCGCCGCGTGCTCGAGCACCGGCCGCAGGATCGCGGTGACGAGCGCGTCCTTGGTGGGGAAGTAGTTGTAGAGCGTGCCGCGCGCGACGTCCGCCGCGTCGGCGATCTCGTCGAGCCGCACGCCGGCGATCCCGGCCGCGGCGAAGCGGCGGGCGGCGGTCTGGAGGATGCGCGCGCGGGTCTGCGCGACGTGGCGCGCGCGCCGCGGTGAGGCGGCCGGCATGCGCGTAGCTTGACATCCTTGTATCCATGCTGTCAAACTTGAACTCACGAGTTCAACTGCCCCGATGGTCGCCCCCGACGCCACCGCCGCCGCCGTCATCCCGCCGCCCGCGCGCCAGCTCCACCTGGCGCGCTGGCTCACGCTCGGCGTGATCGTGCTGGGCGGCGGCTACGGCGCCGTCCGCGCGCTCGTCGGCCCGCGCCTCCCGGCGATCCGCGTCGCGCGGCAGGCGCTCACCCAGCGCGTCGTCGCGAGCGGCCGCGTGCTGCCGCCCGCCCGCGTGAGCCTCGGCAGCGTGACGCTCGGCACCGTTGCCCGCGTCTTCGTCGAGGAGGGCCAGCGGGTCAAGGCCGGCGACCCGGTCGTCGAGCTCGAGGACGCCGAGGCCCGGGCCCAGGTGGCCCAGGCGGAGGCCGGCGTCGACCAGGCCGCAGCGCGTCTCGATCAGGTGCGCGACGTGGGCCAGGTCGTGAGCGACCAGGCGGTGCGCCAGGCCGAGGTCAACCTCAAGCTCGCCGAGCAGAGCCACAGGCGCGCGCAGACCCTGCGCCAGCGCGACGCCATCAGCGCCGCCGACCACGACGAGACCGCCCGCGCCCTCGAGGTCGCGCGCAGCCAGGCCGCCAGCGCCCGCGCCCAGCAGCGCGGCACCGCGCGCGGCGGCGGCGACCGGCGCGCGACCGCCGCCACGCTCGCGCAGACGCGCGCCACGCTCGAGCTCGCCCGCGCCCGCCTGCGGCAGCTGCGCATCACCGCCTCCGTCGACGGCATCGTGCTGTCGCGCGCCGTCGAGCCCGGCGACGTGGTGCAGCCCGGCCGGCCCCTCGTCGTCCTCGCCAAGGACGGCGACACGCAGCTCGTGGTCGAGCCCGACGAGAAGAACCTCGCCGCGCTCGCGGTGGGGCAGCGCGCCCGCGCCGTCGCCGACGCCTTCCCCGACCGGCCCTTCGACGCGGTCGTGCTCTCGCTCGCGCCGGCGGTCGATCCGCTGCGCGGCACCGTCGCGGTCAAGCTGCGCGTGCCGCAGCCGCCGCCCTTCCTGCGGCCCGACATGACCGTCTCGGTCGACGTCGAGGTGGGCCGCCGCGAGGGGGTCCTGGTCGTCCCGGCCGAGGCCCTGCGCGACACCTCGTCGGATCGGCCCTGGGTCGTCCGCATCCGGGACGGGCGCACCGAGCGACGCCCCGTCACCCTCGGCGGCCGCGGCGAAGGCTCGATCGAGATCACCGCCGGCCTCGCCGCCGGCGACCTGATCGCGAGCCCCGCCGCCAGCCTCGTCGCCTCCGGCGGCCGCGTGCGGCCCGTCGTGGCACCCCCGTGAGGCCCGGCTCCTGGACCCTGTACTTCGAGTGGTTCGTGGCCCTGCGCTACCTGTGCGAGGGGCGGACGCAGACCGCGTTCACCCTCGCCGCGGTCTCGGTCGGCGTCGGCGTCATCGTCTTCCTGTCCGCGCTCATGAACGGGCTGCAGGCGAGCCTCATCCGTCAGACGCTCGGCTCGCAGGCGCACGTCGTCATCCGGCCGCTCGAGGCGACCGTCCGTCAGGTCCCGGCGCCGGGCCTGGGCCTCTCCACCGCGCGGGTCGAGAAGCCGCCGGAGCGGCTGCGGGCGATCAACCAGTGGCAGCACGTGCTCGCCACGGCCCGCCTGGCGCCGCACGTGACGGCGGTCAGCCCCACCGTGGCCGGCGCGGCCTTCGTGAGCCGCGGCCACGCCGTCAAGTCGGTGGCCCTGCGCGGCATCGACGCCGACAGCTTCGACCGCATCATCAGCCTGCGCGCGCGGATGCGCGCCGGCAGCTACCGCGTCGGCGGCAGCGATGTCCTCATCGGCGTCGAGCTCGCCGACCAGCTCGGCGTCGGCGTCGGCGACAAGCTGCGCCTCGAGAGCGCCGCCGCCGCCGGCCGCACCGACGTCTTCGGCGTGGCCGGCATCTTCGACCTCGGCAACAAGGACGTGAACGAGCGCTGGGTGCTGGTGTCCCTGCGCGCCGGCCAGACCCTGCTCGACCTCGCCGGCGGGATCTCGACCATCGAGGTCACGATCGACCGGATCTTCGAGGGTGATCGCGTCGCCCGCGACCTCGCCGACCGCACCGGCCTGGTCGCCGACAGCTGGATGAAGGTCAACCAGCAGCTGCTCATCGGCCTCAAGTCGCAGGACTCCTCCAAGTACATGATCCAGTTCTTCGTCATCGTCGCGGCGGCCCTCGGCATCGCCAGTGTGCTGGCCGTGTCGGTCGTCCAGAAGGCGCGTGAGATCGGGATCATGCGGGCGGTGGGCACCTCGCGGCGGCGGGTCATGCGCATCTTCCTGATGCAGGGCCTGGTGGTCGGGCTGCTCGGCTCGGCCCTCGGCTCGCTGCTCGGCGCGGCGCTCGCCCTCTTCTTCGCCACGCTCGCCCGCAACCCCGACGGTTCGCCGACCTTCCCGGTCGACCTCTCCCCGTCGCTCTTCGCGCGCGCCGCCCTGATCGCGCTTATGACCGGCCTCCTCGCCGCCGTCATCCCGGCCCGCCGGGCCGCGCGGCTGGATCCGGCGGTGACGATCCACAATGGCTGAGCCCGTCCTCGCCCTGCGCGGCGTGACCAAGGACTACGGCGAGCGCGTGGTCACGCGCGTGCTCCACGGGGTGGATCTCGAGATCCACCGGGGCGAGTTCGCGGCGCTCGTGGGCCCCTCGGGCTCCGGCAAGAGCACGCTCCTCAACATCATGGGCCTGCTCGACCGCGCCACCTCCGGGGAGGTGCGCGTGCTCGGCCAGCCCACCCGGGCGCTCGACGATCACCAGCTCACCTGCTTTCGCGGCCGCACCCTCGGCTTCGTCTTCCAGTTCCACCACCTGCTCCCCGCCTTCACCGCGCTCGAGAACGTGCTGCTGCCGCTCATGGCCTACGCCGGCCGCCCGGATCCCGCGATGCGCGCCAGCGGCCGCGCCCTCCTCGCCCGGGTCGGCCTCGCGGATCGCGCCGAGGCCCGCGCCTCCGATCTTTCCGGCGGCCAGCAGCAGCGGGTCGCCATCGCCCGTGCCCTGGTGCACCGGCCCGCGCTCGTCCTCGCCGACGAGCCCACCGGCAACCTCGACACCCACACCGCCGACGGCGTCTTCGCGCTCATGCGCCAGTTCAACCGCGACGAGCACGTGGCGTTCCTCGTCGTCACCCACGATCCGCGCCTCGCCGCGCGCTGCGACCGCATCATCGCGCTCGTCGACGGCCGCATCGTCGCGGATCAG
>DASXVK010000803.1:0-22177 GCA_036504295.1 Polyangia bacterium
GATAAAGTGGCGGCCCGCGCTCCGGAGCGCGGCGGCGTTCATCCGCGTCACCCGCGTCCGGTGCCGTCGAGCTGCCGCGGCTCTTCGACCTCGGCGGCGTCGGAGCTGTCGCCGTGCACGGCCCCGGCGACGACGCTCTCGGTGACCTCGTCGAGGTAGCGGCGCAGCTCCGCATTGAGCTGCTCGTACTCGGGCACGAGCGTCTGCTGCACGAACCGCTTCGGCGCACGCACCATCACCGTCGTGTAGCGCTGGCCGCGGTAGCGGTAGGGCTTGAGGTCGTAGCGGCGGAGCAGGGCGAGGAGCAGCTTGCGGGACCAGACGTCCGGCAGGGTCCAGCGGAACTCCTGCGGCGGCTCCTCGGCGACCAGCGTCGCGAGCCGCTCCATGATCCGCGCGCGGGCCGCGGCCGCGGCGTCGCGTTCGCCCGGGGTCGTGGCGCCGGCGAAGAGCGCCTCGATGCGCATGAGCTTCTCGGTGAGACGGGCGATGTCGGTCATCGCGCTTTCCTCTCGACGAGCCGGCGCGCCTTGCGCACCTCGGCGGCGAGGGTCTTCTCGGCCGGGAGCGTCGTGCGGTACTCGGCCGCGAGCACCTTGTTCGGCAGCCCCTCGAGCGCGTAGCGCGCGACCGCGGCGACCTGGCGGTCAAGCTGCCGATGGGTCCATCCGCCGCGCAGGGCCTCGGCCTCATAGAAGGAGCGCGCCTCGGGGTCGCGGAGCGCGAGGAGGCGGACGTAGTGCGACCAGGGGAGGGGGAAGCTCGTCGCCAGCACCGACGACGGCAGCGGCGATAGTGCAGACGGCATCTGCACTTTGCCGTCTCCGGCGGGCTCCGGCGATTGTGCGGACAGCGTCTGCACTTTCTCGCGGTAGGCGAGGTAGAACGCCCGCATCTGGAAGAGGTTGCGCCGGCCGAACCCGCGGCCGAAGCGTGCGGCCAGGTCGGTCGCCAGCCGCTCGACGAGCGCCTCGCCGTAGCCGGCCCTCGCCTGGCCACGCTGCTCCTCCTCGACGAGGCGCCGGCCGATGGCGTAGTAGGTCGCCGTCATCGCCGCGTTCACCGCACGAACGGCCGAGCGGCGCGCGCCTTCGAGAAGGCCGACAACATCGCCGAGTACGACTTCGTAGCCATCCAGCACCGCTGGCGACCGTGGCGACTTCCGGGCAGACGAGCGGCTCATGGCAGGCCCAGCGTGCCGGGCCGCGCCGGCCTGGTCAAGGAGATGACGTCGCCGACGGCGTCCGGGGGCCGTGCCGGCCTGGTCAAGGCGATGGCGTCGCCGACCGCGTCCGGAGCGGTTGGAGCCGAGGTGACCTCGCTGGGCGAGCGATAGCTGTTGCGCGCGAACCACGTCACGTTGACCCGACCATCACGGAGCTCTTCGCCGCGCCCATCTCTTCGATGGACCGGACCACGTGCGGCCGGTCCCTGCCGAACCGCTTGAGGTACAGGTGCTCGATGAACTGCGGCAGCGGCGCCTTCCACGGCTCCTGGTCGTCGTTGGCGAGCTTGCCGAGCTTCTGCGGGCTCAGGGCCAGCTCGCGCGCCATCTGGACGTGGGCATGCGACAGATGGAACCGGCGGCGCGCGTCGACCCAGATCTGCAGGTGGTCAGGGATGCGTTTCTTCGCCATGGCGATGGACGTGGCCTCTCTCAGCCGCCGCAGCACTTCTTGTACTTCTTGCCCGAGCCGCAGGGACACGGATCGTTGCGGCCGACCTTGGGGCCGTCGCGCCGGACGGTCCGCGGCACCTCGGGATAGGCGGCGGCGAGTTGCTCGCGGCGTTCCCGCTCGAGGGCTTGCGCCTCTTGCTCGCGGCCTGCGGCGCGTAGCACGGCGCCGAGCAAGGGCACGGCGTCCTCGCGCACGCGGCCACTCAGCCAGCGGCGACCCAGCAGTCGCCGCAGCTCCTCCTCGGCCGCGGCGTGATCGCCCTTCTCGAAGAGGACCTGGGCGACACGCACGCGGAGCAGATCCGCCTCCGTCTGGTCGTGGTGCTGGATCTGCGCGAGTCGCGCGAGCGCCTCGTCGTGCCGGGCGCCCGCGCGGAGCACCTCGACCGCCAGGTCGTGATGGCCGGGATCGTTCGTGGCGCCGGCGAGGCGGTCGGCGATCCGGAGCGCGGCCTCGGTCTGGCCGGCCTGCGCGAGGCCCTCCACGAAGCGGGGGAGCCAGTAGAGCACATCGTCCTCGACGGCCGACGACAGCTCGTGGAGCGCCTCATGAGTGGGACATGTATCCAGGACGAGGTCAGCCAGCCGCGCGCTTGCCGCGAGTGCCTCCGGCCCGGGTGGTTCGCCAGGTGGCAGGTCGAGCCAGAGGTCGAGCGCCGCGCGAAACTGCGCCACGACCGGCTGGGGGACGGACGTCGTGCGAGCGTCGGCCGAGTCCTCTGCTGCGACGGGATCGTCCGCCTCCGCCTCCTCCTCGTCGTCGGTCTCGTCGGCGTAGCGTGGGTACTGGGGTGGCGGCGTGCCGGTGCGGGCCACGACGCGGGGGTACTCGGCCCCGGGCTCCTGGTCTGCGAGCGCCACGACCTCGACGTCGTGCATGAGCTCGTCGCCGAAGTCGAACCGGTAGAGGAAACGCATGGGCGCGACCAGATCGAGCGATTCCAGCCGCGCCCCCCACGCCGCTCGTCCGCGACTCACGCCATCGCCGACGAACTCCGACTCGGCGTCGTGCAGGTCGCCGCTCAGGTAGAAGGCCCAGAGGTGGTCATCGTCGAGGTCGAGCTCGCGCTGGATGGCCGTGTGCACGTCGCCGAGCGAGTGCGAGGCCAGAAACTCGATGGTGCGGCTACAGGAGCCGTCTCGCCAGGGCGTGATCTTGAGCGCGTAGGTCTGCATCGTCGATCTCCGTTGTCCGGGAGCCTACCACCGCTGCGGCGAAGACGATCAGACGTCCGGCAAGGTCCGGCGGAGCCCGCCACCAGTGGAGGGTCGACGCCGGCAGGAAGCAGGATACCGAAGATGGCGACCGAGTAGACGACGCCCCCGACGAGCTTCAGCGGTGGCGGAGGCCCCTGGTCTTGCCTACTCGGGAATCAGCGTGTCGTTCCATTCCCGGATGGAAACGGACTTCACCAGACCTTCCAGGATGAAGGGGTCCTCGCGCGTGAACTCCTCGGCGGCCTGCCGGTTCTTGAAGATGGCCATGTTGCCGCGGTCCGTGAAGGGTCCGATGCCGATCACGACGCCGCGGGCAACGTACTGGTCGACGATCTTCTTGTGGCGCGGGTACACGGCCATGATGGCATCCATGCTGGCGCCCGACGATTCCCCGATCACGACGGTCTTCATTGAAACCTCCTAGGTCCCGGGCGAGTACCACGTCCCCTTACCCTGTCCCTGCTGCACCAGGTGCCCCGACGCGACGAGGCGACGGAGGTGCGCCTTGATCGTGTTGCGGTTCGCCCCGGTCAGCGTCGCGCCGGTGCTCGTGGTCACGCGGCCGTGCTCGCGGGCGATCGCGAGCAGCTTCTCCGAGAGCGGGGGCAGCGGAGCGATGAGGCGCTCGCGCTCGATCTTCCGCGCGAGCGCGTTCTTCTGGGCCACGAGCGCCCGCAGGAAGTAGAGCATCCACTCGCTCAGCTTGGACTCGTCGCCGTCCAGGGTGGCCTGGCTGCGGCGCAGCGCGAGGTAGTAGCCGTCCTTGTTGTCCTCGATGACCCGCTCGAGCGAGGCGTAAGGGACGTGGGTGTAGCCCGCGCGCAAGAGCAGCAGCGTCGTCAGGACCCGGGACAGACGGCCGTTCCCGTCCTGAAAGGGGTGGATCGCGAGGAAGCGCACCAGGAAGGCCGCGATGACGAGGAGCGGATGGTGCTCGCGCGCCTGGAGACTCCGACGAGTCCAGCCCACGAGCTCGGCCATGAGCCGGGGGGTATCCAAGGGCGGGGCCGTGACGAAGATCACCCCGAGGCTCTTCCCGTCGGCGTCGACCGCTTCCACCTGGTTGGGCACGGTCTTGTACTGACCTCGGTGACTCGCGTCCTTCTGCGCGTGCCGGAGCAGGGTGCCGTGGAGCTGCTTGATGTGGTTCTCCGTGAGGCTGATCTCCGCGAACGACTCGAAGACGAGCTCCATGGCGTCGGCGTACCCGGCCACCTCCTCCTCGTCGCGGGAGCGAAAGGAGTAGGTCTTGGCGCCGGCCAGAAGCCGTTCCACCTCAATGTCGGACAGACGGGCGCCCTCGATGCGCGTCGATGAGCCCACGGACTCGATGGTCGCCACCCGCCGGAGCACCGACAGGCGCTCGGGAGCCAGCTGCCCGAGCGCCTGCCAGCGGCCCTTGAACTCGTCGAGCTCGGCGATCAGCCGGAGCACCTCGCTGCTGATCTGGAGCTGGCCGAGGGGGTTCATGGCATACCCGCAAACATACCCATAAATATCCATACAAGGCGGTCGGGCAGCCGTCAAGTCATGGGTCGATATGGATACCAATATGGGTAGCACTCGCGGGTTCGCGGCCGCGCGCAGAAGCGGGCGGAGCGGTCCGTCGCCCGCGATCACCCCCGGTACTGCTCGTCGCTGACCTGCTCCAGCCAGTCGACGGACTTCCCTTCCAGCTGCTCCTGCAGCGCGACGTGCGTCATCGCCGTCGTCCGGGTGGCGCCGTGCCAGTGCTTCTCACCGGGCGGGATGGACACCACGTCACCCGGCCGGATCTGCTCGATCGGGCCGCCCCAGCGCTGTACGAGGCCGCAGCCAGCCGTCACGATCAGGATCTGGCCCAGCGGGTGGGACTCCGCGCCGATCCGCGCGGGATTTCGAGCGCGCGCCGTATCATAAGCGTACGGCTTGACACGCCTTTTTCGCCCTCCCCGGCGTGCGTCCGGGCTACTATGATGGGGCACCACCAGGGGGGAACAGTGAGCACACGACCCACCTATGAGGAGCTGCTCGCGAGAGTGGCTCAGCTCGAGGGCAGGTTGGCGGCCGCGGCCGAGCGCCGGCATGGCGACCTGCTCACCGACGGCCGGCGGGCCGAAGAGGCGCTGCACGAGAGCGAAGCGCGTTTTCGCCTCATGGCCGACGGTTGCCCGATGATCCTCTGGGTGGACGATGCCGCAGGTGGCCTGCGGTTCGTCAACCGCGCCTACCGCGAGTTCTTCGGCACCACGATTGAGCAGGTGGAAGGCGGCAACTGGCAGCCACTGGTGCATCCGGAGGACGCGCCGGCCTATCTGGAGGCGTTCGACCGCGCCGTACGGGACCGCGCCCCGTTTCGCGCCGAGGCGCGGGTGCGGTGTGCCGACGGCGAGTGGCGCTGGATCGCGTCCCACGCGGAGCCGCGGTTCGCGGCCAATGGCGAGTACCTGGGTCATATCGGCGTGAGCCCCGACATCACCGCGCGCCGTCAGATGGAGGATGCGCTCCGCGAGAACCAGGCCGACCTGAACCGCGCGCAGACGGTCGCGCGCACGGGGAGCTGGCGCCTGGACGTCCGGCACAACGAGCTGCTGTGGTCAGACGAGACCTACCGGCTGTTTGGGGTCCCCAAGGGAACGCGCCTGACGTACGAGCGATTCCTCGCGGCCGTTCACCCTGACGACCGGAGCTACGTCGACCAGCAGTGGACGGCGGCGCTGCGCGGCCAGCCCTACGACATCGAGCACCGCATTCTCGTCGGCGACACGGTCATCTGGGTGCGCGAGCGGGCGGAGCTGGAGCTCGACGCGGGCGGGGCTCTGCGCGGTGGCTTCGGCACGGTGCAGGACATCACCGAGCGCAAGCAGGTGGAGGACGCGCTCCGCGAGGCGGACCGGCGCAAGGACGAGTTCCTCGGGATGCTCTCCCACGAGCTGCGCAACCCGCTGATGCCGATCCGCAACAGCCTCTACATCCTGGAGCACGCCGCTCCAGGCGGGGAGCAGGCCAAGCGCGCCCAGCGGGTGATCGGCCGTCAGGTGAACCACCTGGCACGACTGGTCGACGACCTCCTCGACGTGACCCGTATCGCGCGCGGGAAGATCCACCTCCAGCGCACCAGGGTCGAGCTGAACGACGTCATCACGCGCACGGTCGAGGATCAGCGCTCCTTGTTCGCCGACCGGGAGGTCGGGTTGCAGGTGCACCTGGCGGCCGAGCCGCTGTTCGTGTCCGCCGATCCCGTCCGCCTGGCGCAGCTCGTGGGCAACCTGCTCCAGAACGCCGCGAAGTTCACCGGGCGCAGCGGACGGGCGACGGTGCTCACGGCCAGGGACGCGCAGCGGGACCACGCCATCGTCCGGGTGTGCGACACGGGCGCAGGTATTCCGCCCGAGATGCTGCCGCATCTGTTCGAGCCCTTCATGCAGGCTGACCACACGCTCGACCGCAGCCGTGGCGGCCTGGGTCTCGGCCTGGCGCTGGTCAGGGGCCTGGTCGAGCTCCACGATGGCGAGGTCAGCGCGCACAGCGATGGGCTGGGTAAAGGTGCCGAGTTCACCGTTCGCCTCCGCCTCGTCCGGGCGCAGCCGGCCGACGCCACCGAGCGGCCCGCGGCCGCCGAAGCCACGGCCTGCCGGCGCGTCCTCGTGATCGAGGACAACGTCGACGCCGCCGACAGCCTGCGCGAGGCCCTGGCGATCGAGGGGCACGTGGTCGAGGTCGCCTACGATGGCGCCGAGGGGCTGGAGAAGCTGCGAGTCCTTCGTCCCGAGCTCGTGTTCTGCGACATCGGGCTTCCCGGCATGAGCGGGTACGAGGTCGCGCGCGCCATTCGCGCCCAGGTGGTACTTCGTGACGTCGTCCTCGTCGCCGTGACGGGGTATGCCCAACCGGAGGAGGTGGCGAAGGCGAAGGAGGCCGGATTCGACCTGCACCTCGCGAAGCCGCCCTGCCTGGAGAAGCTGCGGGCGCTGCTGGCGCGGAGCGCCGACCGGAGCTCGCGGCGGAGCAGGTGGTCCCAGTGACCCTCACGCCCCCGGCGCGAGCGCAACGCTGAGCTTGCGGGCCGCGCGGCAGCGCCGCGCGGAGCGGTCCACGCCGAGAGCGGGGAGCCCCATGGCGTTGGCCACGGCGAGGAGCGTGCCCTGGCCGCAGAACGGATCCGCCACCTGGCGCGTGGTGGTCTCGCGCAGCAGGTACTCGCACGCGAGCCGGCAGGCGCCGACGCCCATCGCGCGGCTCCAGGGCATGAAGCCGGCCTCCGGCAGCACGTCCGGCGCGGGGTGCCGCTCGGGCGGCCGCGGCGGCTTCGCGATGCACACGAGGTGTGAGTAGCTCGGGCGGCCGAGCGAGAGCGTACCCGGGGGTTTGCGGCACGCGATCCGATGCCAGACGAGCGCCGCGTGCTCGGCCTCGGCGGCGCGCAGCACCAGGTAGCCCTTGTCGACCCAGACGCCGCCGAGGCGGATGTCGCTCTGGTAGAAGATGGCGACGCCGTCCGCCGGCACCCACCGCAGGACGCCCCGCGCGGCCTCGACGAACCAGCTCCGCCAGCCCTCGAAGTCGAGCTCCGGGGTCTCCGACACATCCGGGAGCGAGGTGACCACGCTCGTCGCGGGCTCGGCCGGGTGCGCGCGCAGGTACGCGAGCGCCTCGGCCCGGATGACCTCGGGGCGTTCTGCACGCTCCCCACCACCTGCGACGCGACCAGCCCGCCGAACCACTGCGCCGGCAACCAGGCGGTCATGTGCCCCGACCAGCTCGTCGACTGCGCGCCGCTCGGGCTCGTCTGCGCGATGGCCTACGGCAGCGCCCAGTGCGTGACCCCGGGCAGCTGCACGACCGCGTTCTGCGACGGCACCATGATCTTCGATTGCCCCGAGGGCCACCCCCGCCCGCGGCTCGACTGCGGCCGCCTTGGCCTCGACTGCCGCGACGCCCAGTGCGTCCCGACGGCGAGCGAGCCGGCGTGCGGCGCCCTCGGCGCCGACCTCTCCTGCGCCGGCAGCGTCCTCTCGTACTGCCAGGTCATCGACGGCACGCCCCAGGTCCGCCGCCTGCGCACCTTCGACTGCGCCGGCCTCGGGCTGAAGTGCATCACGGAGGGCGGGAGCGCGCACTGCGCGCCGAAGTAGCGAGTGCTCTCGGGCGCTCCCCGGCGTCCACGGGTCAGGCGCCGCAGCAGCGCTTGTACTTCTTCCCGCTGTTGCAGGGGCACGGCGCGTTGGGGCCGGGCTTGGCCGCGGCCCGCACCGGGACGCGCTTGGGGGTCACGCCGGTGGTGAAGACCCAGCGCCCCTCGTGACGACGGAAGGTGGCGCGCTCGTGGTGGCGGTGGTCCTGGCGGTCCGCGCGCCATCGCGCCACGAACTCCACCTCGCCGTGCTGGTCGCCGGCGCCACCCCCCACCACGTCGAGGACCTGCAGGCCCAGCCAGGTCGACTCCTCGGCCCAACGCGCGGTGGCGTCGCGGTCGACGTCGGTCGCCGTCTCCGGATCATGCGTGGCGAACAGGTAGTCGATGTCGTGGCGGACGTAGGCCGTGTAGCGCGAGCGCATCAAGGCCTCGGCGGTGGGCGCCGGGGCGCCTGCCAGGTACGGGCCGCAGCACTGTTCGAAGGGGCGTCCGCTCTCGCAGGGGCACGTCATGTCCTCAGGATCATGCGGCGCGAGCCGGGACACAAGACCTTCCCGTCGTTCAGGCCCACCGGACTGTGGATGTGCGCGGCGTCGCCGAGCAAGAAGACGCCGCCCTGCCGGAAGCGCCCGGGCACGCGGTGGTACACCTTGTACGTCGAGAACCATCCGTCGGTCCGGCACCGACGACGAAGACCTCCGGATCTGGCGCGACTGCGCGCGGTGGCGCCCTGACCCGCAGCGCCCTCGATGACGGGGCTACAGCCCCCCGTGGAACCGACCCAAGCGCTGGGCCAGCAGCACCGCCATGATCACGATGCCCGCCCCGAGGACGAGCACGTGGCGGGTCTTGCGCAGGTCGAAGGTCCCCACGCGACAGACGAGCAGGTAGCCGACGGCCAGGTTGAACAGGCCCCAGACGACGTTGACCGTCGAGGAGGACAGGCCTTGTCCCGGTGGTGACGCGAACGGGCTCTGGAATGCGTGCCCGGAGATCCCGTTGCCGAGGTGGGGGAGCGCGTTCGCGAGGAAGGCGCCGCCGAAGAAGTACGCGACGTAGTGATACCAGCGCATCGTGCCAGATCCCTTCGCGCCAACGGAAACGCCGCCGCCACCGCGCGACGTTCGTCGATCATACGCGCCCGCGCGTGAGGGTCATAGGGGCACGAGACCGCAGTATCATGGCGCCCATGACCCGCGCTGCCCCACCCCCGCGCCGCTGCGCCATGACGGCCGACCACGAGCCCACCTACCCCGACCCGATCACGATGCGCGCCGGCGACGTGCTTCAGCTCGGGCAGCGCGATGACGAGTACCCCGGGTGGATCTGGTGCACGGCGCGCGACGGCAGAGCCGGGTGGGTGCCCGCGGCGTACCTGGACGTCGCCGGCGACGCCGGGGTCGCGCGCCGCGACTACCGCGCCGTCGAGCTGCGCGCGGGTGCGGGGGAGGTGGTCGTGGTGTCCGCGGAGGAGAGCGGGTGGGCGTGGGTCGTGAACGCCCGGGGCGAGGCGGGGTGGGTGCCGGCGACGAAGCTGACGGTGCGGCGCTGATTCACCCCCGCCGGTACCGCAGCTGCACCAGCCCCGTGGGCCACGAGCGGCACTCGTCGAGCACCAGGCGCTGCTCCGGCGCGCCGGGCGCGAAGAGGCGGACCCCGTCGCCCAGCAGCACCGGCAGGATGGAGACCGTGAGGTCGTCGACGAGCTCGGCGGCGAGGAACTGCTGGATCACCACGCCGCCGTCGACGCAGACCCGCGTGACGCCCCCGGCCGCGAGCCGCGCGGCGAGCTCGTCCGGGCGGCCGGCGTAGAACTCCTCGCCGTGCCGGGATGGGGGAGCACGGTGGGTCAGGACGACGCAGCGCTTGCCCGCGTACGGCCAGTCGTCGAAGGCGAGGACCGCGTCGTAGGTCCCGCGCCCCATGACGAGCGCGTCCACGGACGCGAGGAAGGCCTCGTAGCCGTAGTCCTCGCCCGGCGCCGCCACGGTCGCGAGCCAGTCGAGGCCGCCGTCCGGGCGCGCGATGAATCCGTCCAGGCTCGTGGCGATGAACACGGAGCAGCGTGGCCGCATGGCTGAATCTTGAGATGCCGGGCTGCAAGTCGGGCGGGCGCCGGCGCGACAATGGCGCTATGCTGGTGCAACCACCCAGCCCGCACGCCAGGTCTCGGGCGGCCTCGCATCGCTCGAGGTCCAGCGTCTGGCAAGAGAGTCAAACATGGCGTCACCCGGCCGGCCCTCCCAGGCCAAGCGACAGAAGGAACGAGATCGCATCACCCACCAGAAGGACAAGGAGGCTCAGCGCGCCCAGCGCAAGCTGGAGAAGTCGAGCCGCCCTGGCCGGACCGACGGCGAAGATCCGGATATCGCCGGCATCGTCCCGGGGCCGCAGCCCATCCTCGAATAGCCGCGTCTCACCCGTTCGCTCCTCGGTGCCGCACGAGCGCAGCCCGCCGCTCGTCGAGCGCCTGCTGGACGTCGCGTACCAGCCTGACGCAGAGCACCGCCGCCGCCACCGTGATGCCGCAGGACCGGACCGCCAGCCCGGCGTGCCCGAGCTCCTGCGCGCGTCCCTCGATTTCCTATCTGAACCGCGTGCGGCTAGCGGGCCCACTCCAGGCTGTCGCGCTTCGCTTCGTAGTGCGCCCCGAGGTCCAGCGCGATGGCCTGCTCGCACAGCGCGAGCGCGCCCTGGAAATCGCCGCGGGCGATGCGGGCCTGGATGCCCCGCTCGAAGCAGGTCATGGCCTCGAGACGGTCACGGTAGCCGTGGCCGAGATCCGCCTCCATCGCGGGCAGGTTCGCGAGCGCCAGGGTCACCGCCTCGTCGACCGCGTCCCAGCGCTGGAGCTGAGCCTCCGCCTCCGCGACCAGATCGTACGCGACCGCCTTCACGGCGTTGGGCAGGCTCATCTGCCCGCCCAGGGTGCGGCGCAGGTACTTCAGCGCCGGCTCGGGCCCGGTGAAGGCCACCGCGCGGTGGCCCTGCAGCACGTCCTCCAGCACGTCCTTCACGGACTTGCGGACCGGTTCGACGCGTTTCGCCATGGAGGGAGTGTACCGCCGTCGGGGCCCGGCGAGAGTCCCTCGTGTGGGCGACGGCGCGCGTCACTGCCGACCCGAGAGCTTGCGTCCCCGCCGAGGTGTGCCAATCATGACCGGGTGGCGGCTTCGCGCAGGAGCCCGTGATGCAGACGGCGACGTGCCCGGCGTGCGGGGTGGTGGTCGAGGTGGTCATCATGACCATGGGGACCGGCGTCGACGCCGCCGAGGTCGCGCGCTGCCCCCACTGCGGTTTCTCGTTCGCCGCCGAGGCGGCGCCGCCGCCCGCGTCCACCCTGTACCCTCGGGTCGCGGTCGCCGACGACGTCGAGCACGTGCGCCAGGCCGTGGCGCGGTCCCTGGTGGCCGAGCGCCTGGCCGCCGACGTCGACCAGTTCAGCGACGGGAGCCACTTCATCGGCGCGGTGCGGGCGCGGTCGCGGGAGGGCTGCGCCTACCAGCTCGTGATCCTCGATCTGCAGATGCCGGTGATCGACGGGGTCAAGGCGGCGCACGCCCTGCGGCAGATGGAGCGGCAGCACGGGTGGCCCCCCACGCCCATTCTCTTCTTCTCCGCGCTGGTCTGCGACGACCGCCTGCGCGGCCTGCTGAAGACGCTGCGGCCCGGATTCTATCTCAACAAGGCCACGATCACGTCGCAGGCCGACCTCTCCGCGCGCTTGCGCGAGCTGCTGTGGTACCTCGCGGGGCGGGGGCGATCGTAGGCGGCCAGGCCACCCCGCGCGGCCGGCGCGCGTCACCCCCACCGAAACGCGATCTGCCCGCGCGGCGCGCGGTCCTCGCAGGGCTCGCTCGGCGGCGCGATCGCTGGATCCACCAGCCGCTCCAGCTCCCGGATCGTCGCCGGCCCGTGGCCCGCGTAGTGGTTGTTCGCGTACACGAGCGTCCGCGGCACCCGGTCGCGCAGCGCGCGGAGCAGCTCCGCCCAGCGCGCCAGGCGCGCGGCCTGGTCGATGACGACGCGGTCGAACCGGTCCGTCAGCGCGTCGACGGCCTTGCGGTCGCCGATGAGGCGGGCATAGACGAAGTCCGTCGTGACCAGGTCGAGGTGCGCCGCCGTCTCCGCCGGGTGCGGCATGTAGACGAGGTCGACGAGGACGAGCGCGACGCGGTGCCGGCGCAGCACCTCGAGGAGCGGCGCCGCCACCCAGTCCCGGTTGCGCACCTCGACGCCGTAGCGGAAGGTCGCCCCGCTCGGCAGCGCGGCGAGGAACGCGTCGAGGCGCTCGAGGAACGGCTCCACGGACGGGAACGCCGCCCGGTTGAAGTAGGGGAGCTGCAGCACGAGCGGCCCGCACTTGGGACCGAGGAGCGCCATGGCGTCGAGGAAGCGCGCGACGTCCGGCCACACGCGGTCGCGCACGAGGACGGCCGCCGCGTCGGGCCTCTCGCCCGCGCCGGCGTGCACGACGCTGCGCGGGAACTTCGCCGAGAGGAGGAAGCCCTCGGGGGTGCGCGCGGCCCAGCCGGCGACCATCGAGCGCGACGGGATGCGGTAGTAGGTGCTGTCGACCTCGACCGTCGGGAACCGCGTGGCGTAGTGCGCCAGGTACTGCCCCGGCGGGGTGCCGGTGGGGTAGAAGACGCCCTCCCAGGTGCGCTCGGACCAGGAGGAGGTGCCGAAGAGGAGGTCGCCCATCCAAACCCGCCGTGACGAGCAATGATATCATCGACCCGGCCGCCGGGCGTCGAATTCAGACCCGGTGCCCTGCTCTAAGCTGCCGATGTACCTCGCAAAACCGCTTGCGACGCCCGTCGGAGCCGCTATCCTCCGAAGGTGACCGGGCGCCGCGGGCGCGGTCACGGGTGGCGAGAGACAGGACATGGAGCAGCAGGGAAGCGGGACCGCCTCGAACGCGCCGCCGGCCGCGCCGCCCACGGCCGCCGCCAGCCCCACCGAGTGGCTCGCCGGCGCCGGGGAGCTGGCCGAGATGATGCGGGCCTGCGACTGGGCGGCGACGCCGCTCGGCGCGCGCGAGCGCTGGCCCCAGTCGCTGCGCACGGCCGTCAACCTCATCCTCGGCAGCCGGTTCCCGATGGCCCTGCTGTGGGGGCGTGACCTGCTGCTGCTCTACAACGACGCCTTCCGCGCGCTCGCGCACGGCGCGCCTCCGCCGGCGCTCGGGCGGGCCGCTCGGGAGGTCTGGGCCGAGGCCTGGCGCGACCTCGAGCCCCTCGTCACGACCGTCATGGAGCGCGGCGAGAGCGTCTCCCTGGAGGACCAACTCTTCCCCCTCGGCCGGGTCGGCACCGGGAACGCATCCTTCACGCTCTGCTACAGCCCGGTGCGCATCGAGGATGGCAGCGTCGGCGGCACGTTCGTCACGCTGCAGGCGACCACGGTCGCGCTGGAGCACGGTCACCGGCTGCGGGCGAGCGAGGCGCGGCTCCGCGGCATCCTCGACAACATGCAGGACGCGTTCTTCCAGGCGGACCTCGCCGGCCGGTTCGTGGAGGTCAGCCCGTCCGCCCCGCCGATGTACGGCTACGACTCGGTCGAGGAGATGCTCGGGCTGCCCGCGGAGACGCTCTACGCGGACCCGCAGGCGCGGGTCGCGACCCTGGAGGCGTTGCGCGGCGCCGGCCGGCTGACCGATGTGATGGTGCAGGGCCGGAGGAAGGACGGCACGACCTTCTGGGTCTCGATGAACCTCCAGTTCCGCCGCGACCCGGCCGGCCGCATCGTCGGCACCGAGGGCGTCGTGCGCGACATCACCGAGCGGACGAAGGCCGCGGAGGCGCTGCGCCGTTACGAGCTGCTCGCGCAGCACAGCCGGGACCTCATCCTCTTCATCCGCCGCGACGACGGCCGCATCCTGGACGCGAACGCCGCCGCGACCTCCGCCTACGGCTACACCCGCGACGAGCTGCTGCGCCTGACCATCTTCGACCTGCGGGTCGACGACGGGCCGGCGCTCACGGACGCGCAGATGGCCGAGGCCGACACCAGGGGCATTCGCTTCGAGGCGCTCCACCGGCGCAAGGACGGCAGCACCTTCCCCGTCGAGGTCAGCGCGCAGGGCGCGACCACCGACGGCGCGCGCACCCTCGTCAGCGTCGTGCGCGACATCACCGAGCGGAGGCGGGCGGAGGAGGTGCTGCGACGGAGCGAGGCGAAGCACCTCACCATCCTGCAGACGGTGCGGTCGGGGTACGTGCTCCTCGACCTCGGCGGGCACCTGCTGGAGGTGAACGACGCGTACGTCCGCATGAGCGGGTACTCCCGTGACGAGCTGCTCCGGATGCGCATCGCCGACGTCGAGGCGAACGAGACCCCGGCGGAGACCCTGGCGCACATCCAGGCCATCCGCGCGCGCGGGCACGCGCAGTTCGAGACGCGCCACCGGCGCAAGGACGGCACCGTCTTCGACACGGAGATCCGCGTCACCGCCATCGACGTCGAGGGCGGGCTCCTGGTGGCGTTCGCGTGGGACATCTCGGACCGGAAGGCCACCGAGCAGGCGCTCCGCGACCGCCAGGCGGACCTGAACCGCGCGCAGGCGGTCGCCCACACCGGGAGCTGGCGTCTGGACGTCCGGCGCGACGAGCTGCTCTGGTCGGACGAGACCTACCGGATCTTCGGCATCCCGAAGGGGACCCGCCTCACCTACGAGCGGTTCCTCGCGGCCGTTCACCCGGAGGACCGGAGCGCCGTGGCCCAGCAGTGGACCGCCGCCCTGGGCGGGCAGCCCTACGACGTCGAGCACCGCATCCTGGTCGGCGAGGCCGTCAGGTGGGTGCGCGAGCGGGCCGAGCTGGAGCTCGACGACCGCGGGGCGCTGCGCGGCGGGTTCGGCACCGTGCAGGACATCACCGAGCGCAAGGAGGCGGAGGCGGCCCTGCGCCAGCGCGAGACGACGCTCGCGCAGGCGGGCCAGATGGCGCACCTCGGGGCGTGGCACAACGAGGTCGTGAACCCGGGCGACCTCTCCGCCGGCCCGCTCACCTGGTCCGACGAGGTGTACCGCATCTTCGGCTACGAGCCCGGCGCCGTGAAGGTCACGCACGAGCTGGTCTTCGCGCACGTCCATCCCGACGACCGGCCGCGCGTCGTGGAGGCGGTCGCGCACGCGATCGCGACGCGGCGGCCGTACGCCATCGAGCACCGCATCGTCCGCGCCGACGGCACCGAGCGCATCGTGCAGGAGCACGCCGAGCTGGTCTTCGACGAGCACGGCGCGCTGCGACGGCTGATCGGAGCCGTCCAGGACGTCACCGAGCGCAAGCAGATGGAGGTCGCGCTCCGCGAGGCCGACCGCCGCAAGGACGAGTTCCTGGCGATCCTGTCGCACGAGCTGCGCAACCCGCTCGCGCCCATCCGCAACAGCGTCTTCCTGCTGCAGCACGCGCCGCCCGGCGGGGCCCAGGCCCTGCGGGCGCAGCAGATCATCGAGCGCCAGAGCGCGCACCTCGCCCGCCTGGTCGACGATCTGCTCGACCTCAACCGCATCTCGCGCGGCAAGGTCGAGCTGCACCGGGAGCGGATCGATCTCGCGGACCTCGTGCTCCGCACCGTCGAGGACCACCGGGTCAACCTCACGGACAAGGGCGTCGTCCTGGACGTCGAGGTCGCGCACGCGCCGCTGTGGCTGGACGCCGACCCGACCCGGATCTCGCAGATCATCGGCAACCTCCTCGGGAACGCGGGCAAGTTCACGCCGCGCGGCGGGCGCGTGCACGTCGCCGTGACCGTCGCGGGCCGGCTCGCCGTCGTGCGGGTGAGCGACACCGGCGCGGGCATCGCCCCCGAGCTGCTCGGCAAGGTCTTCAAGCCCTTCATCCAGGCCGACCAGACGCTGGCCCGCAGCCAGGGCGGCCTGGGGCTGGGGCTCGCGCTGGTCAAGGGCTTCGTCGAGATGCACGGGGGGAGCGTCGCGGCGTCGAGCGACGGGGTGGGGCGCGGCGCCCAGCTCGAGGTGCGGTTGCCGCTGCTCGAACGGGTCGTGGTCGACGAGCCGCGCCCGGCGGCCCCGGAGGCGCGACGCGCGCTCCGCGTCCTCGTGATCGAGGACAGCCGCGACGCCGCCGAGAGCCTGGGCGACGTGCTGCGGTGCCTGGGGCACGAGGTGCAGCTCGCCTTCGATGGGGCCACGGGGGTCGCGGCCACCCAGGAGACCGCGCCCGACCTGGTGCTGTGCGACATCGGGCTCCCGGACATGACCGGCTACGCGGTCGCCCGGGCGCTGCGGGCGGTCCCCCGGCTCGCGCGCTGCCGCCTGGTCGCGCTGACGGGCTACGCCCAGCCCGACGACGTGACCCAGGCGCTGGCGGCCGGGTTCGACCGCCACCTCGCCAAGCCCCCCACCATGGAGGCGATCGAGGAGCTGCTGGCAGAGGTGCCCGGTCGGGCCGCCGACGGGGTGGCGCCCCGCCCGACGTGAGGGGCGCTCCCGCACCCGCGGCGCCACGGTAGCTCCGGCTTCACCCGCCGAGGGTCCCCTGCGTTCGGGCTTGTCGCGACACCCCCGCCTGCGGTATATCTGGCAGTGCATGAACAATGTATGCACTTATGCGAACCAAGGAGGGCCTCGGCAGATGAGCGCGAATCACGAGAGCGTGCTGGTGGTCGGCGGCGGCATGGCCGGCATCACCGCGGCCGTCGAGTCCGCCGATCTCGGACGCGAGGTCTACCTCGTCGAGAAGGCGCCCACGCTCGGCGGGCGCGTCGCGGGCATGAAGCACTACTTCCCGAAGCTCTGCCCGCCGTACTGCGGGCTCGAGATCAACTACCGCCGCATCAAGGAGAACCCGCGCATCACCGTGCTCACCTCGGCGGAGGTCGAGAAGATCGACGGCGGCACCGGCGACTTCACGGTCACCGTCACGGTGCGGCCCCGGTACGTGCGGGCCGAGGTGCCGGACCCGGTGGGACCCTACGCGGCGCTGGCGCCCTCGCTGGCGAACGGCTTCGACCACGCGCTGTCGCAGAAGCGGGCCGTGCAGGTGCCGCACGAGCTGGCGTTCCCCTACCAGGCGGTCGTCGACGAGGCCGCGCTCGCGGACGCCGGGCTCGCGGCGCAGCTCGCGGCGCTGCCCGGGGTGGACCTCACCCAGCGGCCGCAGACGCTGACGCTGAAGGTCGGCGCGGTCATCTGGGCCACGGGCTGGCGGCCGTACGACGCGTCGCGGATCGCGTACCTCAAGTACGCCGAGTACGCCGACGTGATCACCAGCCTCGAGATGGAGCGGCTGGCCGCGCCGAACGGCCCCACCCGCGGCACCCTGGCGCGCCCCTCCGACGGCCGCGCGGCCAGGCGCGTCGCCTTCATCCAGTGCGCCGGCTCGCGCGACGAGGCGCACCTGCCGTACTGCTCGGCCGTGTGCTGCATGGCCTCGCTCAAGCAGGCGACCTACGTGCGCGAGGCCGACCCGGACGCCGAGGTGTGGGTCTTCTACATCGACATCCGGGCGAACAAGTACGAGTCGTTCTACCGCAAGGTGCAGAGCGACCCGCAGGTGCACTTCGTCAAGGGCAAGCCCGGGGCCGTGATGCGCGACCCGGGCACCGGCGACCTCCTCGTCCTCTGTGAGGACGGCGCGACGGGCCAGGTGGTGCAGGTCCCGGTGGACCTGGTCGTGCTCGCCACCGGGATCGTGCCGCAGACCGCGGACGAGAAGGTCCCCTGCGAGGGGCTCCGCTACGACGAGTTCGGCTTCCTGATCGCGGCGCCGGGCGGGCCCGCCATCTACCCCGCCGGCTGCGTGAAGCGCCCCGCGGACGTGGCGGCGTCCGTCCAGGACGCCACCGGCGCCTCGCTGCGCGCGCTGCGGACTCTTTAGAGGGAGAAACCCATGGCTGACCGAGCCGGTTGCTTCATCTGTACGGGGTGCAGGATCGGAGAGTCGCTGGACGCTCCTCAGCTCCTGAAGGTCGCGGGCGAGCGGAAGGCGGTCGTGGCGGCGAGCCACGAGGCGCTGTGCCAGTCCGCCGGCCGCGCCCTCATCCAGCAGGCCATCGACGAGCAGCACCTGGACGCGGTGGTGGTGGCGGCGTGCACCGGCCGCGACATGGTGCAGGCCTTCACCTTCCCGGGCGTGCTCGTGGACCGCGCGAACCTGCGCGAGGGCGTGGCGTGGAGCCATGCTGCAGGCGACGAGGACACGCAGATGCTCGCCGAGGACGTCATCCGCATGGCGCTCGGCAAGCTGCGCTTCGCGTCGGTGCCCACCCCGCGGCCCGTCGAGATGCAGGACCGGGTGCTCGTCATCGGCGGCGGCGTCGCGGGCCTGAGCGCCGCGCTCCAGGCGAGCGCCGCCGGCACGCGGGTCGTGCTGGTCGAGAAGGAGGGCGCGCTCGGGGGCTTCGCGAGCCGGCTGCACAAGATCTTCCCGAAGGACTTCGCGATCGCGGCGTACCCGGAGCCCGACGTCGCGGGTCTCGTGCAGGCCGTCACGGCCGATCCGCGGATCACCGTCCACCTCTCGTCCCAGGTCGGCCGCATCAGCGGCGCGCCCGGCATGTTCGACGTCACCATCAACACGGGCGCCGACAAGCGCAACGTCACCGTGGACGCGGTCGTCGTCGCCGCCGGCTTCCGACCCTACGACCCGGCCAGGCTCGGCCACCTCGGCTACGGCCGCACGCCGAACGTGGTGACGAACGTCGAGCTCGAGCAGATGGCCAGGGCGGGCGCGCTCGCGCGGCCGTCCGACGGCAAGGCGCTCGAGTCGGTGCTGTTCGTGCAGTGCGCCGGCTCGCGCGACGACGACCACCTGCCGTACTGCTCGAACGTCTGCTGCGCGGCCTCGATGAAGCAGGTCACCTACCTCAAGGAGCAGAACCCGGCCCTCGCCGCCTACGTGCTCTACAAGGACATCCGCACGCCGGGTCACTACGAGGAGGTGTACAAGCGGGTCCAGAAGCTCGGCGCCGTCTTCGTCAAGGGCGAGGTCGAGTCGGTCGAGGCGGCCGGGAGCGGCGCCGTGGCCGTCCGCGCCACCGACGCCCTCCTCGGCGAGCCCGTGACGTGGGAGGTGGACCTCGTGGTCCTCGCCGCCGGCCTGGTGCCGACGACGCTCGACACCGACGTGCTCAACCTGCAGTACCGGCAGGGACCGGAGCTGCCGGAGCGCGAGTACGGCTTCCCGAGCTCCCACTTCGTCTGCTTCCCGTACGAGACCCAGCGCACGGGCATCTACGCCGCCGGCGCGGTCCGCGCGCCCATGGACCTGGCCAGCTGCCTCGACGACGGCGCCGGGGCGGCCGCGAAGGCCGTCCAGGCCGTGCGCCTCGTCGGCCGCGGCGCGGCGACCCTGCCGCGGGTGGGCGACCTCAGCTTCCCCGAGTTCGCCCTCAGCCGCTGCACGCAGTGCAAGCGCTGCACCGAGGAGTGCCCGTTCGGGACGCTCGAGGAGGACGCGAAGGGCACGCCCCAGCCGAACCCCACGCGCTGCCGGCGCTGCGGCGTGTGCATGGGCGCGTGCCCGGAGCGCATCATCAGCTTCGCGAACTACAACGTCGGCATGATCAGCGAGCAGATCAAGGCCGTCGTCGTCCCCGACGAGTTCGAGGAGAAGCCGCGCATCCTCGTGCTGGCGTGCGAGAACGACGCGCTGCCGGCCTTCGACCTGGCCGCGCACAACGGCGTCCGGCTCAACCCGTACGTCCGCGTCGTGTCGCTCCGCTGCCTCGGCTCGTGCAACGTCGTCTGGATCGCCGACGCGATGTCGCGCGGCTTCGACGGCGTGCTGCTGCTCGGCTGCAAGGCCGGCGCCGACTACCAGTGCCACTTCATCAAGGGCAGCGAGCTCGCGGCCACCCGCATGGGCAACGTCAAGGAGACGCTCGACCGCCTGCAGCTCGAGGGCGACCGGCTCCGGCTCGAGCACGTCTCGATCACCGACTACCCGCGGCTGGCCGCGATCCTCGACGACTTCGCGGCCAAGCTCGCGGAGCTGGGACCCAACCCGTACAAGGGGTAAGGAGCGCCGAATGCCTGAACCCAAGACCCCGATCCCCGAGCTCAGCGACGCCGTGGTCCAGTCGGGCGGTCAGACGCTGTACCAGTGCATGCAGTGCGGCCTGTGCGTCGCGTCGTGCCCCTGGCGCCTCGTCGAGGGCGACATCGCCCGCGAGTTCAACACGCGCAAGGTGCAGCACATGGCCCAGCTCGGCGTCGAGGGCTACGAGTCGGCCAACGTCCTCTTCGCGTGCACGACCTGCGCGCTCTGCGTGAAGCGCTGCCCGCGCGCGGCCAACCCCATCGAGAACATGCGCGTCCTGCGCGCGATGATCGCCGAGGCCGGCTCGGTGCCGCAGGCCCTGCGCCCGGTCGTGGCGAGCCTCGACGGCGAGGGCAACCCGTGGCAGGGGGAGCGCGCGCAGCGCCTGGACTGGAGCAAGGGCCTCCCCGTGCCGCGCTTCGACGGCACGCAGGAGTACTTCCTCTTCGTGTGCTGCACCTCGTGCTACGACGCGCGGAGCCGCAAGGTCGCCCGCGCCGTCGCCTCGCTGCTCAGGAAGGCGGGCGTGAGCTTCGGCGTCATCGGCGCGGAGGAGGGCTGCTGCGGCGAGTCGATCCGCAAGGCGGGCAGCGAGGACACCTTCCAGAAGCTGGCGGCCCGGAACATCCGGCTCTTCCAGTCGCGGGGCGTCACGAAGATCGTCACCACCTCGCCCCACTGCCTCGACACGTTCCGGCACGAGTACCCCGCGCTGGGCGGCACGTTCGAGGTCGCGCACTACACCACGCTCCTCAAGGAGCTGCTCGCGCAGGAGCGCCTCAAGCCGTCGAGGGAGCTGGGCAAGAAGGTCGCGCTCCACGACCCGTGCTACCTCGGGCGCCACAACGACGTCTACGACGCCCCCCGCGACGTGCTCGACGCCATGCCGGCCGTGCAGCGCGTGGAGCTCGACCGCTGCGCCGCCGACAGCGTCTGCTGCGGCGGCGGCGGCGGGCGCATCTGGATGGAGACGCCCGCCGGCGCGCGCTTCGGCGACCTGCGCGTCCGCGACGCCGTCCGCCTGGGCGCGGACGTGCTGGCGACGGCGTGTCCCTACTGCACCATCATGCTCGAGGCCTCCAACATGGCGGTCGGCCAGGAGCAGCTGCAGGTGCTCGACGTGGCGGAGTTGCTCGACCAGGTGGTGTAGGGGGGCGGAGCCGTCGCCCGGCCCGCGATCACGCGTCAGTTGAAGACCTCCACCACCCGCTTGAGGCGCAGCCGCTCTCTCGCATTCGCGGCCTCGTCGACGAAACCCGCCGGCGTGGCGAGGAACCGAAACGTGAACCGCTGCCGCTCCTTCGGCGGCTTCCAGCCCTTGCACTCGCAGGTGCTCTCGCACCTCTTCGGGACCTTGGTCCGGGCGGCGGCGACGGTCACCCGAACGTCCATCACCCCGTCACCGTTCAGATCCCGAAAGGTGACGTCCTCGAGCTCGGCGATCGACCAGTGTGGGTAGCACCATGCCTCGTCGGCGAAGGACGCCCCGAGCAGGATGCGCCGGCGCTTGCTCTCGGGCTGGAGCGCATCGTAGGTGGAGAGGCTGACAGCCTGGCCGCCGCCGCCTGAAGCGACGTCCACACACACGAGCACGTCTCGCCCATCTTTCCGCGTGTGCGACTTGCAGTCTGGCAGCCGGTCGAGCGTGGCGACCCGTCGCCAGGCCCGGCCCTGCTTGCGCAGCAACACCCCCCAACCCTCGGCCTCGGCGCGCGACGTGCAGCCCTGGAAGCTGATCATCGCCTCGGTTGCTGCGGGGTCCGAGAAGTGTCCGTAGTAGACGGTCTCGGCCTGGGTCGCCGACTTCGTCGCGAGCGGACGGAGAAAGCGCGGGCACGTGCGGCAACCGACAGTCTTCTTGCCTTCGTGCTCGAGCACCGCCGCGTCCGAGCAGACCGCCTGGATCAGCTCCAGCTCGCGCGTCGGCGTCGGCGCGGACCCGTCGCCGTGGAACGAGTCGGCGTAGACCGCGCTGGCCAGACCCACGGCCGTGGTCAGGATCGCGGCTTCGACGGCCCACGCGGCGTGGAAGGAGGTTCTGGCCATGGTCCGGATGCTAGCGCAGCGCGCCAAGGGGATCACGCCCGGACGCGGCGGCGGCTGGGTCGCGCGCTGCCGCCGAGGCTCGAGCGACGAGACCGGGGGTATACTGCGCCC
>DASXVK010000804.1:0-5850 GCA_036504295.1 Polyangia bacterium
CACCGAGAAGTCCGCGGGCACAGGGCCGGCCGGCCCCGCGACCGGCGTCGCGTCGGGCCGCGCGCGGGCCGCGGCCGGGCTCGTGTCGACGGGCGGCGGGGCGGGCCGGCACGCACCGGCGAGCGCGAGCGCCAGCAGCGCCGCGCCGGGCGCGCGCCTCATCCCTGCTGCTCGCGCCGTCCCTCCGGCGCCTCGTCCGTCGGCGCCGCCGCCGCCGCCCCGCGCCGGCCCACCAGCCCGATCGCGAGGAAGATCGCGCCCGCGACGAGCATCGTGCCGCCCCACCACAGCGCGGGCCGCAGGTGCGCGAGCACCGTGTGCGCCGGCGGCATGAGCAGGCCGGCGCCGAGGACGATGGCGCCGTAGACGGCGAGGATCAGCCCGACGAAGAACCAGATCGGCAGCGGCTCGGCTTCACGCGGCGGCATCGGGCGCTCCTACCAGAACCACAGGTTGAGGGCGACGAGCACGGCGCACGAGACCGCGGCCCAGAAGGCCGGCCGGCGCCACAGCGCCACCCGCTCGATGGCCGCCTCGCCAGTGAGCCCGTGCACGAGCCCCGCGAGCTCGGCGTCGGGCTTCGGCCGCGTCGCGAAGCTGATCGCGACGGTGATGACGAAACAGATCACCCACGCCCACGCGGCCTGCCACAGGTTGCGCGACATCTCGCTCGGCGCGGGGGAGAACGTGATCACGCGCGCGAGCCCCGGCCCGAAGAGCCCGAGCTTGAAGCCGAGGAAGATGGTGAAGCTGCTCGCCATGCCGGCGATGAGGCCGTAGAAGGCGCCGGTCGCGGTCGTGCGCCGCCAGAACATGCCGAGGAGCATGGTGGCGAAGAGCGGCGCGTTCACCCAGGAGAAGATGGCCTGGATGTAGTCCATGATCGTGTTGAACTGCATCGCGACGTAGGCCGTGCCGACCGAGAGCAGGATGCCGACGAGCGTCATGATCCGGCCGACCTTCACGAGGTGCTCGTCGGTGGCGTCCGGCTTGATGATCACCCGGTAGATGTCGTAGGTGAACACGGTGTTGAAGGCCGAGACGTTGCCGGCCTGGCCCGCCATGAAGCCGGCGAGCAGCGCCGTGATGCCGAGGCCGACGAGGCCCGCCGGGTAGTAGCGCGCGATGAGCAGCGGGAAGGCGGTGTCGTTCCACGGCTCGCCCGTCGACGGGTGCGGCAGGAGCGCGAAGCCCGAGCCCGCCTGCCGCGCGAGCTGGAACGCGATGAGGCCCGCGACCACGATGATGAACGGCAGCGCCATCTTGAAGAACGAGGCGGTGATCGGCGCCATGCGCGCCGAGCGCAGGTCCTTCGACGAGAAGGCGCGCTGCACGACGAGGAAGTCGGTGGTCCAGTAGCCGAAGGAGAGCACCCAGCCGAGCCCGACGGCGATGCCGAGCCAGGTGACGCCCATCGAGTTCTGCGCCGCGTTCCCGGTCGTCGCCCAGAGGCGCGCCATCTCGGGCGGCACCGAGGCGAAGACCTTGGCGAGGCCGCCCATCTCGATCGTGCCGAGGATCGCGACCAGGAAGAGGCCGAACCAGATGAGGAAGAACTGCACGATCTCGGTGAAGATCGCGCTCATGAGGCCGCCGAGCGCGATGTAGGCGCCGACCGAGAGCGCGGCCACCCACATGCTGAGGTGCCAGTCCCAGCCGAGGATGGTGCGCAGCACGAGCGCCATCAGGTAGAGGTTGATGCCGCTCATCAGCAGCGTCATCACGGCGAAGGAGAAGGCGTTGAGCAGCCGCGAGCGCTCGTCGAAGCGGAGCTGCAGGTACCCGGGCACCGAGTGGATCCGGCTCGAGTAGTAGAAGGGCATCATGTAGAGCCCGAGGAAGAGCATGGCCGGGATGGCGCCCACCCAGTAGAAGTGCGACACGAACATCCCGTACTTCATCGTGCCGCCGGTCCAGCCGAGGATCTCGAGCGCGCCCAGGTTCGCCGACAGGAACGCGAGCCCCGCGACCCAGCTCGAGTTGCGCCGCCCGGCGAGGAAGAAGTCCTCCCCCGACCTCGTGAACCGGCGCAGGTACAGCCCGATGCCGATGATGAACGCGAAGTAGAGGAGGATGATGAGCCAGTCCACGCCGGTGAGCGTTATGGCGCGCATGGTCGTGAGGGCCTCTCTCAGTAGCGCAGCATGAGCGACGACTCGACCGTCCAGATCGGGCGCATCTGGGTGTGGTCGATGCGGTTGAGCAGCGCCGCGCCGGCCGCGCCCGGGACGAGCGTGCCGACGACGAAGTGGGCGACGAGGTGCGGCCACAGGCGCCACTCGAGGACGGCGTCGGCCTCGATGCCGACGAGGAGGTGGTCGAGCGCGTTCTCCGGCTTGAGCACGGTCGAGCCGCCGACGACCAGGGCCGGCCGCAGGCGCGCGGTGGCGGCGTAGGCGAGCTTCACGTCCGCGATCGCGAGCCCGGCCCGGTTCATGAAGAAGGAGCCGTCGTACGCCGACATCCGCTCGTCGACGTTGTCGTACCAGTCGCGGATCTCGTCCTCGGTCAGCATCAGCGTCGCGCTCTTCGACTTGCCCGAGTAGAAGAAGGCGTGGCTCCGGCCGTTGCCGGCGTAGGCGTCGTCGGGGCTGAGGAGCAGCAGGTTGCCGGCGAGCTCCCAGCGGCGCGCGAGGTTGTGCACGACGTGCGCCTGCGCCGCCCAGGCGAGGTGCGTCTGGGCGCCGCCGCCGAGGGCGGTGCCGTGGAGCTGCCCGGCCTGCAGCACGCCCTCGAGCGTGGCGAAGGTGCCGGGCCGCGTGAGCTGCAGGTGGAAGTTCGGCGCCGTGATCCAGCGCGTCTGGTCGACGAGGTGCGTGTCGACGAGGTTGTGCAGGCCGACCGCGAGCAGGGCGCGGTCCGAGAGCGCGAGCACCGCGCTGCCGCCGAAGACGAAGATGTCGCGCGTGAAGTTGTTGTCCGTGACGTTGATGCCCTCGTAGACGCCGTCGGGCATCTGGCCGACGAAGAGGCTCAGCCGCGCGCGCGGCCCGAGCGCCACGAAGCCCTGCGCGACGCCCAGCCAGTGGCCGAGGAAGAGCCCGGTCGTGTCCTGGAAGTAGCCGTAGCCTACCTTGAACCCGGCCCGCCCGTCGGTGGCCTCGCCGGCGGCCCAGATCTCGCGGTGCTTCATGACGAAGACGTCGGGCGCGGTCGGGTCCTGCTGGTCGGGGTTCTGCTTGCTCCAGTAGTTGAGGCCGATCTCGGCCTGGTAGAAGAGCCGCAGGTGCTCGGTGATGGCGAAGCCGAACGACGGGCGGAACACCGTGGCGAAGGCGCCGGCGGTCTGCCCGCTCTGGTCGTAGCGCGGGCGCGACCGGTCGAAGTCCGCGTCGCTGCGAAAGAGGAAGAGGTTCTGGAGGTCGGCGTGGACCTCGATGGTCGGGGCCGCCGGCGCGCGCTCGTCGGCGGCGGGCGCGGGCGCCGCGGCCGCGGGCGGCGGCGCGCGGCGCACGAACGGCCGCGACGCCGGCTGCGACGCCGGCGCCGGCGCGGACGCGGGCGCCGGGGCCGCGGCCACCGCGGTCCCCGTGAGCGTCGTCGCCACCGCGAGCGCGGCTAACGCCCGCCGACCGCGAGCCCGTCCTTGAAGAAGTAGCTCCACCCGACGTTCTCCTCGCCCGGCAGCGGGGGGCGGATGCGCACGAAGTGCTCGAACCCGGGCTCGTCGCGGCTCGGGTAGTGGTACAGCGTCTGCGTGGCCGCGTCCCAGTAGGCGTAGCCGTCCGAGAGCCAGACGTAGAAGCCGTCCGGGTACTGCGACTGCGGCACCACGATCTCCGACGGCGCCGTGGTCTCCTTGCTGCCGTAGCGCACCTCGAACTCGCGCCGCGCGTCGGGCACGCCCTTGTCGGGATCGAAGTAGTGCTGGTCCGAGTAGAAGTGGGTCGTGTGCGGCTTGCCGGCGAGGAAGCGGGCGTGCGGCCGCGCCCACACGGCCTGCGCGCGCGGCTTCTCGGCCGGATCGATGACCGAGAAGTCCTCGTGGTTCCAGAAGTCCCCCATCTCGGGGTCGTTCTCCTTCGACCAGCACCACAGCATGTTGCTCTGGAAGCCGCGCTCGAACGCCTCGTAGTAGTTGTCGAGGAAGGCGCCGCTCACCGCGTACTTCTGCGCGACGGCGTCCTCGATGCCGTTGAAGTTGAAGTAGGTGCCGAACTCGCCGAAGACGACCGGCGCGTTGCCGAGCGAGTAGGCGGCCTCCTTGGCGGCGGTCGCGAGGTTGGCGTCGTAGTCGCGGTAGCGCACCTCCTCGACCGAGAAGCTGCGCGGCGCCTGGTCGAAGCCGAGGAAGGGGTAGATGTCGGCGTACCAGTGCGGCGCGAAGACCACCTGGTCGAGCCCCTGCGGCCGGGTCATCGGCGTCTCCCACTGCCCGCCGAGGCCGCCGAAGGAGCCGCCGAGGAAGCTCCCCGCCGACAGGCCGTCCTCGATGAAGAAGACCGCCTTCGGGTCGACGTCCTGGATGGCCTTGCCCACGCGCTCGTAGAACGGGCGCAGGTGGTTGTCCGAGAAGCCGGTGTTCAGGCCGAGCGCGGCGAGCGGGTCGAGCTTGTCGAGGCCGAAGAGGCGCAGCGTCGCGGGCGTGCCGTCGGGCGGCAGCACGCGCAGCGCGACCAGCGCCTCGTACAGCTCGGTGCCGGTCTCGACGCCGAAGAGGTTGACGAGCGCGTCCTTGGCGCCGTCGGGGACGCCGGCCTTCATGAGCCCCGCGACGGCCGAGAGGACGAGGTAGTTGCCCGAGGGCTCGTTGATGAGGTCGTAGCCGATGACGTTCGGCAGGTCGCGGACCTTGAGCGCCACCTGCGCCCACGCGTCGGCGTAGGCCTCCTGCAGGTAGTCCTTGACGCTCTGGCCGTTGCGCGTGAGCCCGGGGAAGACGACGTCGCCGGCGAAGAGGCAGGCATAGCAGCGCGCGAGGTCGAGCGAGAGCGCGTGGGCGATGCCCCAGTGGGTCATCGGCAGGAGGTCCGTGGTCTCGTTGACCGGGAACTCGCCCGGCAGCCCGGCGACGAAGCGGATGGTCCAGTCCGGCGGCGAGCCGCCCTGGGTCTGCCCGGTCAGCTTCTGGTAGAGCTTGACGAGGTTGTTGATCTCGTCGGCGTTGAGGCCGGACACGAGGCGCGGCGTGCCCCAGTGCGGCGAGGTCATGTCCTTCTCTTGCAGGCACGCCTGCACCGCCCAGCGCGGCGCGCCGTCGCCCTTGACCTCGTCGTCGTAGGGCTTCACCAGCGCGAGGAGGCTGTACTCGAGGGTGCCCGGGTCCGCCGCGGGGTGGCGGTTGTACTTCACGCGCAGGTGGCGGCTGAACATGTCCTGGTGCATGTCGAGGAGCACGTGCAGGCCGTGGTCGCCGGCGCGCTTGACGATCTCGCGGATGGAGTCGAGGTACTCGGCGTCGTACTCGCCCTTGCCGTAGGGCTCGATGCCCTCCCACATGACGAGCAGGCGCAGGGAGGTGAAGCCGAGCTGCCGGATCTTCGCCAGCTGCGCGTCCGCGTCGGCGAGCGGGAAGGGGCGGGTGAGGTAGTCGGCGAAGCCGGTGGCGTCGACGTCGGGGGCCTTGGTGCTGCCGCTGACGTTGACGCCGTGGAAGAAGACGTAGCGGCCGTGCTCGTCGCGCAGGTAGGTCCGGTCGGTCGTCAGGCGTGTGAGCGGCAGCGGATCGTGGCGCGGCGCCGGCCCGTCGACGCATGCGCCGAGCGCGGCCGCGCACAGCAGGAGGAGCGTGAGGCGGCGAGCCATGCGAGACCCCTGACGACCGCGTGAGCTTACCACGAAGGGCGCCGCGCGCGCGCGGCCGCGGCGCGACCGGCGGACGGGCGCGTTGCCGGCGCCGCGCGCGGTGAC
>DASXVK010000805.1:0-7906 GCA_036504295.1 Polyangia bacterium
CGGCGGCACGGGCGCCGCCGTCGCGTATTGCAACGCCCGACGGTGGCAGCGCGCGGCAGTCGGAGCCGTGCAGGTAGGCGTTGGCGGCCGGCGGGCCGACGCGGCCGCGCCGCGTCAGGCGCCGCTGGCGCCGCGCGGACCGGGCGCGGGCGGCTCCTGCAGGATCTGGAGGGTGTCGGCGATGGTCTCGCCCGCCACGAGCGGCGGCAGATCGCCGCTCACGCCGGCGATGAGCACCGTCATGTTGTCGTCCCCGCCGCGCTGCTTCGCGAGCTCGATGAGCGTCGCGCAGGCCGCGTCCAGTCGGGGCGCCGCCAGGATCACCTGCCGCATCTCCTCGGCCGACACCGCCTTCGACAGGCCGTCCGAGCAGAGCAGGAAGCAGTCGCGCTGACGGAGCTCGAGCCGCCCGAGCGCCACCGACACGTCCGGCTTCATGCCCATGGCGTGCACGATCACGTTGCGCAGCGGGGCGGTCTCGGCCTGCTCGGGCGTGAGCGCACCCGCATCGATGAGGAGCTGGACATAGCTCTGATCGCGCGTCACCTGAAGTATGTCTCCGCCGCGCAGGAGATAGGCGCGCGAGTCTCCGACCTCGGCGATGTGCACGGCCGTGCCCTGGATGTGCAGCGCGGTCAGCGTGGCCCCCATGCCTTCGCGCCCCGGCTCGTGCGCCGCGGTCCACACCGCGTGATTCGCCGTCGTGGCCGCCTGCTCGACGGGCGCGCTACCCGGCCCGGGGGGCGGCGGCGTCGTCATCGAGCGCCGCATGGACTCGATCACCATCGCGCTCGCGACCTCGCCGGCGCTGGCGCCGCCCATTCCATCCGAGACGGCGAGCAGCACGCCGCGCTCGCCCACCTGGAAGCGGACGATCGTCTGCTCCTTGAGGATGTTGCCGTTCGTCAGGTCGGCGACGATGAAGGCATCCTCGTTCGTTTTCCGCACCAGGCCAATGTCGGTTTGTCCGTAGACCGTCAAATTCAGCATGCGTTGATGCGATGCAAGGCCGAGGCCAGCCCACTGGCCGTGGCGTTCTGCAACTTCTGACTGCCGCTCTTCGCGTCGGGAGCCGCGCCCCGGGAGGAACGGCACACGACCCGGCGGATCGTCCCGTCACTCATTTCGCCAGCGGACGGGGCGGGTTGCCTGCGAGCGCGGAGTGGGCGGCACGATCGATGCAAAGAGGCGCGACCCGAAGGAGTAATGGAAATGAAGACTACCGGAGACAAGGTCCAGGGCGCCATCGACGGCACCAAGAAGGCGGCCCACGCGGTGATCGACAAGGCCAAGGCGCTGGCGCACAAGGTCGGCGACAAGGTGGAGAAGGGCGCCAACGAGGTGGCGAACGTGGCCGGACAGACGCTGGAGACGGTCGGTCACCAGATGAAGGACACCACGACGAAGACCACCCCCGCCAAGAAGTGATCGGAGGTCCACATGAGAATCATTCTGACGCTGAGCCTCGCCGGGACGCTGGCCGCCTGTGCCACCTCGCTCCCGCCGACCGAGAAGCTGGAGTCCTCGTCGGCCGCGATTCGCGCGGCCGAGGAGGTGGGCGCCCCCAAGGTGCCGCAGGCCGCCCTCCACCTGCAGCTCGCCCGCGAGCAGACGCAGCACGCCCGGGCCGCGCTCGCCAAGGGTGAACGGAGCGACGCCGAAGGGCTGCTCATGCGCGCGCAAGCCGACGCCGACCTGGCGGTCGCGCTGTCGCGCGAGGACACCTCGAAGCGACAGGCCCAAGAGGCCGTTGACCAGGTCCGCACGCTGCGCGGCACGCCGTAGTCAGCGAGGAGACGTCGATGAGATTGAGCATTACGAGCATCATGTTCCTGCTCCTTGGCGCCGTGGCCCTCGGCGGGGGCTGCGCCACGGTCGTGCCGATCGAGCTCGCGAATGCGCGCACGGCATACATGCGCGCCAGCATGGGGCCCGCCGCGCAGCTCGCGCCCGCGGAGGTCCACAAGGCCAAGGCGGCCCTCGATCAGGCCGAGCAGGCCTTCGGCGACGAGCCGACGGCGCAACGGACCAGGGACCTGGCGTACGTCGCCGAGCGCAAGGCGCAGCTCGCGGAGGCGCTGGCCGCCTCGGCGGGCGACGAGAAGCGCAAGGCGCAGGCGCAGGTGGAGCTCCAGGCCACCCAGTCGCAGAAGATGCAGGAGACCAAGGGCGAGCTCTCGAGCGCGCGCCGCGATCTCGCGGCGTCCGAGCGCGGCCGCGCGGGCGAGGCGCAGGCCCGCGTCACCGCCGACCAGGGCCGCGTCGCGGCCGAGGCGAAGGCCGCGGCGGCCGACGAGCGGGCGCGGCTATCGGCGAAAGCGCTGGCGGACTTCGCCTCCGTGAAGCAGGAGCCGCGCGGGATGGTCATCACGCTCTCGGGGAGCATCCTCTTCGCCACCGACAGGGCCACGCTGCTGCCGGCGGCCCAGGACCGGCTCAACCAGGTCGCCGAGGCCCTCCTGTCGATCCGGGAGCGCGCCGTCCTCGTCGAGGGGCACACGGACTCGCGCGGTTCCGCCAGCCACAACCTCGACCTCTCACAGCGCCGCGCGGACGCGGTGCGGACGTTCCTCGTGTCGCGCGGCTACATGGCCGACCGGATTCAGGCGCGCGGGATCGGCAAGGCGCGCCCCGTGTCCGAGAACGACACCGCCGACGGGCGCGCGAACAATCGCCGCGTGGAGATCATCGTGGAGCCGGACGCGCACAGCTCCAGGTAGCGCGCACGCTCCGCGTCTCCCTCCGCTCGGCCCGCCTGACGCCACGTATATCCTCCTCGATCTGAAGCTGCCGGTACTTCCGCGCCGCGGCGTCAGCCTGCCGCGGCCGAGCGCGGCCCCGCGTCCGGGCGCGCGCGGCGCGTCGCGGAATGCAAGGCCGGTCGGCGAAACGCCAGCCCTCGCCCGCGGCGGCGGGCGCCGCGCCGCGGCGCGACCGGGCCAACCCTGCCAGCTCGCTCGACAAGAGGCGTGCCGCCCCCGCGGCACGAACGATGCATGAGGGCGCGGCCACGACCGGCGCTCGCGCCGAGCTGGCAGCGGCCGCGGATGCATGTCGGACCCTCTCGGGGGTCAGGTGAAGGTGGAGGTGGAGGGAGAACATGACACAAGTCACGGCTTCACTCGCGAGTGTCCTCGCACGGCCCGTCGCGCTCCTGCGGCCGCTGGAGGCCGCCGTGGGCCCCCGGCCCCGCAACGTGCTCATCGTCGGCGCCGGCGGACGCGGGCTCGCGCTCGCCGTGCAGATGCAGGATCCGAGCGGCGGCCGCCACCTCGTCGGGTTCGTCGAGGACGATCCCGCGATGGCCGCCGGCGTCAAGGACTTCAAGGTGCTCGGGGCGACCGACGCCATCCTCGACGTGATCGACCAGTACAAGATCGACGAGATCGTGGTCGCCTACGCCCCCTCCTGGTGCGATCAGCTGCTGCACCGCCTGATCCGCGCCGGCCACCAGGACAGCGTCACGGTCAAGGTGGTGCCGACCCTCTACGACACGGCCATCGGCGAGCTCCCGGGCGAGGCCATCCAGGACGTCCCGCTGCTGCAGCTCAACGGTCTGCGGCCGACGATGACCCACAACGTCGTGAAGCGGGCGCTCGACATCGTGCTCGCGGCCGTGATGCTCGTGCTGGTCATGCCCTTCGTGGCCCTCGCGGCCGTGGGCATCCGGCTCACCTCGCCGGGGCCGGCGCTCTTTCGCCAGCGCCGGGTGGGCCGCGGCGGACGCGAGTTCACGATCTTCAAGCTGCGCACCATGGTCGTCGACGCCGAGGTCAAATCAGGACCCGTGCTGGCGCGCCGCGGCGACGTGCGGGTGACCCGTCTCGGGCGACTGCTGCGGGACACGCGCATCGACGAGCTGCCCCAGCTGTGGAACGTCCTGCGGGGCGACATGTCCCTGGTCGGCCCGCGGCCCGAGCGCCCCGAGTTCGTCGCGCTCCACGCGCAGCGCATCGCCGGCTACCTGAAGCGGCTGGAGGTCAAACCCGGCATCACCGGCCTGGCCCAGGTCTACGCGGGCTACCTGACCAACGTCTACGACAAGCTGCGCTACGACTGGATGTACGTGCACAAGCGCTCGCTGCTGCTCGACCTCAAGATCCTCGGCCGCACGGTGGGCACGGTGCTGATGCGGCGCGGGTGCTGAGCCCGGCGCGCGGCGCTCGGACTACCCCGCCTGGCGCCGGTCCACCGCCGCGTCAGTGGCGCGCCCCTGGCTGGTTTGCTCGAGGTGGAGACGGTGGCCGATGACGACACGTGAGCCGAAGACCGATCGCCCAGTGACGCCGCGGCGGGCCGGGCGCCGCCTCATCTCGCTCCGTCGCCCTGCGGCCCGCGCCCTCACCGTGCTGCACCTGCGCGCCGACAGCGCCGTGTACGGGGCCGAGCGTGTGATCCTCACCCTCGTCAAGGAGCAGCTGCGACGGGGTCTGAACGCGCACGTGCTGTGCCTCGAGCGCGCCGGTGCGTCGGCCTTCTACGAGCTGCTGCAGGCCGAAGGGGTGCCCGCCACCCGAGTCGAGTCGACGGGCCGCGTGGACGGCCAGGCGCTGCGGACGATCCAGGGCGTCATCGACGAGCAGATCCGTCCGGACATCCTGCACTCCCACGGCTACAAGACGGACGCGTTCCTCGCGCTCATGAAGCGCTTTCTGCGCCGCCGAACAGGCCTGGTCGCGACCAACCACCTGTGGACGCACGAGACGGTCGCGCTGCGGCTCTACGAGATCATCGACACGTTCGCCTTCTGGGCCTTCGATCGGGTGGTCGCGGTCTCGGCGGAGATCGGCCGGGAGATGGCCACCCGCGGCGTCGCCGCCGACAAGATCCGCGTCATCCTGAACGGCCTGAGCTACGCCCCGCAGCGCGCCGACCGCGGGGGCACGCTGCACGCGGAGCTCGGCGCCACGGCCCCGGGCAGCCTGATCGTGGGCTTCGTCGGCCGGCTCAGCGTCCAGAAGGGCCTCGGCTTCCTCCTCGCCGCGGCGGCGCGCCTGCGCGCGCGGCGCAACGTCTACTTCGCCCTCATCGGCGAGGGGCCGCTGCGCGCCGACCTCGAGGCGGAGCTGGCGGCGAGCGGCCTGCGTGACCGCGTCCGCCTGCTCGGACGCCGCGACGACGTGCCCGACCTGCTCCGGCAGCTCGATGTCGTGGTCCTGCCGTCGCTGCGGGAGGGCACGCCCATCGCGCTCCTCGAGGCGATGGGGGCGGGCCGCGCGGTGGTGGCCAGCGATGTCGGGGGGGTGAAGGACGTCGTGGAGCACGGCCGGACCGGCCTCATCGTGCCGCCCACCGACGTCCCGGCGCTGGCCGACGCCCTCGCGCACCTGCTCGATCACCGGCCGGCGCGGCTGGAGATGGGGCGGGCCGCCGCGGTGGCCGTGCGGGCGCGCTTCTCGGATACCATCATGGCGCAGAGCTATCTCGAGCTCTACGAGCACGTGGCTGCTTGACCGGGCGGGTTCACCAGGCTGGGTTGATGTCTTCGAGTCCGAAGCACCAGGGCTTGCCGCAGCCTGGGCACCACAAGTCCTGGCGCTGGACCACGTGCTTGCCAGGCCCCCAGGTACACTCCAAGGCGGCGACGAACGCGTGGCAGTCGGCGCACCAACCAGTCCGGCGGGCATCCAGGGCGGTCTGGCACTCGGTGCAGTGCCGTGACTCTCCGGTAGCGTCCACGAGATGCTCCCCGTCCATCAACCGGTGGTCGCGGTGCCTTCGACGACCGGGGGCTTGAGCGCCGGCCCACGGGCCTTGACGAGGACCTTCACCGCGTCTTCCATCGGATCCTTGAAGGGCACCTCGATCCGCAGGAGCCCGTTCTCGTAGGTCGCCTCGGCCTTGTCCGGCTTCACCGGCCACGTCAGCGCCAGCGCCGCGACGTACTCGATGTCCCGCGCCGGCGCCGCCAGATGCACGCTGTCACCGAGGACCTTCACGTCGATGGTCTCCGTCGGCGCTCCTGGCAGGGCGAACTCCACGATCAGCTTGCCGTGCTCCTCGTCGGCGTACGCCACGGTGTCAGGCGCCACCTTCATCCGCTGTACCTGCATGGGCCACACTCCTTCCTTACGGGTTTCGGTCATTGGGGCAGGACGTGCGGCTTGCCTCTGCAAGTTCAGTGCCGGGTGCGACAGCGACGGCGCCCCCGGGCGAGCGCGCGCTGCGCGCTGGCGCGTCGTGGCGAATTGCGGCTCCCACCCGGCACTCTGCGGGAGTGGCTGCCCCGGCACGGCGGATGCACAGGGAATCATGAGGAGGAGACCATCTGCCATGCCGGCCAACACCGATCTCAGACACCTTGCGCGACAGGCGATGCTCCAGCGCGGGCTGCTGCCGGAGTTCTCGCCCGCCGTGCTGCGCGAGACCGAGGCCATCACGGGGGCCGCGGTCGCGACCGACCCTCCCATCCGCGATCGACGGGACCTGCTGTGGTGCTCGATCGACAACGACGACTCCCGCGATCTGGACCAGCTCTCCGTGGCGGCGCCGCTGGCCGGCGGCGGCGCGACCATCCTCGTCGCGGTCGCCGACGTCGACGCCATCGTCGGACCAGGCGGCGCGATCAACGGCCACGCCCAGACCAACACGACGTCCGTGTACACCGCCGCCGCGGTCTTCCCCATGCTGCCCGAGAAGCTCTCGACCGACCTGACGTCGCTCGGCGAGGAGCAGGAGCGCCTGGCGCTCGTCATCGAGATGGTGGTGGGTGACGACGGGGCAGTGGGGGAGTCGGCGGTCTATCGCGCGACCGTCCGCAATCGCGCGAAGCTCGCCTACAACAGTGTGGCCGCCTGGCTCGACGGCCCCGGGGGGCCACCGCCGCGCCTCGCCGAGGTGCCCGGGCTCGCGGCGCAACTCCGCCTGCAAGACCGCGTGGCGCAGAGGATGAGGAGCCTGCGGCACCAGCACGGCGCGCTCAGCCTCGAGACGCGCGAAGCGCGGGCGGTGTTCGAGGGCGGTGAGTTGGCCGACCTGCGGCCCGACGAGAGCAATCGCGCCAAGGAGCTGATCGAGGACCTCATGGTCGCCGTGAACGGGGTCACCGCGCGGTACCTCGAGCGGCAGGGCTTCCCGTCCCTGCGACGGGTCCTGCGTGCGCCCGAGCGCTGGGAGCGCATCGTCGCGCTGGCGGCGGATCTGGGCGAGCGCCTGCCGCCCGAGCCCAGCGCCGTGGCGCTCGAGGCCTTTCTGCAGCGGCGGCGCCGGGCCGATCCCGCGCGGTTTCCCGATCTCTCGCTGGCCGTGGTCAAGCTCCTGGGCCGGGGGGAGTACGAGCTCGCGCGGCCGGGCCAGCGCTCCGCGGGCCATTTCGGCCTGGCCGCGATGGACTACACCCATTCGACGGCGCCGAACCGGCGGTTCCCGGATCTCGTCACCCAGCGCCTGCTCAAGGCGGCGCTGGCCGGGCGGGCCGCGCCCTATGGCGCTGACGAGCTCGTCGCGCTGGCCCGCCACTGCACCCTGCAGGAGGACAACGCGAACAAGGTGGAGCGGCAGGTGCGGAAGTCCGCCGCCGCGCAACTCCTGGGCGCGCGGGTCGGCCAGCGCTTCGACGCGATCGTGACCGGCGCCTCGCCGAAGGGGACGTGGGTCCGGATCTTCCAGCCGGCGGTCGAGGGCAGGGTGGTCGACGGGTTCCAGGGCCTCGATGTCGGCGACCGCGTCCAGGTCAGACTCGTGCACACCGACGTCGAGCGGGGCTTCGTCGATTTCTCACGGACCGGTGGCTAGGAGCCTGTCGCGCATTGGACCCGCGGGCAGCGCGGGCGGCCTCGGCCTCGGCCTCGGCGCCGCGCCCGAGACAGCCGAGGATCGGGGCTGGGCGCATCCGGAGGCTGCAGAGGGTCCCGGAGTGCCGCCTACGCCGGGGTCGCCGCCGGCAGGGCCGCGACCACCCGCGCGT
>DASXVK010000806.1:0-5897 GCA_036504295.1 Polyangia bacterium
GCCGGCGCGCCGCACGACCAGCGTGTTGCGGCTCGGTACGAGGAGCAGGTAGCGGCCGAACCACCCGCGCCGGAGGGGCAGCCCGCGCCCCATCCAGTTGGCGTCGGTGTTCAGGGCCAAGGCGTGGTACGGCGAGAGCAGGTACGGGATCCCGCCGCACATGAGATCCTGGCCATTGCCGATGCTGTTGTAGCGGATGACGTCGAACACGAGGAGGGGCATGAGGGGCGAGCCGGCGACGCGGCTCGCCTGCTCGAGGGCGAGCACGTCGATCCGCGCGCCCGCGTCGTAGAGCTCCCACTCGTCCACGTGCGTGATCCGGTCGCCGTCGAGCCGCTCGACGGCCATGAGCCACACCCTCGCGCTGGCCGGCGTGAACGTGGCGGCACCCCAGTCGGTGTTGCCGCTGGTGACGATCGCGGCGGTCCGCGCGACCGCCGGCGGCGCGAGCGTCACGGCCTCCGCCAGCGTGTCGGCGGAGAAGAGCTGCCACTGGTGCACGTAGCCGTCGAAGCGCATGCGCACCGCGGGGTGCAGGCGCCCGTCGACGGCGTGCAGGCATCCACCGTGCAGGCGAGGCCGTCGTCGCAGCTCACGGGCGGGCCGGCGCGGACGCCGCGCTGGCACGTGTCAGGGCGCGTGCAGGCGTTGCCATCGTCGCAGGCGGTGCCGTCCGGCGCGGCGGGGGTCGAGCACGGTCCGGTGGCGGGGTCGCAGCGGCCCGCGTCGTGGCAGGTCCCGATGGGAGCGCAGATCACGTCCGCGCAGCGGCAGGCGTCGCCCACGCCGTCGCCGACGGAGTCGGTCTGGGCGGGGTTCGGGACGCCGGGACAGTTGTCCTGGTCGTCGGGGATACCGTCCCCGTCGACATCGGACGGCACGGCGCCGTCGTCGGCGGTCGCGGCGCCGCCGTCGGCGGTCGCGGCGCCGCCGTCGCTGGCGGAGCCCGCGTCGGGGGTCCCGCCGCCGTCGTCAGCCGCAGCGCCCGCGTCCGCGGGCGCGCCGCCCTCTGCCGCAGGGCCCGCGTCCGCGGGCGCGCCGCCCTCCGCCCCTGCGCGCGCCTCCGCGCGGGCCCCCGCGTCGGCGCCCGCGCCGCCATCGGCGCTGGGCCCGCCGTCGGCGCGCCCGCCGTCGGCGCACCCGCCGTCGGCGCGCCCGGCCGCGGCCCCGGGCGAGCACCCCGCGCCGAGCGCGAGCATGAGCAGGAGCAGCAGGCACGTGCCCGCAGGGCCCGCCAGACCGCGCTTCGCGACCATGAGTCTCCTCCCGGCTCGGGCGGCCGCGCCCGGGCTCATTTTCCCGCTCGCACGTCGTCCCGCGCGCTCCCTGCCGGGGCGTGCTCCGGCTCGAGCGCCTCGCGCGCGGCTTCGAGGGTCTGCTCTTCGAGCGCGGCGATCACCCTCAGAGGCTCCGCGGCGTGCTGCATGACCTCGGCCTCGGAGTCGCGTCGATCGCGCACGTTGGGCAGATCGCGGCGGAGCTCTTCCATGAGGGCGATGAGCTTCGCGGTCTTCTGCTCGGTGGCCAGGTTGACCTGGAGATCGAGGTGCATCCGCCGTTCGAACACTTTGGCCTGACGGTTCTGCGTGATGAGGACCATGGTGGCCGTGAGCAGCGCCGCCAGGCCGATCGCGCCCTGAAGCCAGAAGAAGGGCGGCGGGTCCCACGCGCGGAGACCGAGCCGGGGACCGAGCGTGTTGCCGACGATCCAGAGGACCACGACCGCGACGGTGACGTAGAGCGAGGCCGGGCGTCCGAGGAGCGCCGCGCCGGATTCGATGGCCCGCTGGTGCGCGCCCAGCGTCCGCTCGCCCTGGCGGTGCATCGCCGCGACCGCGTGGACGTTCCGGACCACGTGCGCGGAGAGCGCCGCCTCTCCCTCGAGCGTGACGCTCGACTGCTCTGGATTTGGGTCGTCGGCCATGGCGTCAGGCGCTCCATGGTTGGATGGCCGGGAGCACATGATCTTTCGAGCGCCCTCGGCCGGGCAACGGCATCGCGCCGCTGTCCGGCCGGACTATCGTGTCGGCATGGTGCTGCGGGTTGATGGCGCTGCTGGTGAGCCCGCCCCGTACTACCCCGAGGCGCTGCGCGCCGCCGGCGCCGCATGGATCGTCCGCACCGCCGCGCTGCCGCCGGCGCCGCACCTCTGACCCCACCGCAGCAGGCCCGCGAGGATCGCCGCCGCGAGCAGGAGGATCGGGGCGATCAGCGTGACGGCGGCGTAGAGCGCGAGGTAGATCACGCAGGCGGCCTCGCCGGCGGCCGGGGACACGCCGCCGGGCGGCAGCGACCCCGAGAGGGCGGTGACGAAGGCGCCGAGGCCGGCGACGTGGGCGACCGTGTACGCGGCCGCGATGACGAGGGCGGCGCCGGCGAGCCGGCGCGGGGTCACGAGCGGGCGGGGCGCGCTCACGGCCGCCCCCGGCGCTGCGCCTCGTCCCACGCCGGCCCGAGCACGCTCGCGTAGAGGAGCACGGCGTCGCCCACGCGGTTGCTGGCGCGGTACCGCCGCCGGCCGTCGCGCTCCTCGGGGAAGCCGGCGTAGCGGGCGGTGGCGCGGAGCCGCCGCGCGGTCGCGCCGTCGTCGAACGCCGCGGCCGCGACCAGCATGAAACCGGAGGCGCCGATGCCGGCCTCGAGCCCCGGGACGACCGCGCCCGAGTCGACGTCGCGCCGGCCGGCCCACGCGCGCGGCCACTCGCGCGCGTAGCCGAAGCCGAGGAAGCTGCGGCCGAGCTCGCGGCGCGCCCGCTCGTACTGCTCGCGGGCGAAGGCCGGGTCGACGAGCTGCAGGGCGTGGGACGCGAGGAAGATGGAGGAGCCCTCGGGCCCCTCGAGGTGGCGGCCCTCGACCGTGTAGCTCGAGACGAGGAGCCCGGTGCCCGGGTGGACGAGGCGCGCCCGCGCGACCGCGACCCAGCCGCGCACGAGCGCGCCGTGGTCGGTGCCGTCGAGCGCGTCGGCGAGGCGGATGGCGGCGAGGGCGATGGTGTTGCAGAAGGTCCAGCACTCGTCGGGGTAGCTCTCGCCGGAGAGCACGGGGCTGCGCTCCATCTGCGCGACCATGGCGCGGACGCGCGCCGCGAGGAGCGGCCGGTAGGCCGGCTGCTCCTCGACGAGCCGCCGCAGCCCCAGCATGAGGGCGATCTCGCCGTCGACGAAGAGGCTGCGGCCGGGCGGCACGACGAACGGGGCCCGGTCGACGTACGCCATGAGGAAGAAGCGCTGGCCCGACTCCGCCTCGCGCGAGAGCGTCGCGGCGATGAGCCGGTCCATGGCGGCGACGTGCTCGGCGCGCCGCGCGGGGTCGCGGAGCGCGGCGTTCGCGAGGGCGGCCACGAGGAAGGTGCGGGCCATGAAGTCCCACTCGGGGTTGGCGGCGCGCAGCCGCGCGAGGTCGGCGGCCGCGGCCTCGCCGGCCTGCCAGGCCGCGAGGTGCGTGGCGAGCAGCGCCCGCGCCTCGGGGTCGAGCCCGGCCGCGCCGGGCGCCGCCGCCCGCGGGGGCAGATAGAACAGGTGGAGGCAGGGGAGCCACAGGAGCGCGGCCAGGAGGACCGCGGCCCCAACGCAGAGGAGACGTCGTGCCCGCATGCTCCCAGGGTGGCCCTCGGCCGTGGCCCGGGCGCGGCCGCCGGGTGGAGAGATGGAGGACGGATCGTGGCGTTTCGGTGACTCCGGGCCGCTTGACGCCGGCGTCGCCGGCTCCAACACTCTCAGGGTGCCCAAACCCTGGATCGTGCGCGGCAGCGAGACCCTCCTCAGCACCCGGATCTTCGACCTCGACAGTGAGCAGTGCGAGTCGCCGCGCACCGGCGCGGTGCACGACTTCTATGTCCTGCGCGGCCCCGACTGGTGCAACATCATCCCGATCACCGACGGCGGCGACGTCGTCATGATCCGGCAGTACCGCTACGGCAGCCGCGAGATCACGCTCGAGGTGCCCGGCGGCATGGTCGACGCGACCGACGCGTCGCCGCTCGAGGCCGCGCGCCGCGAGCTGCTCGAGGAGACGGGCTACGCCGCGCGCGCGATCGAGCCCATCGGCAGCATCCGGCCGAACCCCGCCATCCAGAGCAACACCTGCCACTCCTTCGTGGCGCGCGGGGCGCACCTCGTGGCGCCGCCGCACTTCGACTCCACCGAGGACATCGACGTCGTCCTCGTCCCGCTCGCCGAGATCCCGGCGCGCGTGGCGCGGGGCGAGATCACCCACTGCCTGGTCGTCGTCGCCTACGCCTACCTGCTCGGGCTCGCGCCGCCGCCGGCGCCGTAGCGCGGCCGCTACAGCGGGAACTTCACGACGCCGCCGTCGACGGGGATGACGGTCCCGGTGACGTAGGCCGCCCGCGCCGACGCGAGGAACGCGATCATCGCCCCGACCTCCTCGGGGCGGCCGAGCCGGCCGAGCGGGATGGTGCGGGCGCGCTCGGCCGCGACCTCCTCCTCGCTGCGGCCGCTGGCCCGCGCCGTGGCGGCGTTGAGCGACCGGAGCCGGTCGGTGTCGGTCATGCCGGGACAGACGACGTTCACGGTGATCGCGGCCGGCGCGAGCTCGTTCGCGAGCGACTTGGCGAGCCCGGCCACGCCCAGGCGGAGGGCGTTCGACAGCAGCAGGTTGTCGATGGGCTGCTTCACCGCGACCGACTCGACCATGACGATGCGCCCGCGCCCCGAGCGCCGCAGCGCGGGCAGGGCGGCGCGGATCATGCGCACCGGCCCGAGCAGCGTGCTCTCGCTCGCGCCGAGCCACGCCGCGTCGTCGAGGTCGTCGAACTTCCCCGGCGGCGGCCCGCCGCCGTTGACGACGAGGACGTCGAGGCCGCCGAGGAGCCGCGCCGCCTCGGCCACCGCCGCGCCGGCCTCCGGCCCGCCGAGGTCCCGCGCGAGCGCGTGCACCTCGCCGCGCGCCGCGAGCGCCGCCCGCGCCCGCTCGAGCCGCTCCGGCCCCCGCGCGCACAGCACCACCCGCGCCCCCTCGCCGACCAGCGCCTCCGCCGCCGCGAACCCGATCCCCGCCGAGCTGGCGGCCACGAACGCGCGCGCACCATGAAGTCCGAGATCCATGCGGGGAGGATCGCATGGGCGGGGCGGGTGTCAACCGGGCGCGCTAACATGGCCCCCATGACCATGCGCGCGCTCGTCACCGGCGCCTCCGGCCTCCTCGGCTTCCACCTCGCGCGCGAGCTGCACGCCGGCGGCGCCGAGCTGCGGCTGACCTACGCGCCCGGCGAGCGGCCGGCGCACCTCGACGCGCTGCCGGTCGAACGCGCGCCGTGCGACCTCAACGACGAGGCGGGCCTCGCGCGGCTGTGTCGCGGGGTCGAGGTCGTGTTCCACGCCGCGGCGCTCGTCACGTTCGTGCCGTGGCGCTACCATGCGCAGTGGCGCGTGAACGTCGAGGGCACGCGCGCGCTGCTGCGCGCGGCGCGCGCGGCCGGGGTGCGGCGGTTCGTCTACACCAGCACCGTCAACACCCTCGGCGTGCCGCCCGCCGGCACCGCCGGCGACGAGGAGACGCCCTACGACTGGGACGGCTACTACCTCGGGTACATGGAGTCGAAGCACGCGGCCCAGGCGCTCGTCCAGGCGGCCGCGGCCGAGGTCGGCGCCGTCTCGGTGCTCCCCGGGACGATGTTCGGGCCGCACGACGTCAACCTGAACGGCGCCGGGTACGTCGCGCTCATCGCGCGCAGCCCGCTGGTCGCCCCCCCGCCCGGCGGCACCTCGGTCGTCCACGTCGCCGACGTCGCCCGCGGCCACCTGCTCGCGCTCGAGCGCGGCCGGGTCGGGCGGCGCTACGTCCTCGGCGGCGACCCGGTCTCCTACCGCGAGCTCTTCGGCTGGATCGCCACCGCGCTGGGCCGCCCGGCGCCCCTGCCGGCCCCGCCGGCGCG
>DASXVK010000807.1:0-2337 GCA_036504295.1 Polyangia bacterium
CGAGTTTCCCCCCGGCGCCGGGCTTTGGTATCATGTGCCCCGTCGCGACTGCCATGACCGAGGAGTATCCGCGCCCGTTCGGGAAGTACACGCTCCTGCGTCCACTCGCGAAGGGGGGGATGGGGGAGATCTTCCTGGCCGCCGCGGGAGAGATCGGCGGCTTCGAGAAGCTCTGCGTGATCAAGAAGGTCCTCGCGGAGCGCGGCGACGAGAGCAAGGCGGCCCGCTTCGTCGACGAGGCCAAGGTCGTCATCCGGCTCTCGCACGGCAACCTCGTCAGCGTCTTCGACGCGGGCATGGCGAACGACGAGCTCTACCTCGCGATGGAGCTCGTCGAGGGGCACGACCTGGGCGCCGTCTGGAACCGCTGCGCCGAGCGCCGCGCCCGCTTCCCCGTCGACATCGCGCTCTACGTCGTGCGCGAGGTGTGCCGCGGGCTCGCCTACGCCCACGGCTACGGCGGCCTCGCGCTCGTCCACCGCGACGTGACGCCGCCGAACATCCTGCTGTCGATCTTCGGCGAGGTGAAGCTCACGGACTTCGGCCTCGCGCGCTCGGCGCTCAAGCAGGAGTTCACGCAGCCCGGCGTGGTGTACGGCCGCCTCGCGTACCTCTCGCCGGAGCAGGCCCACGGGCGCGCCGTCGACGCGCGCAGCGACCTCTACTCCCTCGGGATCATCCTGTGGGAGCTGCTCACCGGCACGCAGCTCTTCCGCGTCTCGGGGGCCGATCCGGTGACGGCGATCTCGGTCGTGCGGAATCCCAAGATCGAGCCGCCGTCGCGGCGCGTGCCGCGCCTGCCGGCGACGCTCGACGACCTGGTCATGCGCGCGCTCGCGCTCGACCCCGCGCAGCGGTACCAGAGCGCCGAGGAGATGCGGCGCGCCGTGGCGGTCGAGCTCGCCGCCCTGGCGCCCACCATCGACACCGAGCGGGTCGCCGCCTTCATGCGCATGCTCTACGGCGACGAGATCGACCGCGAGCGCGCCGAGCGCGAGCACCTCCTCGGCCGGGACCGCCCGCCGGGCCCGCGCGCGGAGAGCGGCGCGCGCGCGCGGCCGCCGGTCACGGCGGCGCTCGGGCGCGGCCGCTCGGGCCGGGAGGGGCGCGCCGGCCGGCCCGTCGCGAAGCCGAGCGCGCCGGCCGCGACGGGCGCGAAGACGGTGCCGATCGGCCGCCGCGGCGCGCCGGGCCAGAGCGCGCCGGTGGCCATGGGCGCGCCCACGCCGCCCAAGGTGATCCTCGCGCCCGACGCGGCGGCGCCCGCCCACGCCGTCCTCGCCGACGAGGACGCGGTGCCGCCGCCGCCCAGCCGCGTCGGCGACGTCGTCGAGGGCCGGTACCGCCTCGACGCGGTCCTCGGCGTGGGGGCGATGGGTACGGTGTACGAGGCCGAGCACGTCGAGATCGGCCGCGGCGTCGCGCTCAAGATCCTCCACCCGATCTACAGCCGCAACGCCGAGCTGGTGCAACGCTTCCGTCGCGAGGCGCGGGCCGCGAGCACCATCGGCCACCCGAACATCGTCGACGTCACGGACTTCGGCAGCACCGCCGACGGCTGCGCCTACTTCGTGATGGAGCGGCTGCGCGGCCAGGACCTCAAGGCGGCGCTGGCGCAGGAGCGGCAGATGCGCCCGCCGCGCGCCGTCGAGATCATGGTCCAGGTGTGCCAGGCGCTGCAGGCCGCGCACGAGCACGGCGTCATCCACCGCGACCTCAAGCCCGAGAACATCTTCCTCGTGCCGCGGGACGGCTCGCCCGACTTCGTGAAGATCCTCGACTTCGGCATCGCCAAGAGCCTCGGCTTCGGCCAAGGCGACGGCCGCAGCCTGACGATGCCGGGCATCGCGATGGGCACGCCGGCGTACATGGCGCCGGAGCAGGCCGCCGGCCAGAAGGTCGACGGGCGCACCGACATCTACGCCGTCGGCGCCATCCTCTACGAGCTGCTGGCCGGCGTGGCGCCGTTCGAGGGCGACGACATCCTCGACGTGCTCACGCGCAAGGCGCGCGAGGACCCGCCGTCGCTCGCCGGGCGCGTCGCCGACGTGCCGCCCGCGCTCGAGCAGCTCGTGATGCGGGCGCTCCGGCGCGATCCCGCCGAGCGCCCGCCGAGCATGGCGGACTTCGCCGCCCAGCTCCGCGGCGTGCCGCGGCCCCGCGGCGCGGCCGGTGACAGCCTGCTCGGGCTGATGGCCGGCGGCCCGCGACCCGCCGCCAGGGCGCCGGCGGCCGCACCGCAGCGGCCCGCGAACGACGGCTCGTTCGACGCGCCGGCGCTGCGCGGCCCGCCGGCCGCCGCTCGCACGCACGCCCCGCCCGCGGGGAGGCGCTGGG
>DASXVK010000808.1:0-5789 GCA_036504295.1 Polyangia bacterium
CGGCCGTCGGGCGCGCCGGGACTCGAGCAGGTCGTAGAAGGCGCCGTTGACCAGCACGAGCAGGAACGTCACGCCGCGCGGGCCGGCCAGGTCGGCGACCTGGATCACCGGCCGGATCCACGCCTGCGTGATCGCGAAGTACCACGGGAAGACGAGCGGGAAGCAGAGCTCGAGCGCGGTCATCAGCACCGGCGCGAGCAGCGTCACGGGCAGCGTGGGGGCGCGCCGCCGCACCAGCGTGAGCAGCCAGGCGAAGAGCCCGATGATGAGCCCCTGGTACGCCGCGAGCAGCCAGAAGAGGGGCATCGCGACGGCGAGCGGCATGTGGCCGAAGCGCACGAGCAGCCCGGCGATCCAGTAGAAGCCGCCCGCGTTCGCGACGAAGCCCGCCAGCCAGCCGTAGAGGAACGCGCGCCCGGGGGTGCGGTCGCGGATGACGAAGAGCAGCGGGACCAGCCCGACCCACATCAGGTACCACTGATCGAAGGTCGCGGTGGCGAGGAACGCGAGCGCGCCGGCGAGGCTGGCGAGCCCGACCCGCCACAGGATGTGGATGCGGCCGCTCATGCTGGGGGCGCTCGTGCTCACTCGGCGATCTTGACCCGGACCGCGCCTGGAAGCAGCTCGAAAATCGACGGGATGGCGCCGGGCTGCTCGCCGTCCACGTCGAGCAGCACCTTGGCCGCCGGGTCCACCGGCTCGGCCTTCACGTGGCGGGCGCGGCGGTAGAGGACCTTCGGCATGTCGAGGTGGGTGCCGGCGTAGACATGGCGCATCTTGAGCGCCAGGTCGAGCGCGCTCAGGTCACCGATCGCGACGACGTCGAAGAACCCGTCGTCGAGCCGGGCCTTCGGCGCGATGTGCATGCCGCCGCCGAAGTACTGCCCGTTCGCCACGGCCACGTTGTTGATGCGCAGCTCGATCGGGGCCTCGCCGTCGAAGCTGAGGCGCACCGGCTGGTTACGGTAGGCGATGGCGGCCCGGGCCGTCGCGAGGAAGAACGAGAGGCGGCCGCCGAGCGCCTTGGAGGTCGTGTTGACGATGTGGTCGACGAGCCCGCCGATGCCGAAGCTGGCGATGTTCATGAAGTGGCGGGTCCGCGGCTGGCCCTGGCCGTCGACGAGCGAGAGGCGGCCGACGTCCGCCTGGAGCACGGCCCGCCCGCGCAGCGCGGCGGCGGCCGCGCGGATGTCGTTCGGCAGGCCCAGCGTCTTGCGGAAGTCGCCGCCGGTGCCGACCGGGATGACCCCGAGGGCCGCGCCGGGGTTCACCGGCGCGCCGGCCGCGTCGAAGAAGCCGTTCACCACCTCGTTGAGCGTCCCGTCGCCGCCGAGGGCGACCACCAGCTCGAAGCCGTCCTCGAGCGCGCGGCGGGCGATCCGCGTCGCGTCCTCGGGGCCGGTGGTGAAGGCGTGCTCGTAGCTCCCGAACGCCTCGCGGACGGTGCTCGCGATCTCGCCCCACCGCCGCTCGACCGAGCCGTTGCCCGAGCGCGGGTTCACCACCAGGAAAGTGCGCAGGTTGTCCATGCCGGTCCCCTCTGAGTCGCTACGGCCCAATTGGGGACCTAGACTAGCGCGGTCCGGCGGTCGCGGGAAGCGCTACCCCGTCCTGTTCCACCTCGAGCGCGTGAGTCCGCGGCGGCTGCGCCGACGCGGACCCGTCGCGGGAGGTGTGGAACCCTCTCAGGGTTCCACATCGATCGTCCGGTCGAGCACGTCCACGAGGTCCACGACCTCGACCGCCGCCGTGCCCCGCGCCGCGAGCCGCGCCGCCGCCGCGCCGAGGCGGCGCTTGCAGGTGGGGCAGGCGGTGGCGACGACCGGGACGCCGGCCTCGAGGACCTCGCCGAGCCGCGCCTCGGCCATGGCCTCGGCCGTGGCCGGGAAGGTGCGCGGCAGCAGCCCCCCGCCGCCGCAGCACGCGGCCGCGGCGCGGTTGCGCGAGAACTCGTGGACCGCGGCGGTCAGCGGCCGCAGGAGCCGGCGCGGGCCCTCGAAGTCGCCGAGCAGCCGGCCGAGGTGGCAGGGGTCGTGGAAGAAGACCGGGCCGAGCTGGCGCGTCTGCGGGATGCGGCCGACGAAGCCCTCGAGGAACTCGCTGAGCTCCAGCACCTCGCACGGGACCGCGACGCCGACGGTGTGGTAGACGTGCCGCAGCAGGTAGACGCAGGCGGGGCAGCCGCACACGACCTTGCGGTAGCGGCCGAGCGCCCGGGCGACGCGCGCGGCGTAGGTGCGGAAGGCGTCCTCGTGGCCGCTGGCCCACAGCGGGTACCCGGCGCACAGCTCGTCGCCGTCGAAGAGGCGCAGGTACTCGGCGCCGAGGCGGTCGAGGACGCCGAGCGTGCGCAGGACTTCGCCCGGCGCGTTCGCGATGGCCTCGCAGCCGGGGTAGAAGGCGACCTGCGCCTCGCGGGCGAAGCGCTCGTGCGGCAGGTTCGCCCGGGCCGCGGCGCGCAGCCGCGGCAGCCGCTCGCGGAAGGTGAAGTCGAGCTCGGCGAGCCGCGGGTGGCCCGCGCCGCGCGCGAGCGCCGCCGCGCGGCCGGCCCGCAGCGCCGCCGCGACGTCGATGCCGTGGCGGCACCAGCTCTGGCACGCGCCGCACCCGGCGCACGCCCACAGCGCCTCGGCGCGGTCGGCCGCCCAGTCGGCGTGGCCGTGGTCCATGAGCCCGAGCGCCAGCATCTTCTGCTGCGGGATGTGGCTCTCGTGGGCGTCGACGCCGGCGACGGGGCAGGCGCACCGGCACAGCTTGGGGCAGTACGTGCAGTAGTCGAGCGCACGGCGGTGCTGGCGCAGGGTCATGGGACCGCCTCGGGCGCCAGGCGCCCGGGGTTGAGGACGTGGTCGCGGTCGAGGCGGTCCTTGAGCCCGCGCAGCAGCGCCGCGTGGGCGAGGCCCTCGCGCACCACGTGCGGCGCCGCGAGCGTGCGCAGGCGGGCGACGAGGCGGTCACGGCTGCGCGCGTCGGTGTCGAGCGTGACCAGCAGGCACCCGCCGCCGAGGTGCAGGCGCGCGATCGACGTCGCGCAGCGGGCGTGGGCCGCGTGCACCGCCGCGGTGACCGCGTCGTAGAGCGGGAGCAGCCCCTCGACCGGCGCGTGGAAGACGAGCGCGTCGGGCTCGACCGCGGTCCGTACGGGCTCCTCGGGCGCGACGGTCCGCCGGCGCCACCAGTGCTCGGCCGGGGCGCTGCCGGCGTCGCTCCCGCCGTGGGCCGCGCACGCCTCGGTCACGACGCGCACCTCGGCGTCACACAGGTCGGGAGCCGAGGCGGCGCAGCAGACGAGCAGCGGGCCGTCGCCCTTGCCGAAGCAGCGGCGCGCGTCCTCGGCGTCGTAGATGCGGACGGCGGCCAGGCGCACGCCGCGGCGGAACGCCTCGGCGGTTCCGGCGAGCGCCGCCGCGACGCCGGGGAAGCGGAAGGCCGCGAACCGGCGCTCCTCGGGGATGCGCTGCACGCGGAGCACCGCGGCGGTGATGATGCCGAGCTGCCCCTCGCACCCGAGCAGCAGGTGCATCAGGTCGGGGCCGGCGGCGTGGCGCGGCGCGACCCGGGTGTGCGCGAGCTGGCCGTTGGCCAGCGCCGCGGAGAGCGCGACGCACGCGCGCAGCAGCGGGCCGGAGTGCGCGGCCGCCAGCTCCGGGTGGCGGCGGGCGAGCAGGGCGCCGAGCGGGTAGGCGAGCGCCTCGATGGGGAAGTACCCGAGCGTCAGGCCGCGCCGCGCGAGGTTGGCCTCGAGCGCGCGCAGCGCGATCCCCGCCTGCGCGTGGACCGTCAGCGAGGTCTCGTCGAGGTGCAGGATGCTCGCCATGCGGCGTAGATCGCACAGGACCCGCGGCCGCCGCGCGTCCTCGGGCAGGCGCGTGCCCTTGCGCACCGCGAAGAGCGCGCCGCCGTGCTCGCGGACGATGCCGACGAGCTGCGCCACCTCGTTGCCCGCGGCGGGCCAGACGACCAGCTCGCCGGGGAGGGGGGCGCCCGGGGGCGCGTACTCGCACAGGTCGGCCGGCGCCGCCGACACGTTCTGCTCCCCGACCGCGAACCCGATGCGCCGCAGCAGGAGGTCCATCACAGGCCCAGCTTGCCGGGGTTCATGATCCCGGCGGGGTCGAGCACGGCCTTGAGCTCGCGCAGGAGCGGCATGAGCTCGGCGTGCTGCGCCTCCATGAACGCGGCCTTCGCCAGGCCCACGCCGTGGTGGTGCGAGATGGTGCCGGCGGTCTGCAGCGCCGCCGTGAGGCCGTCGCGCCACAGGCGGTCGTACACCTCCTCGGCCGCGCGGCGGCCGGGGGCGCCGCCGATGAACGTGAAGTCGATCGAGCAGCCCTCGTGGTAGGCGTGGGAGAAGTGCGCCATCACCAGGGCGTGCCGGGCGAGGGCCGCCCGGACCTCGCCGTAGACGTCGAGCAGCCGGTCCCAGGTGGCGGCGATCTCGAGGGTGTCGACGAACGCGCCGCCCGCGAACACCCGGCTCTGCGCGTAGGACACGTCGTAGCGGTGCTCGAGCCAGCGCTGCCCGGGCGCCTCGCCGAGGTCGCGGCCGCCGGTGCGCCCGATCTCCGCCGCGGCGACCTGCGCCTCGGCGGCGGCCAGTACCGCGTCGCCCTCGAAGCCGGTGATGAGCAGGCAGCCGCGCCGCCCCAGGCGCCCGGCGACGACCTCGGCCGCCCGGTTCACCGCGCCGGCGCGCGGCAGGAGCTCGCGCAGCAGGCAGCGCTTCAGCCCGTCGAGGCGGCGCTCCGGGCCGGGCCCGCGCCGTCCGAGCCGGCTGCGCCACTCGTCGTCGGTCTCGGCGAAGCCGGTCACGAACGTATCGACCTCGTCGTAGAGCCGCGCCACGGCCGGCCGCAGGCCGCGCTGGAGCACGCGCCGGATGGCCTCGAGCCCGGCGGTGAGCCGCGGGAACGCCCAGGCGCGCATGAGCCGCACCGCGGGCGCCGGGCGGACCCGCATCGTCGCCGCGGTGATCACGCCGAGCGTCCCCTCGCTGCCGATGAAGAGCTGCGTCGCGTCGGGGCCGCGGCCGTCGCGCGGGGAGGTCTCGAGGATCTCGCCCGCGCCGGTGACCACGGTCAGGCCGAGGGCGATGTCCTCGATCTTGCCGTAGAGCGTCGAGGCCTGGCCGGCGGAGCGGGTCGCGAGCCAGCCGCCGAGCGTCGAGCAGGCGATCGACGAGGGCAGGTGGCCCATGGTGAAGCCGCGGCGGCCGAGCTCGTGCTCGAGGTGCTCGCCGACGATCCCCGCCTCGAAGGTGGCGCAGAGCGCGTCGGGGTCGAGCGCGGTGAGGCGGTTCATCCGCTTGAGGTCGAGGACGATGCCGCCGCGGGCCGGCGCCGCCGCGCCGGTCACCGCCGTGCCGCCGCCGAACGGCACCAGCGGGGCGCCCCGCGCGGCCGCGAGCCGCACGATGGCCGCGACCTCCGCCGTGGTCTCGGGCCAGACGATGAGGTCCGGCGGGTGGGGCGCCGCATCGCCGTGCATGAGCGCGATGAGATCGCGGGGCCACAGGTCGCGCGCGTAGGCGGCGCGATCCGCGCGCGCGCTCGAGACGCGCGCCGGATCGACGACCGCGGCGAGGGCGGCCGAGAGGCCCACCGGGGCGGCGCGAGACATGTCGTTCGACTCTATTCGTCCGGCGGGTGCGATGCAAGCAGTCGGGGGGGGCGCGCCAGGGCGGTCGAGTTCTAGGCAGGCGTTCCAGCGACGTGAGGCTTGGGAAGCCCGACTTCGCACGCCGGTGCTGCGCGCGGAGCCCGGGGCCAGGCTCCCCGCCGTGCTCACAC
>DASXVK010000809.1:0-1666 GCA_036504295.1 Polyangia bacterium
GTCTGGGAGAAGGGCGGCTACCGCGACATCGCGCTCTACGACGTCGTGACGCGCACGCTCACGCGCGTCACGCACGACCGCTTCCTCGACCTCGACCCGGTCTTCACCCGCGACGGCCGCTACCTGCTCTTCTCGAGCGACCGCAGCGGCATCTACAACGTCTACGCCCACGAGGTGGCGACCGGGAAGCTGTGGCAGGTGACCAACGTCCTCGGCGGCGCCTTCCGCCCGGCGCCCTCGCCCGACGGCACGCTGCTCGCCTACCAGGGCTTCGGCGCCGACGGCTTCGATATCCACCTCACCCGCCTCGACCCGGCGCGCTTCCTCGAGGCGCTGCCGACCATGAACACCCGCCCCGATCCGGCCGAGATCCCGGACACCACGGCCGTCATCAAGGCCGATCGCCCGTACAGCGCGTGGCGGTCGGTGTGGCCGCGCACCTACGCGCTCAACTACGCGCCCGACTCCTTCGGCCAGGCGCTCACGCTCACCACCGCCGGCAGCGACGCGGTCGGCCTCCACTACTGGGCGCTCGCGCTCACCTACGGCTTCGCCCAGTCGACGGTGAACGCCAGCGGGTCGTACTGGTACAACGGCCTGTGGCCGAGCCTCGGGCTCGGCGTCTTCCGCTCCATCGGCCAGCGCGGCGGCCTCTTTGTCGACGGGCGCAACGTCGGCTTCACCGAGACCGACGTCGGCGGCTCGGCCAGCATCTCGCTCCCGGTGCTGCAGACCGCCGACCGCAGCGCGTCGGTGTCGGCGTCGTATCGCCTCGAGTACCTGCAGAACCACAACATGTACCGGGTGACGCACGATCCGAACCAGCTCATCCCCGGGATCCCCGAGGAGGGCCGGCTCGCGAGCGTCTCGGCCAGCGCGGACTACTACGACGCCCAGGGCTACCTCTACTCGATCACCGCCGAGCGCGGCCGCTACCTGCACGTGGGCGTCTCGGCCATGCACCCCGTCCTCGGCAGCCAGTACGAGGTCGTCACCGCCGACTGGGTGTGGAACGAGTACATCGCGAACCCGCTCATCGCCCGCCACGTGCTCGCGCTGCGCTACGCCGGCGGCCTCGGCATCGGCAACCTCCAGCGGCGCGGGATCTACTGGCTCGGCGGCTACCAGCCGCAGCAGGATCTGCTGCGCACCTACATCGACCCGCGCGCCGGCCGCTACGGCGGCCCCGCCCTGCGCGGCTACGCGCCCTACAGCCTCTACGGCGACCAGTACCACCTGCTCAACGCCGAGTACCGCTTCCCGATCGCGTTCATCGAGCGGGGCGTGCTCACGCTGCCGTTCTGGGTGTCGCGCATCTACGGCGCGGTCTTCGCCGACTACGGCAACGCGTTCTACGGCAACCTCGACCTGGCGAGCTTCAAGGCGGGCGTCGGCGGCCAGATCAGCCTCGACAGCATCATCGGCTACTACGTGCAGAACACGATCACGATGGGCTTCGCCCGCGGCCTGATGACCGGCGGGGTGAACCAGTTCTACCTGTTCATCGGCGGGTCGTTCTGAGGTCACCGCGAGCGTGGACGTTGACCTTGACGTAGTCGTGGACGTGGACTTTGACGGCGACTTGGACCTGAACGTGGTCGGTCCACGTTGACGGGCCGTCGTCAACGGTGGCGACCCCGTTCACGTCCACGTCGCCGTCAAGGTC